>CBJNFW010000053.1:0-34807 GCA_966435935.1 uncultured Nocardia sp.
CCGCATGAAGGCGATCCCAGTCGGTGACCATGGCATCGGAAGGGGCGTCTGTGAGTAAGGCAGTCGATTTCGGCTCCCGGACGTGCTTGCTGCGCGCGCGAATCAGGCGGGCGTGGCCAGCGAACCCGTTCAAGCGCGCACTGGGTCAAGCGATTGATGACATGTCGCGCACGGCGCCACAGGCAGAGATCACCAGAGTCCTTCGCCGCGAGGGACTTCCAGTTTCGAACCGAGATCAGATCATCGACTACGCTCATCTGGCCCCGGTAGATCACGCGATCCTGAACGAGGCCGAGGCAATCATTTTGCAGATCAAGACGCTCGACGCCATCCACCTCGCGTCGGCGCTCCGATACGGGCTGGACGAACTCGTCATCGTCACTCACGACAAGAATATGGCCCACGTCGCCGAACAGCTCGGTTTCCCCGTTCACGACCCGGTGCGCTGACCGCCCTCCGAGGCTCACGCCCAGAACATCTCCCGTCCCAAGGCTCAGGTGCGGACCCACCCTACCCGGGGGCGGACGCTCGGACGAGAAACTACGAACCGTCCCGGCAGCTCCGGCCTACTCTTCGAAGATCTCGTGGAGACTGCCCGCGGTCGCAGCCCGCTGCACCCACCGATTCAGCATCTCGAGATCGGTACAGGACAGCACCCGCTCCTCCAACTCGACCGAGACCGGCAGCCCGCGGGCACGTAGCAGTGTCAACAGCGCCGAAGCTTCCCCCTTCGCTTCCCCCTCGGCGTAGTACCGCCGGGCGAATTCACTCTTGTACTGGTAGGTGCCGGTCGTCATAAGGGTCTCCAGAAGTTTCCGGGCCGCCCGCGGCAGTATCGCGAGTACCAGGTCAATGTACATTTGGCCGTTGGCGACGTCGACCATCTCGGCGGCGAACACCGCGAGGATCCGTTCGCGGTCGGGGTGATGGCGGTGCGCGACGGCCGACAGGACCGCCAACTCGGGGTTCTCGCCGACTCGCGCCGCGTCGGTGATCACCGGCACGTCGGCAGGGCCGAACACGACCGGGACGAGCGTGCATCGGGGTGCGAGCAACAGCGGCTGCCGACAGCGCGCGGCGGTGCGATCGTCTGCACACAACACCAACAGCACTGTGGGACAACGCAATCGGGCGCGCAGCGTGGTGAGGTAGACCGGCCAGCTCCAGCATTTCTCGGGATCGAACCGAAGCTGCACCTCGATCACCACCGCCAACACCGGACTGTTGCCGCTGGTCAGCGCGATGACCGCATCGGCGCGATATTCGGTCGGGTCGATATCCGGAAAGTCGCCGGATTCCAGTCGCGCACGGTCGAACTCGGGCACGGCGCAATCAGCGGAGAGCGCCAGGAGGTCAGCCGCCAATCGTGGACGTTGCCGAAACAGATCGGCCACCGCCTCGTGCAGAACAGAAGGCATGGACAGAGCTTATCGGCAGGTGCCGACAGGTTCGATCGTGAATTCCCTACGGGCACATATGAATTCACCCCAGAGTGAGTCACGACCATCTGGACGATTCCAATCCGAACAAGCCCAGCTGGTTCGCTGATCGGCATTGCGTGACCACTCCCCACCTCGCGGCGCATAGCAAGGTATAGCACGCGTTGCTATCATCACTTCATGAGGAAGACGATCACCCAGGCCGAGCTGCGTAATGGCAGCGCACGCGTCATGGACGGACTCGAGGCGGGCGACGACTTCATCATCACACGCAACGGCCGTCCGGTCGGCGAGCTGCGCCCCATCACGACGCGACGCGGCATCACCACCACCGAGCTCAAGGCTCGTATGGCCCGGTTCGCGGGCATGCCGGACAGTAAGCAGGAACGCGCGGAGATCGACGAGGTGTTCGGTGAGGACCGCATCGATGACTGATCACGCCTCGAGCCGATTCCCGGTGGGGCTGCTGGATACCTGCGTTCTGATCGATCTCGACCTGATCGACGAAGCGGACCTGCCGATCGAGCCGAAGATCTGTACCGTCACCTTGGCCGAGCTGGGACTGGGCATCGCCAGCGCCAAAACGCCGGAGGTACTGGCCTTGCGCACCGAGAAAATGCTGGAGTTGGAGCACGCTTTCGAGCCGCTCCCGCTCTGCGCCGCTGCGGCCCGACGATTCACCTCACTGGCAAAGCTGGTCGTGGCCGCTGAGCGAAACCCGAAGCCGCGCAAGGCCGATCTGATGATCGCAGCGATCGCATCGGTGAACGACCTGCCGCTGTATACCCGCAACCCGGACGATTTCAAGGGAACCGAGAACCTACTGACCATGGTCTCCGTCTGAGCGCCCTCCCGCAATCGCTTCTGCGACGCCACACTGGTCGCGATTGTCTCGAATTTTGTTGATCGACAATGGCTTCGCTGGCCTACCTCGGTTTCATCGAGGTCACGAGATGCTCGACTCCGAGACCGGAGCGCACGGATCCGCGATGGCAGGTTCGGGCTTACGCCCCGCGCGAGATGTCCGATCGGGCGAGGGTGCCGGCGGCCATTGTGGCTAGGACGGATTCGAGGGCGGCAGGGTGGTCGAGGCGTAGGGCGGCCAGGGCCGGGTCGGCTTCGAGGGCGGCGAGGACTGCGGGAGACGGGCGGAAGTGTGCGCTCAGGGCAGCGGCCATCACCGCCGACATCGTGCAGAATGTCCAGGCGCCTTCCCCGAGTTCGGGTACCGCTTTGCGGACGGCGTCGACCAGGGTCACCAGGGTGGCGTATCCGGATCGCTTGTAGCGCAGGACGACTTCCGTCGAGACGTTGCGCTCGAGCACTCCGGGCTGGGCCGCGAACAGTTCACATACGACCGGGCGATCCTGCAGCGAACGAGCGAAGACGGCGGCGAGCCGGTCGCCGCGTTCGGTGGCCGGTAGCCGCGGATCGATCGTGGACACTTGCGCCGCAATCTCTTCCACGCATTCGCGCAGTCCCCGGTCCAGCAGTTCCAGCAGGATCTCCTCACGAGATTCGAAGTAGCGCAACACATTCGACTTAGCCAGACATACCCGGCGGCTGAGTTCGTTCAGGCTCAGATCGGCCACCGGCATCTGATCGAGCATCGCGGCGGCCGCGTCCAGGATCGTGCGGCGGCGCATCTCTCGCTGCTCGGCACTGCGCGCCCTCTGGAAACCCACGTCGTCATATTACAGACCGCCGGTCTATTGACAACAGACCGCCGGTCTCTTAGCGTCGAGGACACAAAAGACCGCCGGTCTGTAATACCGGCGGACGGAGGAGCGGAGGAACTCATGAGCAAGTGGTCCGAAAGCGACATCCCAGCGCAGGACGGCCGCGTGGCGGTCGTGACCGGGGCCAATACCGGCCTCGGTTTCGAGACCGCGCGGGCGTTGGCCGGCCGGGGCGCCTCGGTGACGCTGGCGGTACGTGATGTGGAGAAGGGCAAGCAGGCCGCGGCCCGCATCGCCGATACGGTGCCGGGCGCCCGGCTGAACGTGCAGCAACTCGACCTGACCTCGCTGGAGTCGATCCGCGCGGCCGCGGACGAACTGCGCGCGGCGCACCCGAGGATCGATCTGCTGATCAACAACGCGGGCGTGATGCACACCCCGCACCAGACCACCAAGGACGGTTTCGAGCTGCAATTCGGCACCAACCACCTGGGCCATTTCGCCCTCACCGGACTGCTCCTGGATCGGATGCTCGCGGTTCCGGGATCGCGCGTGGTGACGGTCAGCAGCGTCGGCCACCGCATCCGCGCGGCAATTCATTTCGACGATCTGCAGTGGGAGCGTTCCTACAGCCGGATCGGCGCCTACGGTCAGTCCAAACTGGCGAACCTGATGTTCACCTACGAACTCCAGCGCCGCCTCACCGGACACGGCGCGACCGTCGCCGTCGCGGCGCATCCGGGCGCCGCCGACACCGACCTGATTCGCAATCTTCCCGCGCCGCTTCGCCGACTCGCGCCGCTGGTCGTACCACTCATCGCGCAGAACGCCGCGATGGGCGCACTGCCCAGCCTGCGCGCGGCCACCGACCCGAGCGTGCTCGGCGGCCAGTACTACGGCCCGGACGGCAGAACCGAGAGCCGGGGACACCCGCGACTGGTCACCTCCAGCGCGCAGTCCTACGAACTGGGCATCCAGCAGCGCCTGTGGAACGTCTCCGAAGAACTCACCGGAGTGAGCTACCCGGTCTGACCATCACCGATACGGCCGCGAAACCCATTGTGCGACTTGCCTTTCGCATCCCGCAGTCGAACTACGGATGCACACCGACCGACTGGACGGGCTGCATGTCCACGGTCGCGCGACTGGTCGCGGGGCATGGCGTGGTTTCGTCGCGGGACCAGGTGCCCGTGAAGGAGTCGGCGGAATCCCGGCCGACATCGGATCGGACCAGGTTCCAGCTGAAGGTCGCCTTGGTGAACGGGTCGTTCGAGTTGCGGTCGCAGGGGTAGGGGGTGTCGTAGACGGTCCGCCACGCTCCGTCCTCGAACACGAGCAACGGCGAGAAGACCGCGCGCGGATCCGTGCTGGGATCTGTCCGCGGATCCGTCTGAGTCGTCGCGGCACAACGATCGCCGGTGCGCAGGCAGATGGTGTCGTATCGCTGCCGCATCTTGTCCGGCGGCGGGGGATTCGGAACATCCGGGGTCGGGCTGTAGGTGAGGGTCACGTCATAGTTCCCGTTGATCGCAGTCGCCGGCGGATCGGCGGGAGCGTGGATGCTCTCGGGCGCGACGACGTGGACGTTCGAGTCGATCTTGCCGACGCGGGACAGTGTCATCCCGTCCTCCACGACATATGCACAGGGCCCGCCGACATAGCCGAAATACGTTCCGGTCCACTGCGGACCAGCCGATCGGAATACCGCCTTCTGCCATATCTGAACGTTCTGGTGCGCATGAGTGATCGGGCTGTCGCAATCAGTGTCGGCAGAGGGCGGCGCCTCTCTGGTGACCATCCACGCGCCATCGCGATAATCCGCGACGAACTGAGTCGGGGCACTCCCCGGAACATCCGGGCTCTCGCTGGTGATCGAGGCTACGCACTGGTCGCTGTGCGGCGGGCAGCGCGACCGGACCGACCACACCCGGTGATCGGTGAGCGCTTCGACCGGCTTTCCGTTCTCGGTGCGGTGGGTGTAGGTGACCTCGTACTTCCCGTCGAAGGCGAGTCCGGGCTCGGGCTGGTGGGTCGGCCGCCACAGCCCCACCGCGGTTGCCGCAGCGATCAGTACGGCAACCGCGCCCACCGTCGCCCAGACGACAGGACGTTTTCGCGGCGAACCGAATCGCATGCGCCGCAGTCGATTCCGGCGCGGGGAAGACGAGGAACCGAGCGCGGACGCTCTGGTAACCGCCACGGCCGGAATCGTCGGCGGGGTGTCGGTGAGTGCGTTACCGGCTGCGACCGCCAACTCTCCGGCGGTCGGATAGCGGTCGGCCGGGTCTTTCGCGAGACCCCGGGCGACGACGTCGTCGAACCCGCCCGGCAGATCGGGTCGCCACCGGCTCGGCGCGGGAGGTTCGGCCGTCAGATGGGCCGCGATCTGTTGTTCCGCGTCCTTGCCCGGGTAAGGCGGAACTCCGGTCAGGCATTCGAACAACACACAGGTCAGGGCGTACACATCCGATCGGGCGTCGACGATGCCGGTGGTGAATCGCTCCGGCGCCATGTAGGCCAGAGTCCCGATCATCGCGCCGGTGCTGGTCAGCCGGGTATCTTCGACCGAACGGCAGATGCCGAAGTCGATCAGGTACACGAAACCGCTGTCGGTGACCAGCAGGTTGGACGGTTTGACGTCGCGATGCACCAAACCTTGCGTGTGTGCCGCGTCCAGCGCCGCCGCGACTTGCGCGATCACCGCGACCGCCGCCGGCGGCTGCATGGCCCCGTCGCGCTTCAGCAGGGTTTTCGCATCGACGCCATCGATCAAGCGCATGTCCAGGTAGAAGCGGCCATCAATCTCGCCGTAGCCATGGATCGGAACCACATGCGGTTCACGCAGCTGGGCGGTGTCGTGCGCCTCGCGGCGGAATCGTTCCCGGAAATTGGGATCGGCCGCGCAGTATTCGGGCAACACCTTGACCGCCACGACCCGATCGGTGACGGTGTCGTAGGCCCGCCAAACCTGGCCCATACCGCCCTCACCGATCAGCTCTTGCAGCTGGTAGCGGCCGAACACCCTAGCGTTCACCGACCACCTCCCGCGCTGATGGTTCGCGTTCGCCGCGAGAAACCACGTCGTGAAACGGTCGCCCACCGATGATATCGCTGATGAAAAACGCGGAAAACCCTGACACGGCGCATTACGCCATGTCAGTGCCGTCGAAGTTCAGCTCGTCTCCTCGCCCACCTCCCTATCGCAACTACGATCGAGTCATGTCCCATCCGCACGTCGAACGGCCCGACCTCCCCGAGTACATGACGTGGGAGGAGCTCGAACAATTGCCGGACGAGATCGCCGGTCAGATCGAGCTGTGGGAAGGCCGCGTCGTCTGGTTGCGAAGAGGGCCGGCAGAACATCAAGAGTTCACCAACCTGCTGTGGAGCGGACTGCGCCGGTCCGCCCGCGAAGCGACGTCCGCAGATCCGGAACAGTGTTGGCGAGCGCACACCGAAACGAATATCTTCTTCGGCTCGAGGGGGAAATCCGACTTCGTGACCCCGGACTTTCTCGTCACTCGGTGCCTGCCGAACCCCTATCAAGATGTCCGCGCCGCAGACGTTCTCCTGGTCGGCGAAGTTCTGTCGCCGTCGAATTCACAGGCCGATATGGACGAGAAGCGGGCCCGCTACGCGCGGGCGGGGATCCCCTGGTACTGGGAGGTCACACTGCAGCGAGAACAGAGCGCGATCGCGATGATCCGCATCTTCGCCTTGGAAAGCACCCACGGCGACCTGCCCGCCGGCGTCCACCCCCTCTACCCGGCAAACTACCTGCTCACCGGAAAATGGACACCGAAGGACTCGACGGCGATCAGCACGAAATTCCCCTTCCCCATCCACATCTCGTGGTCCGACCTCGAATTCTGAACCGCCCGAGACGCGAAAAGCCCGCGGGCGGTCCATATTTCAGGACGCCCGCGGGCTGAACGCGGTATCGGCTACTTACCAGCTGGACTTGTGCACGCCCGGCAGTTCGCCGCGGTGCGCCATCTCGCGCAGGCACACGCGGCACAGGCCGAACTTGCGGTACACCGCGTGCGGGCGGCCGCAACGCTGGCAGCGGGTGTAGGCGCGAACGGCGAACTTCGGCTTCGCGTTGGCCTTGTTGATCAGAGCTTTCTTAGCCATGTGCTCAGTTCTCCTTGAACGGGAAGCCGAGGTGCTTGAGCAGCGCGCGACCCTCGTCGTTGTTGGTCGCGGTGGTCACCACGGTGATGTCCATACCACGCGGACGGTCGATGCTGTCCACATCGATCTCGTGGAACATCGACTGCTCACTCAGACCGAAGGTGTAGTTGCCGTGCCCGTCGAACTGCTTCGGCGACAGACCGCGGAAGTCCCGGATACGGGGCAGCGCGATCGAGACCAGCCGGTCCAGGAACTCCCACATCCGGTCGCCACGAAGCGTGACCTTCGCGCCGATCGGCATGCCCTCACGCAGCTTGAACTGCGCGATCGACTTCGTGGCCTTGCGAATCTCGGGCTTCTGACCGGTGATCAGCGTCAGATCGTTGACCGCGCCGTTGATCAGCTTCGCGTCACGAGCGGCGTCACCGACACCCATGTTCACGACAACCTTCACCACGCCGGGGATCTGCATGACGTTGGCGTAGCCGAACTCCTTGTTCAGCTCGTCCCGGATCTCCTCGCGGTACCGGACCTTGAGGCGGGGCTGGATCTTGTTCTCGGTGGTGGTCATCAGATGTCCTTCCCGTTGCGACGGGAGATGCGCACCCGCTTGCCGTTCTCGTCGGTGCGGTAGCCCACGCGGGTCGGCTTGCCGTCGGAGTCGACAACCATCACGTTCGACACGTGGATGGGCGCTTCCTGGGTAACGATGCCGCCGGAGCTGGCGCCACGCTGGTTCGCGGAGTTCGCGACATGCTTCTTGATCCGGTTCACGCCCTCGACCAGGACCTTCTCGGTCGCCGGGTAGGCCTGGATGACCTTGCCCTTGGCGCCCTTGTCCTTACCCGAGACGACGATGACGGTATCGCCCTTGTGCACCTTCATGTCAGAGCACCTCCGGGGCCAGCGAAACGATCTTCATGAACCGCTTGTCGCGCAGCTCGCGGCCCACGGGGCCGAAGATGCGGGTGCCGCGCGGATCGTTGTCCGCCTTGATCAGCACCGCGGCGTTCTCGTCGAAACGGATGTACGAGCCATCCGGACGACGGCGCTCCTTGGTGGTGCGCACGACGACAGCCTTGACGACGTCGCCCTTCTTGACGTTGCCGCCGGGGATGGCGTCCTTCACGGTGGCGACGATCACATCGCCGATACCGGCATAGCGACGCGACGAGCCACCGAGCACGCGGATGCACAAGATCTCCTTGGCACCCGTGTTGTCGGCGACGCGCAGTCGCGACTCCTGCTGAATCACTTCAGCTCCTCCTAGACCTGGACGAAATGCACGCCGGATTGCCGACCCGACGGGCATGGTCAGTTACCCTTCGCACGCGCGCCTGCCAGCGGTCTTCCGAGGATCCGGGGACCAACCACTGTGGGTTCGCGGCCGAAGTGCGGGCACAGCTGTCCCGCAAGCAACCGGATCAGTGTAGCCAAGCCGCAGGTCGGACCCAAATCAGGGCCGATGACCGACGAACTTGTCGGCGCCTGCCGCTATGCTTGCGGCGATCACGAACGAGGGGAGGATTCGATGACCATTCAGCCGACACTTGCCGTTCGCGTCTTGCACCCGGCTCTCAGGCGGCTCCAGTAGCCTCGTGCCGAACTACGACCAAACGCTCCGCCAACTGTAGTCGGGGAAGGATCTTCCGTGAGTTCGTCGCGCCGTCCGGTTCAGCTGGATCGTCGTTCATTCCTGGCCGTACTCGGTGCTGTACCGGTGGCCGCGACCCTGGCCTCCTGCAATGGCAAGGATTCCGCCACCAAACCGCCCACCGGACCGGACATGTCGGGCGCGGACCACGCCATCCGCCCGCAGGACGATCTGTACCGGCACGTCAACGGCACCTGGCTGCGCACGTATCAACTGCCGCCGGACAAGACGAGCTTCGGCACCTTCACCGAGGTATCGGACCGGGTCGAGGCGCAGCTGAAGGAGGTCATCACCGGGATCGAGAATCCGAAGGACGGCACGCCGGAGCAGCAGATCCGCGATCTGTACGACGCACGCATGGACGAGGCGACCCTCGACAAGCTCGGCCTGACTCCGTTGTCCGGATTGTTCGCCCAGATCGACGGCGCGGCAACGAAACCCGATCTGGCCAAGGTGATGGGCGCGCTGCCGCTGGGCGGGCTGATCGGGCTCGGCGTCACCGTCGATCAGAAGAATTCCAACGCCTATCTGCCCTCGATCGGCCAGTCCGGTCTGGGCATGAGCGAGCAGTACTACAGCAAACCCCAATACGCGCAGTATCTTTCGGCCTATTCGACGCTGTTGCAGAAACTGGCCGCCGGTGGCGGCCTGCCCGATCCCAATGGCGCGGCACAGCGCGTGCTCGACCTGGAGAAGCAGATCGCCGCGGCCTTCTGGGACAACGTGCGGACCCGGGACAGCGATGCCACGTACAACCTGAAGTCCTGGGACGAGGTCAAGGCGCTGGCACCCGAATTCGATTGGGAGCCATGGCTTTCCGGGAGCACCGACCGACCGCGGGAACTGTTCGCGAAGATCGTCGTCGGCGAGCCCTCGTTCGTCACCAGCGCCGGGCAGATCTGGGCCGCCACCGATATCGCGATCTGGCGGGACTATCTGAAGCTGGCCCTGCTGCGCAGCTACGCCAAGTACATGACCAAGGCGCTCTCGGATGTCAACTTCGAGTACGTCAAGGCCACCGCGGGCGTCCAGCAGCGACCCGAACTGTGGAAGTCCGCGGTGGGCGTGGTCGACGCCAATCTGGGCGAGGTGCTCGGAAAACTGTACGTGGCCAAGTACTTTCCCGCCGAGGCCAAGGATCGCGCCAAACAGCTGGTGGACAATCTGCTCGCCGCCTATCGGCAGAATTTCCGCAACTCCAGCTGGATGTCCCCGCCCACCCGCGATGCCGCCATCGCCAAACTGGGCAAGATCACGGTCAAGATCGGCTATCCGGACAAGTGGGTGGACTACTCGAAGGTGAAGGTCACCCGCGGCAAACTCGTCGAATCCCTGTTGGCCATCGCGGCTTTCGAGTCCAAGCGCGAGATGAACAAACTCGGCACACCGGTCGACAAGACCGAATGGGGTATGACCCCGCAGACGGTGAACGCCTACTACGAGGTGACCTCCAACTCGATCAACTTCCCCGCCGCGATCCTGCAGGCGCCGTTCTTCGACAAGGACGCCGAGGCGGCGGTCAACTACGGTGCGATCGGCGCGGTCATCGGGCACGAGATCGGCCACGGCTTCGACGATCAGGGCTCCAAGTACGACGGCGACGGCAACCGCAAGAACTGGTGGACCCCGCAGGATCAGGCCGCGTTCGACGCCAAGACCAAACAGCTCATCGCCCAGTACGACGGCCTGGTGCCCGAGGGCCTGGCGCCGACCGAGCACGTCAACGGCTCGCTCACGGTCGGTGAGAACCTCGCCGACCTGCGGGGACTGATGATCTCGCTGTCCGCCTTCCGCATCGACCTGAAGACCGACAACCCGAACTACACCGACATGTTCCTGGCCTGGGGCCGCAACTGGCGCGAGAAGCAGACCCCGGAGTACACCCAGTCGCTGCTGGCCACAGATCCCCACTCCCCCAGCGAGTTCCGCTGCAACCAGGTCGTTCGCAACCTGCCGGAGTTCTACCAGACCTTCGGCGTCGAAGCGGGCGACAAACTGTTCCTGGCCCCGGACCAGCGCGTGAGCCTCTGACGTCGTACACCGGGGCGGACCGGGTCGGCCGTCGTATGCGGATCGCGCCCGTTCGCCCCGGTTACGATCGAACGGCACAGTCGAGATCCTGTCGGAGGGGATGGGTACACAGATGAGCGAGCCGGCAAGCGACGCAACCACACCGGCCCCACGCCTGGCCCGCGTCTACGACGGCCGCGACCCGAACGGCCGCCCCACGGCCGACCGCCCACCCGTGGACCCGCACGTGCACGAGGCCCTGCTGACCTACCTGGAGTCGGCCCCCGTGATCCTGGCCGCCCGCAGCTTCGACGTCGACGAATTCGCCCCGGACGACCGCGATGTCCCCCTGAACTACCGCACCGACGGAACGTGGATCTGGGCGGGTTCGGTCCCCCACTACCTCCGCAAATACGGGCTGTCCCCGGAACCGGAGTTGGTGCGGCACATCTCGGCCCGTGATTTTCGCCTCGGCGCGGTGGACGACGCAGCAAAGGACCGCGCGGTGTCGGTGGTCACCGCTGAATGAGCCGACGAGGTCCCCGTGGGGACGCCGGTCCTGTCGAAATTCCCACCGGCGCCGAGAGTTTCATCAGCGCCCTTCTTCGGCGCCGTCGACGCAACCGCCCGGCCTCAGGAACGCGCGGCGCGGCGCTCGTAACCCTCCGCCAGCTTCGCTTGCAACCACTCCGGCTGATTTTCGATATCACGCGGATATTTCTCGAAATCGGTCACATACGCGATCGAATCCACCGGAGCATCCCATTCGGGTTCCGATTCATAGTCGAAACGCCCATCGACCGCGCCCGAGCGATCCACTCGCAACACAGCCGAAAACCATGTTCCCAGACCAGGCTGATACATCGCCTCACGCAACCGCGTGATCAGCCGCCGATCGAAGTTCCTGTCCATACGAATAGACTCCCGGCTTCCGTCCGGAGTCTCGGAATAGAAGAGGTACAGGGATGTCGGCGCCAGAGCCGAGATCTCGATGACCACCGCTGCAGCATCGCCCGGCATATAGCGGGCGACTTCTGCCCCCAGCGCCTTCTGGGCCTCTTGTTGTGCGAACAACCCACCGTCACCCAACATTGCCGAACTCCTTTTCGGTCCATGGCCCGTTGCCGATGCGGTACTCGACCGAGAACGACGACGGGACAACACTGTCTCCCTCGAATACTTTATAAATTGTGACCGGTACGATCGGCGGCGGATCCGCTCCTAACTCTTGACGCCACAAGCGTTCCAGGTTGTAGAAGCTATCGCCACTGCCGCGGTTCACCGATGCGAGCATCGGGTCGACATTGATGCGCTCCGGGCCACCACCAGCGAAGTTTGCCATCGAATGACCGCCGTCGAACCCGTCGCCTCCTGTCTTGCCCACGCGCTGCTGCACCGAGTCCGAACGATCCGCGTCACCCAACGCGTATGCATCGGTATGCGCAGTGACCACACGGCCTTTCCCATCGGTTTCGAACACATGGGCATGACTCACGCCATCGATCCGCCTGGTTATATCCGGGTGCACCACATAAGTGGTGTCCTTCTGCGGCTTCTGCAATTCGGGGTTCAGATTTCCCTTCTCACCGTAGGTGGTTTCCACGTACGTGACTCGCCCCGTGTCATTGGTATAGAAGTCGCCGCGACCCTCGACATGATACAGCGTATTGGGCTCGAGGCCCTTACGTGCGGCGAATGGCGTTCGCTTTCCAGGTACGTCTTTGCCGCTGATCTCGACCTCGTTATCGTGACGAGGACGCGGATAATTCTCCGGCAATCGCGCCTTGCCGACGGCCTGCGCTGCACGTTCGTGCGCAGTGGTCGGGTCGAGACCATGTTTGGCCTCATCCGGTGTGCCCGGGACGAAACCGTCTTCGCCGGCACGCGTCCTGGTGCCGTCCGGGTGGGTGGTGTGCCATTCGCCGTCCGGGGGGATGCGGGGGCGGGGGTTGCCGTTGGCGTCCTTTATGGAGGTGCTGCTGTAGACGTTGCCGTTCTCGTCGGTCCAGGCCTTTGCGGTGGGGGCGAGGACGTCGGTGTCGAGGTGGTTGGCGAGGCGGTGCGCGAAGCCGTTTTCCGATGCGTCGCAACCGATCATGCGGATGGGTTTCTCGCCGTCCCAGCCGTGTTGCCGCAACAGGTCGCCGAATTCTTCCGGCGTGTAACGGTGGTCGCCGATCCGGACGTGGCCGTCGGCGGTGACGTGCGCGTCGACGGTGAAGTAGCGGTCGTCGGCGGGAACGCGGGCGGCCAGCCTGCTCAGCTCGGGATCCTGTGCGTGCAGGGAGAGGCCGGCGTCGGTCGGCTCGGCGTGGTCGCGGAATGCGTCCTCGATACTCGGGCGCTCGGGCGAGCCGGGATCGTCCGGGTGCGGGGAGCCTTCTTCGTGATGATCATGATCTGTCGAATCACGCTGCGGCTCTTCGTGTTCGGGGTCGCCAGGACGGGTGCCGGGCTCGTCCTGCTCGCCGGTGCGGTGTTCCTCCAGGGTGCGGCCGGACGGACGGGGCCCCTCCTCGCCCGTGTGCGAGTTCTCCGGCAGACCGGCCCGGGTGCGCGGATCGTCGCCGGGCGGCGGAGGACGGGTTCCATTGTCGGCGTCGGGATTCTCCTCGTTCGGATGGGGGCCGTCGTCGTCACCGCGAGCGCGCGCGCCGACGAGTTCGCGCGGGTGATCGGCACTACCCGCGCGGTGCGTACGACTGGAGTCGCCTGCCCTGGGACCGGATTCGCCTGGACGAGAGCTGGTTTCGCCCCCACGCGGGCCACGTTCGACGCCCGTGCCGCGAGCCCGGATCGGCGAGGAGGATTCGGGTCGGTCGCCGACGCGGCTCGCCGGTCGCTCCGGATCGCCCGGACGCTGAACGTTGTCGGCCAAGCCGGCACGCGTCGACGGCTCCGGCGGAGCGGGAGTGTCGTTGATGCCCGAGATATCGTCCGGGACAACCAGTCCCGGTTCCCCCTCGGATCGCTCCGCGGCGACCGAAGTGTCCTCGGCATGCGGAGTCTCCGAAACCGGCCGATCGAGCGAGGCGCTGAACGGCTTGTCCGCGGACACGGAATCGGCGGCCGAGAGATCCGATGCCGGCCGCGCATCGGACGACTCGGCACTGCCCGCCGACGGTCGATCTACCGGTGTAGCCGCGGATTCGCCTCGCGCCGGGGCAGTTTCGGGGTGGGTGGGCCGATATGCGCTCGATCCGTCCCCGGTCACCTGTGGCCGCCCACTTGCCCCCGCCGCACGCACACCCTCGCCCGCAGAACCCGCAGAACCCGCAGAACCTGCAGAACCTGCCGAGACCGGCGACTCCGGCCTCGCGACATTGTCCGCCCGCGCGCCCGAATGATCGCCGCTCGCAGTGACATTCGTTCCATCGGCATGCGCTTCGGCGCCGTCCGGTCGGGCCGGATGCGACTCGGCCGAAGCCGAATCCGGATGCACCCCGTCCGAACCGGTCGAGTGAACTTTCTGCCCGGTTTCGGTCGGCGTGTCGTGGGCGGGACGCGAATCCTGCGGACGATCGTGCTCGGAGGATGTCGAATGGTCCTGCGTGCCAGGCGTTTGCGTGCCGTGATCCGATCCGGTCGGATGCGTCGAATCGGAGTCCGCCGGACCGTGCTGCTGACCGGGGCCCGAGTCCTGCTCCCCCGAGGACGGCGGCTGCTCACTCGCGACGCTGTCGGTCGGCTCGACATGCGGCGAACCGCCGTCCTGGCCGTCCGAGGGAACGGACACCCGGTCCGGGGGCGCACCACCCTCGTCGGTGAGATTCACTCGGGTATGGGGCGCTGTGCCGTCCTCGATCGCACCGTGATCGCCGCCCAGGGAACCGTGCGCTCCCCAGAACGCGCCCGCGACCAGGGCGCTCGGATCCATCTGCCACTGCCCCGTATACGCCATGTCGACCAGCCCGCCGGCCAGCGTCCCGGTCACACCGCCGGTGATGCCCGACATCAGGCCCCGGAACATCCCGCTGCTCAGGTTCCGCATCCACCCCTGCACGAGCCCGCCGGCGAAACCGCCCGTCAGGCCCCCCGCCAAACCCTCGACGGCGGTCTTTCCCACATCGCCCCAATGGATGCCGTCCTGGTGACCGCTCTGAACCTTCGCCTCTTGATTGGCCAGATTCACCCCCGCGGGTATGGCCGCGTCCAGCACCAGGTGCAGCAGAATTCGCTGCCACTGGTTCTTCAGGGTCGTGAGCAGGACGTCCTTCAGCCCGTTCTCGGCGATGGCTTTGAGCAACTGCCGCATGGCCAGCCGCGCACCGACGCGGGATATCGCGATCGTGGCCGCCTGTTCGGCGGGCGCGGTCGGCGGAAACGCCTCCTCGGCCAGAAGTGCGGCCGCCGTCGTCAACAGCAGCGTCTCGAACTGGATCTTGCCGCCCTCGATCGAGTCACCGGTGGACTGGGCGCTGTCGCCGACGTGGTTGAACCAGGCGACCAGCTGGTCGATCGATTGCGGACCCGAGCGCATGGACTGCAACTGCTTGACCATCGCGTCGCCGCCGGAACCTTCCGGATACGCCGCCTGCACCGCACCGATGGCCGCATCGATGTCGCCGTCGATGTCGGAGAGCGACTTCGCCGCGTCGTGCCAATCGTCGGCGAGGTCCCACATCTTGTTCTCGTCGCCGTCGGGCCACTCCAGCCCCAGCCAGGTGAGCAGGTACTCCAGGCCGGACGGCTTGTCCATACCGCCTATGACGACCACCCGCTGGCGCGGTCACTCCCGTTCACCGAATGTCCCCCTCAGCCCCCTCTGCAGCACCGGTATTCGTCACCGTGACATACCGCGAGCGCGACCGCAAGCCCGAAACTCCTGGACTGCACCGCCTTTCGAATCGGCTTGCCGACGCTCCGGGCGGACGGCTATCTTTGATTCGTAAGCGCTATGTCCGAACGACATTCGAGTACACGGGGTCGGAGGGGGCCAGCCATGGGCAAAGTTCAAGTGGATCCGGAACTACTGCGGCAGGCTGCGGCGAAGACGCAGCACGTCAGCGATCGAATCACCAATGCGCTGAACACGTTGCAGTCCAAGGCCGATGGGCTGGGTTCGCCCTGGGGTGAGGACGTGTACGGATACAAGTTCGCGGTGGAGAACGGCTACCTGGAAGCGCAGCAACAGCTGCACACCATCACCAACGGGCTGGCCGACCATTCCGGAAGCCACGCCGACGGTCAGCAGACCTCCGCGAATTATCTCGACGACACCGACCACGGCAACTCCGACGGCTTCCAATAGCGCGCAGCCGCAACGATGGCCAACGAATTCGCGAAGGCCCAGCTGGCGGAGGTCAGGGCTGCCTTCCAGGATCAGCTGGCACTGATCGCCGACCTGCAAGCTCGCCGCACTCGTCTCACCGCGACGGGCACCGCGCGCGGTAAACGGGTGGCGGTCACGGTGAATGCCGACGGCACCGTCATCGAGACCAAGTTCAACGGCAGTATCTCGGATCTCGGTTATGCCGATATCGCCCGCGCGGTCACCGCCGCGGCCCAGGAGGCCGCCGCGGAGTTGGCCCGCAAGAGCAGCGAACTCACGGCGCCGCTACAGGAGATTCGTGGCCGCTTCCCGAAGTTGCACGACATCGTCGAGGGGATGCCCGATCTGGCCGCGCAGCGGCCCGCGGCTCCCGAAGTCTCTCTCGCACCGCCGAACTCGCCGGAGCGCCGTACCACCGTCGACGCCGACGACACGCCCTTCGACAATGTGGAGCGCCTTCCCCGGCACGACGACAGCGCCGTCACCGAGTCCGGCTGGTCACCGACGGTCCGCACTCGGGCGGCCACTGGCCCTGCGGGCGCGGCCCCCGGGACGGAAGCTACCGCCGACCCACCGCCCGGCTTCACCGAGGTCGAGGAGCCCGGACAGCGCGGCGGTGTCACCGAAACCGGCTGGTGACAATCCGCCGCACCCTCAGTGCGTGATGAGTTTCCAGTCGTCCGGAAGGTTCGACGAACCCACCTGATCGCCGTCGACCACGAGGTCCAGCACCGTCCCGCCCAGACGCAGATCGGTGAGTTCAACCCGCCCCCAGCGGGCCGGGACGTGCGGCAGCACGGTCAGCGTGCGATGGGGCACGTCGGGCTCGAGGCCGAGGAACGACCGGACCAGCAGCAGCGGGGCCGCGCTCGCCCACGCCTGCGGCGAACAGGAGGTGGGATACGGAACCGGGGCCGGAAATCTGGAACGCGGGAAACCGCAGAACAATTCGGGCAGGCGGCCACCGAATGCCGACGCCGCGTCCAGCAGTCCGTCGGCCAGCCGGGTGGCCAGCTCGATCGCGCCGGGAATGTGCCGGTAGCGCAGCAGCCCGGCGACGGCGATGGCGGTGTCGTGTGGCCAGACCGAACCGTTGTGGTAACTCATCGGATTGAACGCGCCCATGCTCGAAGCCAGGGTGCGCAACCCGAATCCGCTGTCCATCTGCGGCGTGGACAGTTGCTCCACGATCCTCGCCGCATGTTCGTCGGTCGCGATACCCGACCACAGACAGTGCCCGATATTGCTGGTGAGCGAATCGACGCGACGCTTATGCCGATCCAAAGCTATTGCATACCAACCCTTTTCAGGAATCCAGAAGGCCTCGGCGAATTTGCTGCGCAATTCGGCGGCCCGGTCGCGCAGGCGGGAAGCGGTCGCCGACTCGCCGAATTCCTCGGCCAGTTCCGCCCGGGCGGTCAGTGCCGCGTAGACATAGCCCTGCACCTCGCACAGGGCGATCGGGGTCGGCGCCAAATGCCCTGTGCTGTCGTTGATTCCGTCGAAACTGTCCTTCCAGCCCTGATTGGCGAGGCCGCGGTCGGTGGCGCGCTGGTACTCCACGAAACCGTCGCCGTCGCGATCGCCGAAATGTTCGATCCATTCCAGCGCGGCATCCGCGGCGGGCAGCAATGCCTGCACCGCTTCCAGATCCGCGCCCCAGCGCCGCACCTCGGCGAGCAGCATCACGAAAAGCGGTGTGGCATCGACGGTTCCGTAATAAACCTCCCCGCCGAGCACCTGGCCGCTGGCGGGACCGCGGCGGATCTCGTGCATGATCCGGCCCGGCTCCTCCTCGGTCAGCGGATCCACCCGCTGCCCCTGCATCTCGGCCAGCTGCTGCATGGTGCCCAGCGCCAGGCCGACATCCAGCGGCAACGCCATCCACGCGGTCAGCAGGCTGTCGCGGCCGAACAGGGTCATGAACCAGGGCGCACCCGCGGCGACGAAGGTGCGGCCCTCCCGGGTGTCGTCGTGGATGCGCAGTGCGCCCAGATCGCTCTCGGTGCGTTGCAGCACCGCGGTGAGCAGCGGATCGCCCGCGATGAGTTTGGTCGCGGTATCGCGCCACGCCTCGATCTTGCGGCCGGGTTCACTCGCTCCGTAGTGCTCGCCGGGCCGGATCGGCGGCCGGGCGCGTTGATTGGCCATCGTCGGCTGCGCGAGGATCTCGGTCCGCCAGCGCCCGCCGGGCGGCACCACCACCCGCCAGGACAGTGAACCGGGCAGCACCTGCGGCAGTTCCGAGGAGGTGACGGCCAGTCCGCGAGCACGATCGGCCCGGTCGGTGAACAGCAGTTCGTCATCGGTGACCAGGACCTCCGCCCGGCCGTGGCCGCCGCGGCCCTCCTTGACCGCGAACAGATCCATGAAATCGCCCTCGGCGTACAGTTCGAGCACGACGGCGGTGGGTTCGCGGCCGAGATTTTCCAGGGTGACCGTTTCACGCAGCCCGTCGGCGACCAACCGGTCGCGCACCACGAGCAGAGTGCTGTCGGCCGCACCGGCGCGCGGCGGGCGGCGCAACACGAATCGCGCGGTGAACGCCTCCGGGCTCAACACCGAGAGCGGTTCGGGCCGATGGCCGTCCACCCGCAGTTCCCAGCGGGACACCACCCGCGCGTCGCGATAGAACAGCCCGTGCGAGGTGCCGGGCTCGACATCGCCCACGCGATCGGACAGGCAGAACGTACTGCCCTCCACCAGCGTTATCGCACCACCCGCGCCACCGAGCGTGGTGGGTTCCCCGGCATTGAGCGGGCCGGGGCTCACGCGCTCGCACCCGTCGCCTCGTCCGGCGACATCGTCACCGGTCTGTACATCATCGGCTCGATCGTCATCACCATTCCGGACGGTTCCTCCCATTGCACCGGGAACAGCTGGCATCGCGCTTCGGACACTCCGGCGTCGGCCGCATCGAACCAGGTGGTCGCGCTGTGGCCGGACCGACTCAGGTCAACAAGCGTAGCCGGTCGCGGCGAAACCCACGACTTACCACGTGACGGGACGGTATGGCTCGGCAAACCTTTTCAGTACCGCTATCTGCGGCTGAGCCGCAGCGGATGCGGTCTGCCCGCCGGGCATCCAGTGCGGCCCACCCGGTGGATCCGTGTGTGGTTCCCCGACGGGCGACAATCCGGTGCAACGCGGGTACACCCCGGTCGATCCGGGCCACGACGCGTTCGGCATCGAATTCGCTTTGCACGCGGGCCCGGCCTGGCAGTGGGCGCGCGCCGCCGCCGGGAATGTCGTCGACGCGACCGTGATGGGTTCGAAATACGCTGTCCCCCAGGCGATTCCACCGGAGTTCACGATCTTCGGCGATACTGCCGCACCGCCCGAGATCAACTCGCTGCTCGACCCATCGGCGAGACGCCGGCCCAGGTCTGGCTGGAGTGGCAGCACGAATCGGATCCTGAACCACCCGTACGCACCGGCCCGAGGACCGAGGTGACCTGAGTCCAGCGGGCGGGCACCGGGCAGCCGCCGCGCGCGATCGTCCGAAATACGTGCCGTTCCCGGAGTCGACGGCGGGTGTCGTGCGACGCGGCGCCGGTGCGGGCTCGGAGTGCACCGAACCGGTCTCGCCGTCCCGGTCCCGGTCGCGACCTGATGCGCAGCGGCAACCGGGTCGAGCTGCGGACGCATCCGTTCCGAAGCGGTGACGGGAGGACGAGGAATCCCCGACGTGGCTCGCCGGGCGACCAGCCGACCCGCTGACCTGCGCACCCGAGGCCTTCGGCTGCGCGGCGAGCGGGACACGGCCGATCACCGAATCGATGAAATCCCTTCTGCCCGAAGGGAATATCGCCGCCCCGCGGGTACTGGCGGAGAACCCGGCTCACTCCCGCAGGCCCAGTGCGACCGCGCTCTGGCGCACCTTGCCGCCCACGTAATCGGCGAAGCGCCGCTCGTGTGATCCGAACGGGTTGTCGTTGATCAGATACGTCCACGTCGAGGAGGGGCGCTCGACCCCCGCCGATTCGAGATCCACACCGTCCGCGGTGATCTCGGCCCGATCGAAGGCGTCCGCGGCACGGTCGTACACCGTGGTCAGGAAGGTGCCGAATTCCTCTACGGCGATACGGTGGAATTCGTCGATCGGCGTCTCGCGGCCAAGGGCGCGCAGGTGGATGCCCTCGCGCACATCGGCCAGATAGGACAGGTGTTCGCTCCAGCGCCGGTCGAGATGGTGCAGCACGATCAGCCGGGCGGCCTCGGCGGTGGCCTTCTCCCCCGCCGCCTTCACGGAACTCTCGTAGCGCTCGGCGCACAGCTCCCGAATTCGCTCGCCGCCCAGGCCTTCTCGCAACACCGCGGCACGATGCCGCAGCACCTCGTCACGCTGGATCGTGATCAGGTGGTGGTAGCGCCAGGTATTGCGGTGCGTCGCGAGATGTTCGCCCTCCGCGACCCGCTGGGCATGATCCATGGCGCGCTGCGCCTCCGGGTCGAGCACGCGGCCGTCCTCGTCGACCTTCCGGGGTTGCACCGGCCGGACGTGGTCCACCAGCACCTCGTCCTCGAGGCTGGTGAAGAACACCGAACTGCCCGGATCGCCCTGCCGGCCGGCCCGCCCGCGCAACTGGTCGTCCAGCCGCCCGGTGTGAGAGCGGCCCGCGCCCACCACGCACAATCCGCCGAGCTCGGCGACCCGCTCGTAATCCTCGCCGCCGACCGAGCCCAGCCGGATGTCGGTGCCGCGGCCGGCCATCTGGGTGGAAATCGTCACGCGGCCGAATTCGCCTGCGCGCGCGATGATTGCGGCCTCCTCGGCATCGTTCTTGGCGTTGAGTACGACACCGCCGATACCCGCGTCGACCAGGGTGCGGGCGATCCGCTCGGATTCGGCCACACTCGCGGTGCCAAGCAGCACCGGGCGGCCCTGCTCGTGCACCGAGCGCACGTATTCGACAATGGCATCGAATTTCGCGTCCTCGGTGTGGAATTGCCGGTCGGGTTCATCGGTGCGGACACACGGCACGTTGGTCGGGATCGCGCCGGTCTCCAGCCGGTAGAACTCCGCGAGCTGATCGGCTACCGCCACGGCCGTACCGCTCATTCCGCACACGGTGCGATAGCGGCCGATCAGTGCCTGCACCAGGATCGAATCCAGGATCGTCCCGGTCGGCGTGGTGTCCAGGCCCTCCTTGGCCTCCACCGCGGCGTGCAGTCCGTCCGGCCAGCGTTGCAGCCGCGCGACCCGGCCGCGCGCGGCGTTGATCAACTCCACCTTGCCGTCGCGGACGAGATAGTCCACGTCGCGGTGCAGCAGGGCGTGCGCGTGCAGCGCGAGCTGGATGCGGGTCAGCTGGTCGGCTCCTTCGACGGTGTAGAGATCCACATCGCCGAGCAGTTCCTGGACGCGGTCGATGCCGGCGTCGGTGAGGAAGACGTTGCGGCGGTCGCCGTCGGCCTCGTAGTGGACCGCTTCGACCAGCTCGCGCACGACGTGCGCGACATCGATGTCGTCGTGGCCGTGATCGATCGCGCCCGCCAGCACCAAGGGAACGGTGGCCTCGTCGATCAGGACCGAGTCGGCCTCGTCCACGATCACCACGTCCGGATCGGGCAGCACGATCTCGGCGGGGTCGGTGCACATCCGGTCGCGCAGGACGTCGAAGCCGACCTCGCTCACCGGCACATAGGTCACATCGCAGGCGTAGGCGTCCTTGCGTTGCCCCGGTTCGGTGTGCTGATCCACGAAGCCGACGGTCACGCCCAGCAGCCCGTACAGCTCGCCCATCCACTCCGCGTCGCGGCGGGCCAGGTAGTCGTTCACCGAGACCACGTGCACGCGACGTCCGCGCAGTGCGAATCCGGCCGCGGCAAGGGCACCCGCCAGCGTCTTTCCCTCACCGGTGGCCATCTCGACGACGTATCCGCGCAGCAGCCCGACCACACCGAGCAACTGGGTGTCGAACGGACGCTCGCCCAGCGCCCGCCGCGCGGCCTCCCGCCCCAGCGCGCAGATCCGCGCCAGCTCATCGGCCTCGAACGGCCGGTCCGGGTCGGCGGGTATCTTCCCGGCCGCCTCGATCAGCCCCTCCGGGGACAGCTCCCGGAACTCGTCCTCGAGTTCGCCCGCCGCTTCGACCACCGGCCGATACCGCAGCAGATCGGCACTGCCCGGCCGTTCGATGATCCGCCGAACCCGATCACCGATCCCCCGCAGCCACCCGCTTCCACGCTCGCCCGCCACCCGTACCTCCGTAGTCTCGGTCCGCAACCGACACTACTCACGTCCGCCGACATCGCCGACGGCCTCACCGCGATGCAGGGCCCGGCACGGTCCCGAACACGCCGGCGGCGCGCAACGCGCGCGGTGCGGGGCTCACCGGTCGTGGTCTCCGGGGCGGGGAGTGCGAGTGTTGCCCGCGAGGGCGACGGTCCGGAGGAACACGACCGGACCGGCGCCGTGGTTGTGGTAGCCGTACGGGCGGTCGCTGCGCAGGCGGCCGGATTCGCCCGCGGCCATGGTCACCTCGACGCCGTCGGCGAGCACGCTGAGGTGGCCTCGGGTGACGTGGAACAGTTCGCAGGAACCGGGCGGGTCGGGCAGGCCGCCACAGCTGTCACCGGGAGACAGCGTCCAGGGCCACAGATCGGCGGTGCGCATTCCGGTCGTGGAGACCAGCAGATGCGCCGAGCTGCCCGCAGGCGAGGTCCAGATCAGCGAATTCTTTTCGGGCGGAACACGTTCCACGGCACTCCCGGCGGGCCCGGCATCGCCGATAGGCTCGGTGAACTCGGTGCCCGGGCTGCGGGCGATGCGGGTGACTGCGACGAGGCTGGGGTTCGCCTGGCCGTGTTCGATCTGGGTGATCAGCCGTCGGCTGACTCCGGACAGATCGGCCAGATGCTGCACGGTCAGACCGCGATCGATACAGTTTCGAAAGGAAGGGGGCGCCCGGGAGCTGACAAGCCCGATTCCGGCGTAACACAGCCCTGACGGCTCATGTCGCCGCGAATCACCCGGCCGCCCCGAGTTCGCTACCTATGCCCCGAAACGCAATACGGATGCCTCCACTTCCGCGATGTAGGTTAGGCTAACCATGATTCGATCGGCGAGGAGTGAGCGTGACCGGGGCAGAGATCACGACGTCACCGGACGCGTCACAGCGGGCCGCGGCGCACGCCTCGCGCATCCATCGGCGTCGCCTCGCGGGCTCGGTTGTATTGACCGTCGCGCTGTTCCTGGTCGCGCTGGCCAGTATCGCGCTCGGCGCTCGAACGATTCCGCCCGTGGACGCCTGGCACGCGGTGTTCGGGGCCGGTGGTAGCGCGGATGCGGAAGTCGTTCGGACACTGCGGATTCCGCGCACCGTGCTGGGTCTGGTCGTGGGCGTCGCGCTGGGACTGGCGGGGGCGCTGATCCAGGGGTACACCCGCAATCCGCTCGCCGACCCCGGACTGCTCGGATTGAACTCCGGGGCGGCGTTCATGGCCGTGCTGGCCATTCACGTCTTCGGACTGGCCACGCCGGGCGGTTACGTGTGGTTCGCACTGGCCGGATCGGCGATCGCGGGTGTGGTGGTTTTCGCCGTCGCGGCCCTGGGCACGCGTTCGGGGACCGCGAGTCCGCTGAGCCTGGCCCTCGCCGGCGCCGCGGTGACCTTCCTGCTTCAAGCGCTGACCAACGCGCTGGTCCTGACCGACACCGCGACGCTAGACACCTACCGGTTCTGGGTGGTCGGTTCGACGGCCGGACGGGGATTCGACGTATTTCTCGACGTGTTGCCGTTCCTGGCGGCCGGTGTGCTCATCGCGCTGTTCGCGGGCCGCGGCCTCAACGCACTGGGTCTCGGCGACGATGTGGCGCGAGCGCTCGGCATCAACGTCGGGCTCGCCAAGGGCGCCGGGCTGGTCGCGGTCGTCCTGCTCTCGGGCGCGGCGACCGCGGCGTGCGGGCCGATTGCCTTCGTGGGACTGGTCGTTCCGCACATCGCGCGCGCGATCACCGGACCGGACCAGCGCTGGCTGCTGCCGTATTCCGGTCTGCTGGGCGGGATTGCGCTGCTCGCGGCCGACACCGTCGGGCGGCTGATCGCCCGGCCGGGTGAGGTACAGGCGGGCATCACCCTCGCGATCTGCGGTGCGCCGGTGTTCATCGCGCTGGTTCGCCGGGGGAAGGCGGTGACGTCGTGACCGAGATTCCGCCCGCGGCGGTTGCGGCACCGGACGCGAAAGACGTTCTCCCGCAACAACTCGAACGCCCCGCCATCCGGATCGGGCCGATATCGGCGGTACGCCGCCCCGCGATGGTTGTCGCCGTGCTGACCCTGGCGGTGGTCCTCGTCGTGCTGGCGGTACTCGACGTATGGCTGGGCGGCGACCCGATTCCGTTGCCGCAGTTGCTGAACGCGCTGTCCGGCGGCGGAACCGGCGCGCAACGGTTCATCGTCCGGGAGTTGCGGATGCCGCGCACCGCGACGGCCCTGATCGTCGGCGCCGCACTGGGTTCGGCGGGTGCGATCACCCAGTCGGTGCTGCGCAATCCACTGGCCGCACCGGATCTGCTCGGGATCACCGCGGGAGCGAGTTTGGCCGCCACCGCCGCGACCGTGACCGGCGGTGCGTTCGCCGCGAGCGTTTACGGCATCCCGTTCGCCGCGCTGCTCGGCGGTCTGATCACCGCCGCCGCGATCTATCTGTTCGCCTGGCGTGGCGCTGAGGTCGCGGGATTTCGCCTGGTACTCATCGGCATCGGCGTCAACGCGATGTTGGTCGCGGGCGTCGGCTGGCTTCTGGTCTCGGCGCAGATCCAGGACGTCGGCAAGGCGCAGGTGTGGCTCAATGGGTCGCTCGACGACACCAGCTGGGCCCGGTTCTGGCCCACCGCAACGGCTTTCGTGATCGCTCTGACCATCGCCCTCGCCACGGCGCGATCGCTGGCGGCACTGCGCTTCGGCCCCGATATCGCACGGTCGCTGGGTGTCCGGGTGCGCTGGTCGCAGGCATTGCTGCTGACCGCCGCCGCCGCGCTGGCGGCACTGGCGACCTCGGCCTGCGGTCCCATCGCCTTCGTCGCGCTCGCGGCTCCGCAGATCGCGCGCCGGATCACCGGCGCGGCGGGTGAGCCGTTGTTCGGTTCTGCGCTGACCGGCGCGGTATCGGTGACCGGCAGCGACCTGCTCGCGCGCGCGATATTTCCCGGCAACCTGCCCGTCGGCGTCGTGACCGCCGGATTCGGCGGTTGCTACCTGTTGTATTCGCTCGTCCGCAGCAATCGGAAGGCATCGTTGTGACGGCCCAGCTCCGCGCCGAGGAGATCACCCTCGGCTACGGCGACCGCATCGTCCTGGACAAGCTCAGCCTGGATGTGCCGCCGGGACAGGTGACCACGATCATCGGTCCCAACGGCTGCGGGAAATCGACGCTGCTGCGCGCGCTGGGCAGGCTGCTGAAGCCGTCGGCCGGACGAATAGTGTTGAACGGCAAGCCTATTGCAGGACTGCGAGCCAGGGATGTGGCGCGCACGATCGCGATGCTTCCGCAGACGCCGATCGCACCGGACGGCCTGACCGTCGCCGATCTGGTCGCGCGCGGCCGGCACCCGCATCAGTCCTGGCTGCGCCAGTGGTCGGCCGACGACCGAGCCGAGGTCGCCGCGGCCCTGGCCCGGACCGGGATCGCGGAACTGGCCGATCGTCCGGTCGAACAGCTCTCCGGCGGGCAGCGCCAGCGGGCCTGGATCTCGATGGCGCTCGCGCAGGGCACCGACATACTGCTGCTGGACGAGCCCACCACCTACCTCGACCTCGCCCATGCCGTCGAGGTACTGGACCTGGTCGACCAGCTGTCCGCCGAGTTGGGCCGCACCGTGGTGATGGTGCTGCACGATTTGAATCTCGCCGTGCGCTACAGCGATCGGCTGGTGGTGATGGCGGACGGACGGATCGCCGCGTCCGGCCCGCCGCAGGAGGTCATCGATATCGACCTGCTGCGCACGGTCTTCCACCTCGACGCGCAGGTGATCGAGGACCCGGTGTCCGGGCGGCCGCTGATCGTCCCGGTCGGGCGCAGTCGTAACGTCGCACGGTCACAGCGCCACGATCGGGACGATCCGGTTCACAGGCCCGCTTTCCCGGTTGCCCAGTAGGGCTTGGTGGTGATCGATTTGCGCGATAATTCGGTGCGGTCCAACAGGATTCGGCGCTGTCGCTGGATCGATCGGGCGTGACCGAACAGCCAGGCCGCGTCGTAACGCGCCGAGGTCGAGGCGGTCGATTCGATCCAGTCGGCGACCGCGTCGCCGGGCACGGCCGCCGCGGGCAGGACATCGATTCCCGGCAGCAGGTCCGCGAGCGCTGCGCGGTCCTCGGCGGGCACCTCCACCGCGCCGCCCGCGGCGCCGTTCGCGTTCTGCCTGGCGGCGAGGCCGTGGATCGCGCCGACGGCGGATCCGTCGCCCAGATAGAGGTGCCGGTCGCTAAGCCGCTTCGGCGCGGGCGTGTTCATCCCCAGCGCGATCACCTCGTCGCCGGTGGTCAATGCGGCGGCCCAACGACTGCCGGGACCGTCGACGCCCAGATGGAACAGCACCGAGATCGCCGTGCCCGCGTCGTCGACGGTCATCACCGAATAGTGGCGGAAGGTGTTGCTGTCGATCCGGAACTGCACCTCCTGGCCCGCCTTCCAGCCCGATTTCAGCGGCTCGACTCGCAGGTCGACGCGGCGGAAGTTCGGCGAAACCTGTTCGGTCGACGCGATATTCGCGCGATAGCCGAAAGACTTCTCGGTGAGGGTAGCCAGCAATCCGGGCATGGACGGCACGAGTTTCCTCCTGGTGACCGGGCGTCACTCCACGCCACGACGTTTGAGCTAAGCTTAGCCTAACCAAAGATCGCGAACGGCACTACGGCACTGTTGCCGCATTCCCGAGATGCGACAACTCGTGACCACGAGGGAGTTTCCATGGTAGC
Source organism: uncultured Nocardia sp. (assembly GCA_966435935.1). Taxonomy (GTDB): domain Bacteria; phylum Actinomycetota; class Actinomycetes; order Mycobacteriales; family Mycobacteriaceae; genus Nocardia. Next base: position 27,114 of record CBJNFW010000053.1, read on the forward strand.
CAACGACGCTGGACATCGCGTCGCTACATTGACAGCGCAGGTACGCGGGCCCGTCACCGTCGCCGCGGTCGCCGAATCGCTGGCCGCCGCGCTCGCGGTCGTCCCGGTCATCGCCACGGTGAACATCGCCGGACTCGTCTTGGGCGGCGGCGCCTCGCACACCCGGCTGTGGGTCTGGGTGCTGGTCGCGGCGGCGGCGCTGGTACTGGGTGCGTTGTGCAGTATCGCGTCCTCGATCGTCGCGCATCGCGCCGACGCCGATCTGGGCCTGTCGCTGCGCATGCGGCTGGCCCGGCACCTGGCCCGGCTCCCCCTGGGCTGGTATTCCTCCGACGCCGCGGGCAAGACCAAGGCCGTAGTCCAGGACGATGTCGCGGGCCTGCACGAGGAGATCGCCCACCGCAAGCCCGAACTCGCCGGATCCGTGGTCGCCGGAATCGCCGTGGTCGTGTATCTCTTCGTGCTGGACTGGCGGCCGGCGCTGGCCGTGGTCGTCCTGGTCACCATCGCTCAGCTGGTCCGAAACTTCTTGACCCGCAAGATTATTCCCGCATACGGGGCGGTGGCGGGCGCTTCGGCGCAGATGGGCTCGGCGGCGGTGGAACTCGTCCAGGGCATCACCGTGTCCAAGGTGTTCCACCGCGCCGACGAGGACGACGAGGCCACACCGGATACCGCCTACGGCGCCCACGCGCGGTTCCGGCGCGCGGCCGCCGACTACGCCGACGCCGACGAGAGTCTCACCGACAACATCGCGACCCTGCGCGCGTGCACCCGCGCCACCGTCGCGCCGGGCACCGTCGCGCTGATCGTGCTGGCCCTGGCGACGCTGCTGCTGGCGACGTGGGATGCCAAGCCGGTCAACATCATCGCGTTCCTGCTGCTGGGACTGACGTTGTTCGATGTCACCACTCCGCTGTACCTGCACCTGATCCTGCCCAAGCTCGGCATCGGCGCGCCCATGCCGGACAAGGCGCAGGCGATGGCCCAGCGGATCGGGCAGATCCTGGACGTTCCGGAGATGCGCGAGCCCGCCGCGCCCGCGACGCTGCCCGAGGCCGAAGGCGCCCGGCGGGTCTCGATGAAGAACGTGAGCTTCTCCTATGACGGGCAGCGCACGGTCCTGCGCGGCCTGGATCTGGAACTCGCGCCCGGCACCATGACCGCGCTGGTCGGTCCCTCGGGTGCGGGCAAGTCCACCGTCGGTCAGCTGCTCGCGCGGTTCTACGATCCGACCGAGGGCAGTATCGAGATCGACGGGGTGCCGATCTCGACCCTGGACGCCCGGCGACTCTACGGCACAGTGGGTTTCGTCTTCCAGGACGTCGCGCTGCTGCGCGCGACCGTGCGGGACAACATCGCCCTCGCCCGACCCGACGCCTCCGCGCAGGACATCGAGCGCGTAGCCCGGGCCGCTCAGATCCACGACCGCATCCTGTCGCTGCCGGACGGCTACGACACCGTCCTCGGCGAGGATGCCGCCCTGTCCGGCGGTGAACGCCAGCGCCTGAGCATCGCGCGGACGCTGCTGGCCGACACCCCGGTACTCGTCCTGGACGAGGCGACCGCCTACGCGGACCCGGAATCCGAAGCGGCCGTTCAGGATGCGCTCTCGGAGCTGGCTCGCGGACGCACTCTGCTGGTCATCGCACACCGCCTGCACACGGTCGTGCACGCCGATCAGATCGCGGTGCTGGTCGACGGCGCGGTGGCCGAACGCGGCACCCACCAGGAATTGCTCGACGCCGCAGGCGAATACGCGAAGCTGTGGCAGCTGCAGACCACCACGATCGGAGCCCGCGCATGATCGCCCTTCTCGACAAGATCTTCGGTGAGGCCGCGCGGCGGCCCGTCCGGCTGCTCATCGCCGCCAGCGCCGCGAACGCGGTCCTCGAGGGAGCCGCTGTGGCACTGTGCGTTCCGGTGCTGCTCGCGCTGCTGCGCCGGGACGCCGGCACGGCGGGGTGGTGGCTGATCCCGCTGACCGTCGTGGTCGCGGGCTACTGGGTGGTCAACGCGGTCATGGAACATCTCGGCACGCATGTGGCCGCGACGCTGCGGCGCGAACTGTTCGCCCGGCTGGCCGACAAGATCATCGCGTTGCCGCTGGGCTGGTTCGACTCGGCCAGCGCCGGATCGGTGACCGCGCTGGTGACCGGCGGCTCACAGGCGCCGCTGGGAATCGTCATGGCGCTGAGGACGATTGCCGAGACGGTGATCCCGCCGGTGATCATCCTGGTGGTCCTGCTGTTCCTGGATTGGCCGGTGGCCGTGGCGGTGCTGATCGTGGTCCCGCTGCTGTGGGCGCTGCAACGCGCCGTCGCCCGGCCGATCGCGCGGGCGGACGCGGACGAGGCCGCAGCGGTCGCGGAGGCCAACGCCCGGCTGATCGAGTTCGCGCAGACCCAGCCGGTGCTGCGTGCGAGCGGCCGCGAGGACCGGGGCCTCGGCGAGTTGTCCACAGCCCTGCACAACCGGCACGCGACGACGAACAAGCAGATCCTGCGGGCCACGGCCGGACTCAACGTCGGCGAACTGAGCGTGCAGCTCGGCTTCGTGATCGTGCTCGCGGTCACGGTCGTGATCGGCAGCGGCGCATGGCATCTGGGACCGAACGATCTCGCGCGGCTGATCACCGCCGCGGCCTTCGGCATCTGGGCGCTGCGCCCGATCGGCAAGATCTCCACGGCGCTGCTGATGCTCGGCGGTTCGGCCGCCGCACTGGGCCGCATCGATGCCCTGCTGTCGCATCCCGAACTGCCCGAACCGGATTCCTCGGCGAAGGCGACGAGCACGGGCAACGCGATCGAATTGCGTGACGTGCGTTTCGGCTACCGCGAGGACGTCGATGTGCTCACCGGGGTGAACATCACCGTGCCCGCGGGCAGCACGACCGCACTGGTCGGCCCGTCCGGTTCCGGCAAGACCACCATCGTGAACCTGGTGGCCCGCTTCTGGGACGTGAGTTCGGGCAGCGTGCGGGTCGACGGCGTGGATGTGCGGGACCTGCGTAGCGAGGACCTGATGGACCGAATCGCAGTGGTGCCGCAGGACGTCTACCTCTTCGACGACACCCTCGAGGCCAATATCCGCGTCGGCAAGCCGGACGCCACCGAGGCCGAGGTCCGCCGGGCCGCGAGTGCGGCCCAGGTCGATTCCATCGTCGAACGCCTGCCGCAAGGCTGGCAGAATCCGGTCGGCGCGGGCGGGAACATCCTGTCCGGCGGTGAGCGGCAACGGGTTTCGATCGCACGAGCGCTGCTCAAGGACGCACCGATCGTCCTGCTGGACGAGGCGTCCTCGGCCCTGGACGCCCGGAACGAGGCCGCGATCGCCGCGGCCCTGGGCGAACTTGGGCAAGGCCGGACCCTGCTCATCATCGCCCATCAGCTCTCCACCATCGCCGACGCCGATCACGTGGTGTACCTGCGGGATGGCCAGGTCGTCGAATCCGGTTCGCACACCGAGCTTTTCGCCGCGGACGGCGAGTACGCCCGGTTCTGGCGCGAACAGCAGCGGGCCAGGTCGTGGCGGCTGCGCTCGCACGCCTGACGATCTTTACCTGAACGGGTGACCATTATAGGATTGCCTTACCTAAGTAAGACTTTTGCTGAGAGGTTCTGCACTCCATGGCTTCACCGACAACACCGCGTCAGCGGACGCGCCCGATTCTCCGGCGAGTGACCGCGATATCCCTCGCCGCGGGCGCGATCGCGTTCGCCGCGGGGTGCGGCAATTCGGACTCGGATTCGACCTCGTCGAGCACGTCCGCCGCCTATCAGGCGGTCACCGTCGAGCACGCCTTCGGGCGGACCGTCGTGACCCACAGACCGACTCGCATCGTGGCGCTCTCCCCGACCTTCACCGATGCGCTCGTCGCACTGGGCACCAAACCCGCGGGCTACGTGCCCAACCCGCTGACCAATGCGGATTATGCCTGGGACCAAGGGAATTCGAACCTCGCGGGGGTCACCAAGCTGGCTCTGGGACCGGGCGGGACGGTACCCGAGGAGAAGATCGCCGCGCTGGCGCCCGATCTGATTCTCGGCGGCGGACTCATCCTGTCCAAGGACGAATACGACAAGCTCAGCAAGCTCGCGCCGACCATCCCCGCACTGAAGGCCGGTGCGCTGGACAACTGGCAGGACGACACCACGCTGGTCGGCAAGCTGCTCGGCCGCCAGGCCGACGCCCAGCCGGTCATCGACGCAAGCGCCAAGGCGCTGGCCGACGCCGCGAGCAAGTACCCGAAGCTGGCCGGAAAGACGTTCTCGGTCAGCCTCTTCGTCGACCCGACGAATATCGAGGTCATCACCAATCCGGATGACAACGCCAACAAATTCTTCGAATCGCTGGGCATGAAGCTGCCGGACTCGCTGCGCGGTTTGTCCGGCGGCCTCGGCGGCCTGAACGGCAAGATCAGCATGGAACGCCTCGACCTGCTCGATTCGGACCTGCTGTCGATCGGATACATGACACCCGGCGCGGCCGGACAACTCGAGAATCAGGCCCTGCTCGAGCAACTGCCCGCCGTCCAGCACGGCACCTATCTGGCTACCGACGCGGATGTCAGTGCGGCTCTTCGGCTTCCGACCGCCCGCACCACAGCCTGGTTGCTGACCCGATTCGACGGAGTATTCGCGAAACTCTGAACTCGCCATAGTGACAGCGCCGCAATGATTCTCGTCGCGGCGCGATCGGCGCGTGCCCTGGGGCGAGTCCCGTATTCGCTTGCGCCGCAAGCTATTCCCTGGCGTGAAAGCGCACAAGGACTCGACGCCGATGATGCAAATTGTTAAGGTAGCCTTGCCTCACTAAGGGTTCCCTTAGGCGGTTCGATCCGTACTGGGTTCCTGTGACCGAAGGGATAGAGAGAACGTGGGCACTGTCCACCGGCCACTGCCGGACCTCCCAGACACCACCGATCCGAACGCCGTCGTCGTCGCGTTCGCCTCGAATCCGGCATTTCGCGCCGCGGAATGGAGCGAACTCACCACACCCGGCAACCCGTACCGCAGGCCGGTGCGGCCCGACGATCTGGCCTGGGTCAAATACCACGACACGATGCCGCCGGAAAAGGCGCTGCGCCTGAGCGCCCTGCTCGGACACCGCATGCTGCGCAACATCTACGACCTCGAGTCCACCCTCGTCGCTCCCGCCGACGGCGTCGACACGGTCCGCCGGGACCGAGCCGATTTCTACAGCCGGGACAACCGCGTGCGGTCCGCGCTGGCGCGTCCGGTCCTGGAACGTCACCTGTTCGACTTCCTCGACGACGCCGTCGAGACCGGGCAGACCTCCGTCGCGGATGCGCTGGAACTGGTGCGAACCACCGCCCGGGAACTGTCGCAGAGCGGGCCGGAGGCCGTACATCTCATCGAAACGCTCACTGGCGCAAGAGAAGCCGCCGTCTTCGTGGCCATGCAGTACCACGGCTTCATCCCCGCCGTGCGCGAGGCGCTCGGCCGCACGGGAATCGGCGAGTATCCGCGTCACCTCGGCGATCTGCAAACCGCGCTGCTGGGCTCCTATCAGCAGTGGATCTCACTGCGCGCCGCCTATCGTGACCTGCTGGAGGCCGCGAATCTGACCCAGACCCCGGGCGGGCACTGGCAGCTGCTGCTGGGCACCTCTCTCGCGCGGGGCAATCATCTGCTGTCACTGGCAGCCGACCCGGGCCGGTTGCCGGAACTCGTTGGCGCGGCGGCATTTTCACATCTGGCCGGACAGCGTGACACCGCCGCGCTGCGGCCGATCCTCGAGCGCGGCCTGCCTGCCGAGACGAATCCGGCCGGCTTCGACCTCGGCGTCGGCTGGTCGGTGGACCTCGGCGAATTCCTGCCCGGCGTCCTCGACGCGCTGGTGACCTCCTACGGCCAGGACGCGCCGCAGGCTTTCCGGCGCGGGTTCACCGCCGCCCAGCGCCTGCACCAATTGTGGCATCAGGACCTGGCCGCCCAGCTGAGCTGGGCCGATCAGATCGAGCTGCATCAGGAGTACGCCGAGAAGATCGCCCGCTACCTCGAGGACAACAACATCGTCGTCGATCTGGACACCTTCGTGGAGAGCGAGGAGGAGACCTCGACCACGCATGTGCACAACGAGCATCGCCTGGTGATGATCGAGGAGGGGCAGATGCACTTCTGGAACAACGCCACCCACAAGATCGAATTGCGCACCGGCGACAAGATTCTCATTCCGGTATCGCGGCTGCACGGCTCCACCGTGTTGTCCGGCGTGTGCACGTACCACCAACCCGTCATTCCCGATGATTTATTGCGGAAGATCATCTGATGGAGAGCGAAAGCGACCCCGGCCCAACAGGTTCCGACGCTCTTCGCCGCATGACATTCGGCCCGCTACCCGAATGGGGTATCAAACACGGCACCGAATTGCTGGACCTGATCGGACTGCCCGAGAACGGTTTTCCGTGCACATTCGCGGTGCGTGGCGCACTGACCGAAGGGTTGCGCTTCGGATTCATCGACGAACTCTACGATCCGGGCGCACGCGAGGAACTCCGCGTCATTCTCCGGCGATATCTCGGGATGTACAAAACCATTTCGCGGGAGACGTCGCTGATCGTCTTCTTCCAGACCAGGGAGCCCGACGATACGTTGTCCGGATATTACCGGACGTTCTGGGACATCCTGCAGGACCTGCACGACGGCGACCCGGTCCGGTGGCCCGAGGACATTCCGCCCGAGACCGATGATCCCATGTGGGAGTATGTGTTCGAGGGCACCCCGATGTTCGTGGTCTGCAGCAATCCGGCACACGTGCGCCGCCGCAGCCGGTACAGCCCGATCTTCTACATCACCTTCCAACCGCAATGGGTGTTCGAGAACATCAAACCGGACACCAGAGCGGGACAGTTGGCGCGCAAGCGGATCCGGAAGCGATTGGTCGCGTTCGACGACGGCCTCGACCCCTCCTCGGTGCTGGGTAATTACGGCGATCCGGACAACCGGGAATGGCGGCAGTACTTCCTTCCCGACGACAACGAATCGGGCACGCCCACTGGCGGCTGCCCGTTCCTGCACCGCATGCGGCAGCAGCCACCGTCTTCCGATTGAGCGGCTCATCGGATCGACTACCGCACACATCTCGACGGAAGAAGAAATACGATGTCCGACAAGCCGAACTGTGACGATCTGTTACGCAGATTGGTCGGTGAAGCGATGGGGGCCGACGCCGAATTCCTGGACGCCGACGCCGATCTCATGGCGCTGGGCCTGGATTCGGTACGGGTGATGAAGATTTCGGGTCTGCTCAAACGCGAGGGGATCAGGCTCAGGTTCGCCGAGATGATGTCCGAGCCGACGCTGGGGGCGTGGCTGCGACTGACCGGAGTCACCGCATCGGACGCGTCATGACCGGATCGATGGACGAGAAGCCGGTCGGCACGGACGCCGTCGCCGTGGTCGGCATGGCGCTGCGGACGGCGGGAGCGCAGACGCCCGAACAGTTCTGGGCGTTGCTGCGCGAGGGCCGCGAGGCCCTGACCACCTTCACCGACGAACAACTGCGCGGGTCCGGCCTCGGCGAGGCCGAGCTGGCCGATCCGGCTTTGGTTCGCACCCGCCCGGTGCTCGACGGCATCGAACAGTTCGATCCGGGTCGTTTTGGGCGCCCCCCCCACCGGGAAAAAAAAACCAAACCCCAACCCCGAGTGTTTTTCGCACGTTGCAACG
>CBJNFW010000054.1:0-34764 GCA_966435935.1 uncultured Nocardia sp.
GTCAGGTCAGGCCACGTCGGATCAGGCATGGTCAGGGCGGGGCAGGCTATGTCGGATCATGCCTGGTCAAATCAGGCCGGGCGGGCCACATCAGGCCAGGCCGGGGCAGCCCAGGTCAGGGGCGAATCGCGTCGATGTACTTCCCCGCGAAATAGCTTTGCAGCAGCCGGGTGACAGGGCCTCCGAGGCGGGTGTACCAGGTTCCGGGTCGGGAGAACGCGGCGATCAGGCCGTGCACGGAATCGTCGGTGGGGTCGTATTCGACGGCGAACAGTTCCTCGCCGATCTCGGGATGTCCCGGCAGGGTGCCGTAGGCGAAGCCGCGACGATTCGGTTCATCCAGTACGTAGACGACGCGGCAGGGAGCGTTGATGGCCAGCGGGCCGATGCCGAGGCGGACGGTCAGGGCGGTGCCGGGGGCCGCCGTCGGCGTGCTCGCGGAAGCGAAGATGCCGGTGCCGCGCTGCATGCGATACGTCAGGGTCTCCCGCGCCGCCGATTCGAACAGGGCGCGGCCCGTCCCGATCCGCCGCCGCAGTCGGAAATGGTGATATCCGGGCGGGAATTCCCCGTTCGTCGCACCGGTTTCGGGATAGGTGAAGGGTGGGGCATCGCGTTCGTCTGCCATCGCTCCATCCTGGCGCACGACGTGCGAGCCCAGTCGGTTTATCATGTCAAAATATATCGCGAGCTATCGGCGATAGTTCATGCTACTGTTCCGTATTAGGTAATCCTAATTACATCGGAGGTGCCTTGTGGCTCGTACACCGTTGTCCTTCGTGGTCCGGCGCACCGAACGCCTGACCGACCATCTGATCCGGGTGCACCTGGGTGGGCCCGGATTCGCGGCCTTCACGCCCAACGGTTTCACCGACGCCTACGTCAAACTGCAGATCCCGGGGGCGGACGGCCCCATCACGCGTACCTATACGGTCCGCTCGATCGACCCCGAACTCGAGCAGATCGCCATCGATTTCGTGTATCACGGCGCCGAGGGAGTGGCGGGTCCCTGGGCCGCCGCGGCGCAGCCCGGCGATGAGCTGGTGCTGGCGGGTCCGGGCGGGGCGTACGCGCCGAAAGCCGATGTCGACTGGCATCTGCTCGCCGGTGACGAATCGGCGCTGCCGGCCATCTCGGCCGCCTGCGCCGCGCTGCCCGAGCATGCGGTGGGTCGGGTCTTCGTCGAAATCGGCAGTCCCGCAGATGAATTGGACTTCCCTCGGCCCGCGGGCGTGGAACTGGACTGGGTGCACCGCGGCGACCGCGAGCCGGGCGTCGCACTCTCCGAGGCCGTGCGCGCGGAACCGTGGCGGGACGGACGGGTCCACGTCTTCATCCACGGTGAGGCGCAGGCCGTCATGCACGAGCTGCGCCCGTATATCCGCAAGGAGCGAGGCGTCCCCGCCGATCACGCCTCGATCTCGGGGTATTGGCGGCGTGGCCGCACCGAGGAGACCTTCCGCCAGTGGAAGCGCGAACTCGCCGAGCGCGAGGGCGCGGAGCCGAGCGGCGCGCGGCGGTAACGCCCCGGCCCGCAGCTGATCGCGGCGGCTGCCCCTGCTCCGGCCGCACCGGTTCGAGCCGGAGCGGCGCGCGGCGGATCAGTCCGAGCGGATCGAGATACTCGCGTCCGCGCCGCGCTCCCCAGTGCAGGCAGGCGCGGGCGCAGCGTGGATGCCCGGCCTCGAGCGCGCCGAGGACTTCGCCGCGAAAAACCCTGCGCCCCACCGTAACCGACGCGCGCACCGGTTCGTAGGTGGTTCGCAGCCCGCCCGCGTGGTCCACCGACACGACCGGTTTTCCGGCGACCTCCCCGGCGAAGACGACGAACCCGTCCCCGGCGGCGAGCACCGGCTGCCCGGCGGCGCCGCCGAGATCGACGCCGCGGTGTCCGGGCAGCCAATCGTGCACCGGCCGGTCGAACCTCCTCTCCAGCTGCGGCCGCGGGTGCAGCGGCCAGTCGAATCTTCCGGGGCCGGCTTGGGCCCGGGGCATGGGCAGCAGCATCGGCAGCACCAGCCAGCCCAGGACGATCGCGATGATGCGGCGCATATCCCCACGGTGCGGGGCGCGATCGTGTCGCGGAAGCCCGTCTTCGGCGAGTGTGGACAACTTCGACAGTGTGAATTGGGAATTTTTCAAATTGCTGTCCGAGGCGTCACCCCCGTTCGGGGCCCTCAGCACCCCGTTTAGGAGTTCCGGCCGCAGGCTCGTAGACTGGTCCGGCGGTCCGCTCATCCCGGATCGACTTCGCGCGTCCCAGCGCAAAAGCCGTCGGCTGGTCCCCGAAACGGGGTTCCGGCGGCAGTGGACGCCAGGGCAGAGGTCGCCGACCCCTGCGACAACCAGCAACGAAAGAGGGATACGCAGCCATGGCTGTCGTAACAATGAAGCAGCTGCTCGACAGCGGCGCGCACTTCGGGCACCAGACCCGTCGGTGGAACCCGAAGATGAAGCGGTTCATCTTCACCGACCGCAACGGCATCTACATCATCGACCTGCAGCAGACGCTGACCTACATCGACAAGGCGTACGAGTTCGTCAAGGAGACCGTCGCCCACGGTGGCACCGTGCTGTTCGTCGGCACCAAGAAGCAGGCGCAGGAGTCCATCGCCGCCGAGGCCACCCGCGTCGGCATGCCGTACGTGAACCAGCGTTGGCTCGGTGGCATGCTCACCAACTTCTCGACCGTCCACAAGCGGCTGCAGCGCCTGAAGGAGCTGGAGTCGATGGAGCAGACCGGCGGTTTCGAGGGTCGCACCAAGAAGGAAATCCTCATGCTCACGCGTGAGAAGAACAAGCTGGAGCGCACCCTCGGCGGTATCCGGGACATGGCCAAGGTTCCCTCGGCCATCTGGGTCGTCGACACCAACAAGGAGCACATCGCGGTCGGCGAGGCCCGCAAGCTGAACATTCCGGTCATCGCGATCCTGGACACCAACTGCGATCCGGATCTGGTCGATTACCCGATCCCGGGCAACGACGACGCGATCCGCTCGGCCGCGCTGCTGACCAAGGTCGTCGCCTCCGCCGTCGCCGAGGGTGTGCAGGCCCGTGCCGCGCGCGCCAGCGGCGATGCGAAGCCCGAGGCCGGCGCCGGTGAGCCGCTCGCCGAGTGGGAGCAGGAGCTGCTGGCTCAGGCGACCCCGTCCACCGACGAGGCCGCCGCCGAGGCCCCGGCCGCGGAGCCGACCCCGGCTGCCGCCGAGAGCTGACCAGCGTCCGATGGCGGTAGCGCTCGCGTTGCCGCCGGAACGGATTTGTTCACCGTGCCGGCCCTTCCTGTTCGGAAGCGGTCGGCATGGTGGTGCTTCGACCTGATACCCACTCCCCGTTAAGGAGGCTCGCCAGGATGGCGAACTACACCGCCGCTGACGTCAAGCGGCTCCGCGAGCTCACCGGCTCCGGCATGATGGACTGCAAGAAGGCCCTGGAAGAGACCGACGGCGACTTCGACAAGGCCGTCGAGGTGCTGCGCATCAAGGGTGCCAAGGACGTCGGCAAGCGCGCCGAGCGCGCCACCGCCGAGGGCCTGGTCGCCGCCCAGGACGGCGTCATGGTCGAGATCAACTCCGAGACCGACTTCGTCGCCAAGAACGCCGAGTTCCAGGCGCTGGCCGCACAGGTCGTCGAGGCCGCCGCCAAGGCGCGCCCGGCCGACCTGGAGGCGCTCAAGGCCATCGATCTCGGCGGCAAGACCGTCGACCAGGTCGTGCAGGAACTCGCCGCGAAGATCGGCGAGAAGCTCGAGCTGCGTCGCGTCGTGTCCTTCGACGGCCCGGTCGCGACCTACCTGCACAAGCGTGCCACCGACCTGCCCCCGGCCGTCGGCGTGCTGGTCGAGTACCAGGGCGAGGGCGAAGGCGCCGCCGAGGCCGCCCGTGCCGCCGGTATGCAGGTCGCGGCCCTGAAGGCCAAGTACCTGACCCGCGAGGACGTTCCCGCGGATCTGGTGGCCAAGGAGCGCGAGATCGCCGAGGCGACCGCCAAGGAGGAGGGCAAGCCCGAGGCTGCCCTGCCGAAGATCGTCGAGGGCCGGGTGAACGGCTTCTACAAGGACGTCGTCCTGCTGGAGCAGCCGTCGGTCACCGACAACAAGAAGACCGTGAAGGCGCAGCTGGACGCGGCCGGTGTCACCGTGACCCGTTTCGCTCGCTTCGAGGTCGGCCAGGCCTGACCGGGCCCGATCGACTCCGGAGGGCTCCCCGTGCACGGCGCGGGGAGCCCTCCGTGCGTCGAATCAGGGTCGGCTCACCGTCGCGGCCCGGCATAGGGCAGGATGGACGGAGCTTTTTGTCACCATCCCGTGCTCGCTGCGACACCGGATGGTCTTTTCGCGTGTGCATGGCTTTCCGCCCAGGAGAAGGAGACAGATGTCGGACCCGGAACCGGCTCGTAAGGGCTATCGCCGAGTACTCCTCAAATTGGGAGGGGAGATGTTCGGCGGCGGCAACGTCGGGCTCGACCCGGATGTCGTGCAGACCGTTGCCGAGCAGATCGCGGAGGTGGTCGCGACCGGCGTTCAAGTGGCGGTGGTGATCGGCGGCGGCAACTTCTTCCGCGGCGCGGAACTCGAGGACCGTGGCATGGAACGGGCTCGCTCGGACTATATGGGCATGCTCGGCACGGTCATGAACAGCCTTGCGCTGCAAGACTTCCTGCAGAAGCAGGGGGTCGACACCCGGGTGCAGACGGCGATCACCATGGGCCAGGTCGCCGAGCCCTACATCCCGTTGCGCGCCAAGCGGCACCTGGAGAAGGGCCGCGTGGTGATCTTCGGCGCCGGCATGGGCATGCCGTACTTCTCCACCGACACCACGGCCGCGCAGCGCGCCCTGGAGATCGGCGCGGAGGTCGTGCTGATGGCCAAGGCCGTCGACGGCGTCTTCAACGCCGATCCCCGGCAGGATCCGGCCGCGACGATGTACTCCGAGATCACCCACAAGGAAGTCATCGAGCAGGGCCTCAAGGTGGCCGATGCCACCGCCTTCAGTCTCTGTATGGACAACCAGATGCCGATACTGGTGTTCAATCTTCTGACCAAGGGCAATATCGCCCGAGCGGTCGCCGGTGAGAAGATCGGCACACTGGTTCGGTCCTGACGAGCGTCGGGAGCGGTGTCCTGTCCGGATGCCCGCCCTCGTGATCCCGGAACCGACAACGACTAACGCTGTGGAGGAAACGGTCGTGATTGAGGAAGCACTCTTCGACGCCGAGGAGAAGATGGAGAAGGCCGTCACGGTGGCGAAGGACGACCTCGGAGGCATTCGCACCGGTCGGGCGAACCCGAGCATGTTCTCGCGCATCGTCATCGACTACTACGGCTCGCCGACCCCGATCACCCAGGTGTCGAGTATCAACGTGCCCGAGCCCCGCATGGTCGTCATCAAGCCCTACGAGAACGGTCAGCTGGGTGCGATCGAGACCGCGATCCGCAACTCGGACCTGGGCGTCAACCCGACCAACGATGGCAACATCATCCGCATCTCGGTGCCGCAGCTGACCGAGGAACGCCGTCGCGAACTGGTCAAGCAGGCCAAAGGCAAGGGCGAGGACGCCAAGATCGCCATCCGCAACGTCCGCCGCAAGACGATGGACGAGCTGAACCGCATCCAGAAGGACGGCGAAGCGGGCGAGGACGAGGTCGGCCGCGCCGAAAAGGAATTGGACAAGACCACGCAGAAATACGTGGCGCAGATCGATGAACTGGTCAAGCACAAGGAATCGGAGCTGCTCGAGGTCTGACGGCCCCGGGCGCGAGTGCCTGCCCGGGGCGGGGACGGAGTGGACGGATACGTGAGCGACGGGACAATCGTGGCCGAACAAGCCGCGGCCGGCGAGGGCATGCCGGCGAGCGAAGCAGCCGGTATACCCGGCGCACCGGACCAGGCGGTTCCTGCCGGTTCGGAGCAGGCGTCCGCCGAGGGTGAGCAGTCGCAGCCCGAGGCCGACGGGGCCGAGGGGGCCAAGTCCTCGCGGGCGGGCCGCAATTTACCGGCCGCGCTGGCGGTCGGTTTCGGTCTCGGTCTGTCCCTGATCGCAATCCTGCTGTTCGCGCCGAGGATTCTGGTCGGCGTGGTCGCGGTGGCCATCGCGATCGCCACCTGGGAGGTCGCCAAGCGGCTCCGCGAGGCCGATGTGCTGGTGCCGCGCATCCCGCTGCTGCTGGGCGGGCAGGCGATGATCTGGCTGGCCTGGCCGTACGGCGCGCAGGGCGTCGCGGGGGCGTTCGGGCTGACGGCACTGGTGTGCATGGCGTGGCGGCTGTTCGATCACGGTCTGGCCGCGACACCGCGAAACTTCCTGCGCGACACTGCGATCACGGTTTTCGTACTGGCCTGGATCCCGCTGCTGGCCTCCTTCGCCGTGCTGATGTTGTCCGAGCCGCGCGGCAATCTGCGAGTGCTGACGTTCATGATCCTGGTGGTCTGCTCGGACGTCGGCGGTTACGTGGCGGGCGTGCTGTTCGGGCGGCATCCGATGGTTCCGGCGATCAGCCCGAAGAAGTCCTGGGAGGGTTTCGGCGGTTCCCTGGTGTTCTGCATCATCGGCGGACTGCTGACGGTGACCCTACTGCTGCAAGCGAATTCGATGATCGGCGTGCTGCTGGGCGTCGCGGTGGTGTTGGTCGCCACCTGCGGTGACCTGATCGAGTCGCAGATCAAGCGGGAGCTGGGCATCAAGGATATGGGCACCCTGCTGCCCGGCCACGGCGGCATCATGGATCGGCTCGATTCGATGCTGCCCTCGGCATTCGTGTCCTGGTTGGTGCTGACCGCGCTGCTGTGAATTCGCCCGGCCCGTCCGGGCATTCGCCTGCGTGACACTCCCCGAGGCCGGGAAGGCTGCGTTCATCGGCCTGTCGGCTGTCGGTAATCTTGCGCGACTTGGATGAGTCCCGGATATCCGTTCCCACTTCTCGGCGCGAAGGTTTCCCTCATGCTCAACCCTCCCGGACTGGCCCCGAACACCGGAATTCCCGCGGCCCTGGCCGCCCGGATGACGATGGACGAGCAGTACGACTGGCACCGGTCGTATCTGAAACGGCATGCGGTGAGCCGCCGAGGGTTCCTGCGTGGCAGTACCGCTGCGGCGATGGCGGCGGGATTTTCCTCCTTCGGCACGCTCGCCTACGCGGACGGGGCTCCGCTCGCGGTGGCCGGACGGCATGTCGGATTCGGCCCGGACGCGGCGAGTCAGTTGCGGTTCTCCGCGCAACTGTCGCGTAATCCGGGCAGCGCCAAGGTATTTCTCGAACACGGTCCCACCCCCGCCCTGGGCGCGCGCGTCGAGGCGCAGGTGCGCAATCTGCTCACGCAGATTCCGCGCACGGACGGCGGGGTGCTCGCGGCCGAGCAGTTCTATGTGCACGCGCCCGTGGACGGGCTGCCCGGACGGATTCCGCATTTCTACCGCTGGCGCACCTCCGACGGTTTCGTGAGCGAGGTGACTTCGGCTGCTCCGGCCATGCCGAGTTCGCGGGCGGCGTTGCTGCCGTTCCGGTTCACGATGATGGGCGATCAGGGGATCGACGACACCCCCGCCCACCCGACGGGGCTGCGACCCGGCGGGTACCGGAACAAGTACGGCAAGGGCGACGCGCCGGGAGCGCGCAATGCCGCCGCGATTCAGCGCCAGATCGTCGCCTGCAAGCCGGATTTCCACATTCTGGCCGGTGACATCAGCTATGCCGACCCCTCGCACGGTGGCGGGCCGGACTGGTTCGTCCCGAGCGGAAGCTCGACGAACGCGAAGATCGACGCGTACAACCCGTTCGTGTGGGACAACTACTTTCAGGCCATCGAGGGCAGTGCCGCGCGGGTGCCGTGGATGTTCGCCACCGGCAACCACGATATGGAGGCGGTGTACGGCACCCACGGTTACGGCGGGCTGACCGCGCGGCTGGATATGCCCGACAATGGCCCGGCCGGCTGCCCGTCGGTGTATTCGTTCCGGTACGGCAACGTCGCCGTGCTTTCGCTCGATGCCAACGAGGCTTGCTATCAGTACCAGGCGAATCTCGGTTATTCCGGTGGGGCACAGAAACATTGGCTGGAACGGACGCTGGCCGCGCATCGGGCCGACCCGGCCGTGGACTTCATCGTGTGCTTCTTCCACGAATGCGCCTATGCCACCGGTGTGGGCGGGGCGAGCGACGGCGGGGTGCGCGGGACGTTCGCGGAACTGTTCGATCGGTACGACGTGGACCTGGCGTTGCAGGGGCACAACCACTGCTTCGAGCGGACCGACCCGATCCGGCACGGCCGCGCGACCCGGGTCGCGGGCGACAACGCGATCGTCTATCCCGAAACCGACGGCACCGTGTACTACGTCGTCGGCGGGGGTGGCGCCGCGCACGGCGAATTCGAATTCGGCGAGAGTTATCGCGGACACGAGTTGCCCGACACCACGGTGGCTCGCAGCGGGCTGTGGGACGCCGACGGGAAGCAGCAGTACGAGGCGGTGCAGTGGTCGCGGGTGCGCTACAGCCGGTATTCGTTCATTCGCGTGGATGTGCGGCCCGGGGTGTTCTCCAGTGAGATGGACGTGATCGCGATCGACGAGTTCGGTCGCGAATTCGACAAGGTGACCTATCGGCGTCTGGTGCGCCGGTAGCGCTCAGACGCGTCTGGCCGCGCGGCGCAGCTGCAGGATTCGCCAACCGCCCGCCAGGCTCATCACCAGCGATCCGGCGATCAGGGACAGCAGAATGGTCACGCCCAGCGGGAGCGAGAAACTCCAGAAGAACAGCGTGACCTTCACCTGATTCAGATTCTGCAGGATGAAGATCAGCAGGATGATGCCGATGATCGCGGCGGCGACCAGGCTGGTCCAGGCGAATCCGGCCCGCGTGCGCAACGACTGCTTGCGTGGGCGGGTGGTGGTGTCGGGCCTGGTCGTGTCCGGGACCGCGGGTGGTTTCGAGCCGGTGGCGGGTTCCGGGGTCGCGGACGGTTCCGGGGCGGCGGACGTCCGCGGGGGAGTGTCCGGGCCCGAGCTCGAGGCGTCGCTGCTCATACTCGATGGTTACCCCATTGGTCTGTGTTCTGCACGCAGGCCGCACGCGAAACGCGGATGTGATCGAGTCGACGGGGCCCGGGACCCATCGACCCGGATGTGGATGGGACACTGGTAAGGCTATGGCTACCCCTCTCCCCTTGGTTTTCGATGCTCCGCGTCGCGGCATGCCGCCGCGGCATCTCGCCGACCTCGATGCCGACGAGCGCCGCAAGGCGGTTCAGGAGCTGGGGTTGCCCAAGTTCCGGGCCGATCAGATCGCCCGGCAGTACTACGGCCGGTTGGTGGCCGACCCGGAGCGGATGACGGATCTGCCCGCGCAACTGCGTGCCGCGGTGGCCGAATCGCTGTTCCCGCCGCTGCTGACCGAGGTCCGGCACGTGGTGTGCGATGAGGGCGCCACCCGCAAGACGCTGTGGCGCGCCGGTGACGGCACCCTTCTGGAATCGGTCCTGATGCGTTATCCGGACCGCAACACCCTGTGCATCTCCAGCCAGGCCGGTTGCGGTATGGCCTGCCCGTTCTGCGCCACCGGCCAGGGCGGCCTGAACCGCAACCTGTCCACGGCCGAAATCGTCGACCAGGTCCGCGCCGCCGCGGCCGCCCTCCGCGACGACGAGGTTCCCGGCGGCCCCGGCCGGCTGTCCAACATCGTGTTCATGGGCATGGGTGAGCCGCTGGCGAACTACAAACGCGTGGTGAACGCGGTGCGGCGCATCACTTCTCCCGCTCCGGACGGCCTGGGTATCTCCCAGCGGAGCGTGGTGGTCTCGACGGTCGGTTTGGCTCCGGCGATCCGGAAGCTTGCGGACGAGGGGTTGTCGGTGACTTTGGCTGTGTCGCTGCATACTCCGGATGACGAGCTGCGGGATACGTTGGTGCCGGTGAACAATCGTTGGTCGGTGGCCGAGGTACTGGATGCGGCGAAGTATTACGCGGATCGGACCGGGCGTCGCATTTCGGTCGAGTATGCGTTGATCCGTGACGTGAACGATCAGCCGTGGCGTGCGGACATGTTGGGTTCGAAGTTGCACAAGGCGCTGGGTTCGCGTGTGCACGTGAACCTGATCCCGTTGAATCCGACTCCGGGTTCGGAGTGGGATGCGTCGCCGAAACCTGTTGAGCGGGAGTTCGTTCGGCGGGTGGAGGCGCAGGGGGTGGCGTGTACGGTGCGGGATACGCGGGGTCAGGAGATCGCCGCGGCGTGCGGGCAGCTGGCTGCCGAGGGCTGACGCGCGGCCGTTCACGCGTGTGTGCCCCGCTGCGTCGAACCGGGGATCTGGCACCGGCCTGATGCGAAAGGGCGGTCATCCGTGCGGCATCACGAGGTCGGCGCGGGCGATGTTGCTGAATTTTCTTGCTACACAACAGGTCTCAGGGCACTTTCGCGCAGTTGACCGACTCGGTAGAGCATCCTGCTGTTACCGGGTTGTCGGTGACTTCGGTTGTGCCGCGGCATGGCCCCCGCGTCCCGCGCGGTTACGGTGGAGGACGGCCATCCGACTTCGAACGAACGGAACGATACGCATGCTCGACCGGCGCAGGTTCTTGACCTCGGTGTCCGCTGCCACATTGGGCCTCGTGGCACTTCCGGCGATGCGCGCCCAGGGGGCGGCGCTGCCTGCCGGCAGGCGCATCATCTATTCGTACAAGGGGCCCCAGCCCCCGGCGGAATTGCTCACGCTGGCCTCGCGGAGCCAGATCGGGGGCGTCATCTTTTTCGCGGACAACATTACGTCCGTACAGCAGGTCGCCGAGGTCGCCGCGGAATTGCGCAAGGCTTCGCCGGTGCCGTTGTTGCTGACCACCGACCAGGAGGGCGGGCAGGTCAACCGATTGCCGGGTGGGCCGGCCGAGTCCGCTCAGAAGGTGGGCGCCGCGGGGGATGTCTCGCGCGCTGCGGACGCTCAGGCCGCCGCCGCCGCTCACGCGCTGGCCGCGGCGAATCTCGACACCAACCTCGCCCCCGTGCTCGGTGTGCACCGCAGGCCGGGGGATTTCCTGGATCAGTACGGACGCAGCTATTCCGGTCGTCCGGAAGTTGTGGCCGACTGCGCGCAGGCATACGTGCGGACCCTGCAGGGCAGCAAGGTCTCGGCCTGCGCGAAGCATTTTCCCGGGTTGGGATCGGCCCCGGCGGGGGCGAATACCGACGAAAAGCCCGTCACCATCACGTCGTCGGCGCAGGAGTTGACCGGGATCGATATGGTTCCCTTCGCTCGGGCGATTCGAGCCCGGGTAGCACATGTCATGCCGTCCTGGGCGATCTATCCGGCGCTGGATCCGAACCGTCCGGCGGGCATGTCTCCGGTGATCCTGCAAAATTATCTGCGCCAGAAGCTCGGCTTCCGGGGGCTGATCATCAGCGACGCACTGGAGGCGGGAGCGCTGGCGCAGTACGGATCGACCGGCAATCGCGCGATCGCCGCCGATCGCGCCGGGGTGGATCTGCTGTGCTGTTCTTCCCGCGATATCGAACAGGGCAAGGAGGCGGCGCAGGCGCTGCGCTGAACCCGGAAATAGGCGGTGGCGTACCATCGCGCCGATGGACCTCGATTGGCTTCGCGCCAACCCACGCCACTTGGGAATGTTCCTCACCCATCAGCGAATTCGGGTTACTCCCGTCTCCGGCGGCGATGTCTGCGTCGCCGAAAGACTGACGTTGGATGATGGCAGTGAACTGTTCGCCAAGCGGCTGCCGACGCCGCCGCCGGCGGATTTCTTCGCCGCCGAGGCGGCGGGGCTGCGGTGGATCGCGGTGCCCGGCGGTCCGTCACTGCCCGAGGTGATCGCGGTGGACCCCGGCGCAATCGCCTTGGCGTGGATCCATCACGGCGAACCGGATCCGGTCGCTGCGGAGGACTTCGGTCGACGACTCGCTGTACTGCATCAGGCGCCCTGCCGGAACTTCGGCGCCGACTGGGCGGGGTATATCGGTAGCCGGCCCTTGGACAACACGCGGGCCGACGGCACCACCGCGTGGCTCGACTGGTACCGGCAGCGCCGGATCGAGCCTTATCTGCGTGCGTCCCGGGATGCCGGCGCTCTCACCGCTGATGACGTCGCTGCCGTCGAGACGGCTCTGGACAGATGCGACCCGCCCGCCGAGGGACCGGCCAGGATTCACGGCGACCTGCACCCGGGCAACTTGCTCTGGGGGAGCGGCGAGGTATGGCTGGTGGACCCGGCCGCCCACGGCGGACACCGGGAGACCGACCTCGCGACTTTGCGCCTGTTCGGCGGCGCACCGTACCTGGACCGGATAATCGCCGGTTATCAGGAGACCTATCCGCTGGCGAGTGGCTGGGAGGAACGCATCGGCGTACACCAGTTGCATCTGGCGCTGGTGCATACGGCGATGGCCGGACCTGTGTACGCCGATGTGGTACGTGGCGCCGCCGCGCCGACTCGATCAGGCGACTCGAAAGCCGGCCGATGAGGGTCTGTCGGTGACTTCGGCTGTCTCGCTGTATATCCGGATGATCAGCGCGACGCTCAGGCTTTGGGCACAGGGCCCGGAATGGGTTCGAGGACGACGCTGTCGGGGGCCGACGAGCGGCGGTGCCGGACGAACAGAACGGCTGCGTAACTCGAGGCCGCGGTGAGCGAGCCGACCAGGCTCAGGGGCACCGCGTGGTAGAAGCTCGCGGGGAGTAAGTGAGTGCCCCAGAAGCTGACGACGAAACCCGCCAGGAAACAGAACAGGGCGGGCAGGCGCCATCGGTCGGTGGCCGTGTGGGCGGGTCGAAAGTAGCCGTCGACGTCGTGTTTGTCGCGCAGGCCCCGGAGCCAGTCGACGATCAGCACGAAGGTGAAGGGGCCGAGGAGTTCTCCGGCGTCGGTGACGAAAGTTTCGGCATGGGAAAGAATTCCGGCTTGGGCCAGTAGCACGCCGAGAATACCCAGCACGATCGTCGCGATCGGCTGCTCCCAGTTGCGCGGGGCGCGAATGGTGTTGAGGGACACCAGGATATCGACGGTCGCGGGGTAGAGGTTCATCGCGTTGATGTGCATGATCGCCAGAGCTACCCCTAGTGCCGCCACCGCGCCCCAACCCGGGATGTGTGCCCCGGCAACGGCGATGTTCCAGTCGCCGGTCGCCTGCTTCGAGTACTCGCCCATGATGCCCATGGCCAGGTTCGGCAGCATGATGCCCAGACTCGGTGCGAGGAAGTACCAGCGGCGCTGCGGAGTTCGAGCGGCCGGGACGCAGAAGCGCGAAACCGTGGAGGTTTTGTAGGTCCAGGACAGAATGCAGAATCCGCCGATCACCGAAACCGCTGTGCCCCATTGCATCCGAACGGTCCGATGCGGGACGTGCAGCGAATAGTGCGTCGCCAGATAGACGGTCAGCGCGCTGTAGCAGATCAGGAACAGCAATGCGGTGTAGCGGTAGAAGTATTCGAGCCACTTGAACCCGAACAGCACCAGCACCACATTCGATCCGCCGATGATCCAGTACCAGGGCGCCGCGCCGGTGTGGGTCAGCGCGGCGAGGATATGGGCGCCACCGGCGGCATTGAGCCCGAAGAAGGCCATGTTGACGAAGGAGAACAGGGCCGACAGCGCGAACGTCGCCGACCGGCCGTAGGTGCGGCGGGCGACCACCAGCGCGGTCAACGGCAGCTCACGGCCCATCTCGGAGAACAGGCCGCACGGGATGAAGAAGACCAGCCAGCTCACCACCATCGCGCCGATCGTGTACCACAGGCCGTAGGGGTAGAGGATCGCGCCGATCAGCGGTGTCATGGCCGAGGCCGCGGTCATCGCCCAGGTGATGAAAAGCTTTCCGGCAGTGGCGTTTCGCTGATCGTCGGGCACCGGTGCGACACCGACTGTCTCGACCTCGTCGCTGACTCGTCGCCACCAGGAGGTCGCGGCGACACCGCCGTCTTTATGCACTTGAAGAATGTACCGTTATATAACGGTACATGCAATGGCTTCGATCGGAGCGACGATGTCGTGCGGCCGATTTCCGTGACCAGCGCCGGTTCCGGGCATGACGAACTACCCGGCGGGGTTTGCGGGTGCTGGATGAACGACCGCTCGGCGGTCGGGAGAATCGGCCGCATCGACATGCGCCGAAAGGGGATCCGGTCGTTCGACGGCCGGAGGAACCCGGTGCCCGAGGGCTACTTCGCCGGAGCCGGGCGCGGAGCGGGTTCGTTGATGGTGGTGAAGTACTGCACCGCGGCCATGATCGTGGTCGGCGCGGTGACCAGCAGCTGGCCGACCACGGTGCCCAGCGCGCCGACGGCCACGATGCCACCGAGGCAGCCGACGGCAGCCGCGGGAATGAACGGTCCGAACATGCCGACGATGGTCGCGGCGGCGACGGTGGCGCCGGCGATGCCGCCGAGCAGACAACCGACGGCCGCGCCGGACAGGCCGCCGACCATGGTCCCGACGGTGGCGCCGGTGGTGATCGTGCTGGCCATGCGGCTCCAGGCCGCCTGCTCACGGTCGTACTGGTTCTTGAACGGCGCCTGATCCTCGAACGGCAGCGCGACCGGCCGGTAGCTGGCGTGCGCGAGGTCGAACTGGGGAGTCAGCGTGGCGGTGCGGCCGTTGATCCGCGCGGCGATCGGGAAGACGAAATCGTCCACCCGGAAGGACAGAGCGGATCCGGCGAGAACCTTTCCGGTAGGGCTCTTGATCTCGAACACGCCCTTGTCGACGGCGAGGGATCCCGCGTCGGTCTTGATCACGGTGCCCTTGGGGGTGGCGGTGGTCTCGTAGTGGACGGCGTTCGGCGGCGGGGCCGCTTGCACGGTCCCGGTGATGCCCACCGCGGCTCCGGCGACCAACGCGCACGTGGCAGCAATTTTCCTCATCGGTATTTTTCCTCTCATCGGGCTCCTCGGCCGCACTGCCGAGAAGGTGTAGCTCCGGCGCGATGCCGGTGTGGGTCGACGGCCGGGTGCCGGCCGGACCTGTTCAGGGGGTATAGGGGTCGGCTCGCTCGACCGGCGGCGCCGACTTCCAGTCGGGCAGACCGAACTCCGGGGTTCCGACCGGGCTCTTGCCGCCGGACAGATGGGTCCACTGCGCGTGCGCGAGCTGGTGGATCGTGAAGGAGGAATCGAGCGCCTGGGAGAAACCCATCGCGTCCTGGGTCTGATTCACCGAATCCTTGACCAGCAAGGCGGCCATGGTCGGCACCCGCGCGATCCGGCGCGCGAAATCCAGGGTCCGCTCGCCGAGCTCGTCCGCGGGGAAGATCTTGCTCACCATGCCCAGGGCGCGGGCGTCCTCGGCGTCGATGCAGTCACCGGTGAGCAGCAGCTCCTTGGTCTTGCGCGGGCCGAATTCCCAAGGGTGGCCGAAGTATTCGACGCCGCACATGCCCAGCCGGGTCGTGACGACATCCGCGAACCGGGTACCCTCCGCGGCCACGATGAGATCGCACGCCCACATCAGCATCAGGGCCGCGGAGAAGACGTTCCCGTGCACCTGCGCGATGGTGATCTTGCGGAGTTTGCGCCACCGCGCGGTGTTCTCGTAGAAGTAGTGCCACTCCTGGTGGTAGCGGGATTCGACGGCGTCGCGGGTGGCGCCGGTGCAGGTGAACGACCAGTGCTGATCGGGACCGGGGTCGCGTTCGGCCCGGTATTCGGAGCTGCCGAGATCGTGGCCGGAAGAGAAAACCGGCCCGTCGCCCGCCAGGATCACCACGCGCACCGTATCGTCGGCCTCGGCCCGCAGGAACGCCTCGGTGAGTTCGACGAGCAGGCCGCGGTTCTGGGCATTGCGATATTTGCCGCGGCTCAGCACTATTCGAACGATCGTGCCGTCGTCGTGGGACTCGTAACGCAGGTACTTGTAGTCCGCGGCTGCGCTGGGATCGTGGGGCATGGCTGAATGTTCTTTCCGCTCAGAGGGTTTCGGATGACGGCCGGACGAGCCGCAGCGCCTGGTCGAGCAGGGCCTGGGAGACGCCGTGGAAGCGAGCGCCGAGCGCGGCGTCGGCCTTGCCGGCGCAGGCGCGCGCGTGCGTGCCCTCGAGGATGATCGCGAGGCGATAGCACGCGAGCACTTGGTACCAATCGAATTCGGACATGTCCCGGCCGCTGACCGCCCCGTAGCGAGCGATGACCTCCGCACGTGAGGGCAGGCCGTCCAGTCGGCGCGCGAGTCCCATCGTGCGGGGTTCGGTGGGGTCGGGCCAGGTTGCCAAGAGATGGCCGAGGTCGAGCAGCGGATCTCCGACGGTGCCCAGTTCCCAGTCGACGATGGCGGCTACCCGCGGCCGGTCGCGGTGGAACATCACGTTTCCGAAGTGGTAGTCGCCGTGGATGATTCCCTTGCGCCACTGTGCGGGCCGGTGCGCGTCGAGCCACCGGCCGACCTCGCCGACGCCGTCGAGTTCGGGTCCCGGCCAGCCGTCGAGTTCGTGATACGAGTCCAGTTGCCGTCGCCAGCGGTCGACCTGCCGCTCGATCCAGCCGTCCGCGCGAGCCAGTTGCGCCGGGCCGAGGACGGCGGGGTCCACCTGCGCGAGGGCGGCCGCGCCATCGACGACGGACAGTCCCATCGCGTGCTGCAGGCCTGGGGTGGACGCGAACGGTTCGGGCACCTCGGAGGTGGCGGTGAATCCGTCGACCGCTTCCATCACGAAGAAGACGCACCCCAATATGTCCAGGTCATCGCATAGTGCGACGAGGCGGGGATGGGGCACGTCGGTGTCCGCGAGCGCGGCCAGGAGGCGTGCTTCGCGGCGCATCGTCTCATCGCTGTTGCTGCGTTTGTGCAGTGGCGGGCGGCGGAAGACGTAGTCCGAACCGCCCCGGGAGAAGCGGGCGAGGATGTTCTGGGTGCCCCCGGTCAACGCGCGCACATCGGTGACGGGACCGGTCCCGACCTCGTTCCGGTCGAGCCACGCCGTGAGTGTGGCGACGTCCACCGGATCCCGATCGTTCATCGGATTCACCTCGTATCTTCCCTGTCTGCCGTGTGTGCGGCGCTGCCCTCGGAGTGGATGCGGCGGAGTGACCCAGGTCATTCACGCACACCGGAGCCTACACATCTCTAGCAACCATTGTCATGAATTATTTCCAAATTGAGGCGCATGGTTGTTATCGTTCGATGCAGGCTGCCTGAAGGTTGCCGGTCGCTCGTCGTCCGGCGCGTCGGGCGCGGATCAACAATCGAAGCGTTCTCACCAGGTGGTGCAATGGGTATCGAAATGGTTCTGGACATGGCTGTATCGGTCCATCCGGACAGGCTCGCGTTGGGGCGGCGCGACTCCGGCATGACCTACCGGCAGCTCAGCGACGCCGCCTCCCGTGGCGCCGCGGTCCTGGCCGAACACGGCGCCGCGCACCTGGTGTTCGTCGGGGTTAACGGACCGGTGCTCCCGGTGCTGACCTTCGCCTCCGCCCGCGCCGGAGTCCCGATCGCACCGCTGAACTACCGGCTCGCCACCGATCAGCTGCGAGATCTGATCGGGCAGCTCGAGCGGCCGATGATCGTCGCCGATCCGGCGTATCGCGACAAGCTCGACGGTGCGGCCGGCACCGTGCTCACCAGCGCGCAGTTCCTCGAACTCGCGGAATCGTCCGGACCCACCGTCGAGGGTGTCGCACCCGACGACGCCACCGCGGTCGTGCTGTTCACCAGCGGTACCACCTCTGCACCCAAGGGCGTGCTACTGCGCCACCAGCACCTGCTGTCCTATCTGCTCAACACGGTCGAATTCGGTTCCGCCGCAGCGGAAGACGCGACGCTGGTGAGTACGCCGCCGTATCACATCGCCGGTATGGGCGCGGTTCTCAGCAACGTCTACGCGGGCCGCCGGATGGTGTATCTGCCGGACTTCACCCCGCAGGGCTGGCTGGACGTCGTGCGAGGGGAGGGGATCACCGGTGCGATGGTGGTGCCCACCATGCTCGCGCGCATCGTCGAGCATCTGGACGGCGCACCGGGTGACACGCCCACCCTCGCCTCGCTGGCCTACGGCGGCGCGCGCATGCCCCAGCCCGTGCTCGAGCAGGCGCTCGAAGCGTTCCCCGGCACCGGATTCGTCAACGCCTACGGGCTGACCGAGACCAGCTCCACGATCGCCGTGCTCGGACCCGAGGATCACCGGGAAGCGTTGGCGGAACCCAAGATTCGCGGCCGCCTGTCCTCGGTCGGGCGGATCGTGCCCGGCATGCAGGCCCAGATCAGGGACGAGGACGGCGCTGTGCTGGCCGACGGCGAGACCGGTCTGCTGTGGGTGCGGGGCGCCCAGGTCAGCGGCGAATACATGGGGAAGGGATCGGCACTGGACGCCCAGGGCTGGTTCCCGACCCGGGATCAGGCTCGCATCGAGGACGGCTACCTCTACATCGGCGGCCGCGCCGACGACACCATCATCCGCGGTGGCGAGAACATCGCGCCCGCCGAAATCGAGGACGTGCTGGTCCACCACGACGACGTGCGCGAGGTCGCCGTCATCGGCGTCCCCGACGACGAGTGGGGTGAGCGGATCTGCGCGGTCATCGTGCCGAACGGCGTGGAACACGCCGGCGCGCAGGAGATCCGGACGTGGTGCCGCGAACGTCTGCGCGGCTCCCGCACGCCCGACGAGGTCGTGTTCCTGGACGAGCTGCCCAGGACCGCCACCGGGAAGCTGGTCCGCCGCGATCTGGTCGCACGGGTCGTCGGCTGACCCGAAACACCCTTTCCACCACAAACTTTCGTTCTCCTGGAGGATCCATGCGAAATGCCGTGATCGTCGACGTCGTGCGTTCGGCGTCCGGCCGGGGCAAGCCCGGGGGTGCGCTGTCCGACGTGCATCCGATCGACCTGCTGGCAGAGGTGCTGCGCTCGCTCATGGCGCGCAGCGATATCGACCCCGCACTCGTCGACGACGTCATCGGCGGGTGCGTCAGCCAGGCCTCGGAGCAGGCCGGAAATATCACCCGTTCCGCCGCGCTGGCCGCCGGCCTGCCCGAATCCACGCCGGCCACGACCGTGACCCGCGCGTGCGGTTCGAGTCAGCAGGCGGTGCACTTCGCGGCGCAGGGCGTCATCGCGGGCGCCTACGACGTCGTGATCGCCTGCGGTGTCGAATCGATGAGCCGGGTGCCGATGGGGACCGCGTCGATGGGGCGGGATTTGATGGGATCCGCACTCGCACAACGATATCCGCAGGGCTGGATCAGTCAGGGTGTCGCCGCCGAACTGGTCGCGCGCAAATTCGGCGCGAACCGCGAGGACCTCGACCGATATGCGTTCGAATCGCATCGCCGCGCCGCCGCGGCCGCCGCCGCCGGGCATTTCGATCGCGAGATCGTGCCGGTCGCGGTACCCGGCGGGGCGCACACCGTCGACGAGACGATCCGCGCCGCCACGACCGTCGAGGGCCTCGGCACACTGCGCGCCTCGTTCCACTCCGAGGAGTCCGTGCGGCGTTTTCCCGGTCTGGGCTGGATGATCACCCCCGGCAACTCCTCGCCGCTCACCGACGCGGCCGCCGCGACCCTGATCATGTCCGAGGAGAAGGCCACAGCGCTGGGTCTGACTCCGCGCGCGCGATTCGTCGACTTCGCGGTCGCCGGTGACGACCCGGTGTACATGCTGACCGCGCCGATCCCCGCGACGCGCAAGCTCCTGGACCGCACCGGCCTGACCGTCGGCGATATCGACGTCTACGAGGTCAACGAGGCCTTCGCGTCGGTGCCGCTGGCGTGGGCGCGCGAGTTCGACGCGGACCTCGACCGGCTCAACCCCGTCGGCGGCGCGATCGCGCTCGGTCACGCGATCGGCGCCTCCGGGGTGCGGCTGCTGGCCACCATGGTCGGCCGGCTCGAACGCACCGGTGGGCGGTACGGCCTGCAGACGATGTGCGAACACGGCGGCATGGCCAACGCCCTGCTCGTCGAACGCATCTGAGCGTTCGGCAGACGAATTTCCGACAGCGGCCGAGGAAGGCGCATTCGTGGATATCAACGGTAAGGTCACGCTCGTCACGGGAGGTGCGTCCGGTCTCGGACTCGCGACGGCCCGTCGGATGCTCGATCTGGGATCGAAGGTGGTGGTGCTCGATCTGCCGACATCGCAGGGGGCGGCCGTCGCCGCCGAACTCGGGCCGAACGCGGTGTTCGCCCCGGCGGACATCACCGACGAGTCCGCCGTCGCGCGGGCGCTGGACACGGCCGAGGAGTTCGGTGAACTGCGCGCGGTCGTCAGCTGTGCGGGCACCGGCCGGTCGCTGCGGGTGGTCGGCCGCCGGGGCGTCTTCCCGCTCGACGTGTTCACCCGTGTCGTGACCATCAACCTGATCGGCACGTTCAACGTGGTGCGGCTGGCCGCCGAGCGGATGTCGCGACTGGATCGCGACGGTGAGGAGCGTGGTGTCATCGTGACGACGGCGTCGGTCGCGGCCTTCGAAGGGCAGATCGGACAGGCCGCCTATGCCGCCTCGAAGGCGGGCGTGGCCGGGATGACGCTGCCGCTGGCCCGGGACCTGGCGTCGCTCGCGATCCGGGTCGTCTCCATCGCGCCGGGACTGTTCGACACCCCGTTGCTCGCGGGCCTGAACGACGAGGCGAAGGCATCCCTCGGCGCGCAGACCCCGCACCCCGCCAGGCTGGGTGCTCCCGCCGAATTCGGCTCTCTCGCAGCACATATCGTGTCCAACCCGATGCTCAACGGTGAGGTCGTCCGGCTGGACGGCGCGATCCGGATGGCGCCGCGTTGAGCGCGCACCGTATTCGCCTGTCCGACAAGGAGGTACAACGATGACCGATCCGGCACTTCCGCTGGAGGACAAGGTCGCCCTGGTCACCGGCGGCAGCCGGGGACTCGGCCGTGAGATGGTCCTCGCGTTCGCGCGGGCCGGCGCCGACACGATCATCGTCAGTCGCAAGCTCGACAGCTGCGAGAAGCTGGCGGCGGAGGTCACCGCGACGACAGGCCGGCGCGCCCTGCCGGTCGCATGTCACGTCGGTGACTGGGATGCCCAGGAGCGCTTGGTTTCCCGCGCCTACGGCGAATTCGGCAAGGTCGACATCCTCGTGAACAACGCCGGGATGTCACCGCTGTATCCGAGCCTGGAAGAGGTCTCCGAGGCGCTGTTCGACAAGGTTTTCGACGTCAACATCAAGGGCGCGTTCCGGCTCACGACGTTGATCGGCCCGCGGATGGCCGCGGGCGGCGGCGGATCGATCATCAACATCAGCTCGATCGCATCGGAGCGGCCCACTCCGGAAGACCTGCCCTACGCCGCGGCCAAGGCCGGGCTCAACATCCTGACCAAGGGGTTCGCGCAGGCCTACGGGCCGAACGTGCGGGTCAACGCCATCATGGCCGGTCCCTTCCTGACCGATATCAGCAAGGCGTGGGATATGGACGTGGTCACCGAGAAGATGAAGGCGCTGCCGCTGGGCCGTGCGGGCAACCCCGGCGAGATAGCCGGTGCCGCGCTCTATCTCGCGGGCCCCGGGTCCGCCTACACCTCCGGCGCGATCATCCCGGTCGACGGCGGCCGCACGGCGATGCGCTGATCCTTCCCGCAGGACCGAACCCTTTCCCTACCAACCGATGAGGAACCACGATATGAGCTGGGGATTCGAGACCGACCCCGAGTATCAGAAGGTGCTCGACTGGGCCGACGAGTTCGTCACCACCGAGGTCGAGCCGATCGACCAGGTCATCACCCATGCGTGGGATCTGCGAGACCCGTTGCGGCAGAAGCTGATACCGCCACTGCAGGACAAGGTCCGGGAAAAAGGGCTGTGGGCCACACATCTGGGACCCGAACTGGGCGGGCCGGGCTATGGTCAGCTGAAATTGGCGCTGCTCAACGAGATCGTCGGGCGCACCCACTCGGGTCCGATCGTCTTCGGTTCGCAGGCGCCCGATTCCGGCAACACCGAGATTCTCGCGCACTACGGCACTGCGGAACTCAAACGCCGGTATCTGGAACCGCTGATCGAGAACAGGATCGTCTCCTGCTATGCGATGACCGAACCCCAGGGCGGATCGAATCCGGTCGAGTTCGAGACCACGGCCGTACTCGACGGTGACGAGTGGGTGATCAACGGCGAGAAGTGGTTCGGCTCCAACGCGCGCTTCGCGTCGTTCTACATCGTGATGGCGGTGACCGATCCGGATGCCGAGCCGCACCGGCGGTTGTCGCAGTTCATCGTCCCGGCCGAGACGCCCGGACTCGAGATCGTCCGCAATACCGGTGTGTGGGGCCACGACTACGAGGTCGGCACGCACGCCTACACCCGCTGGACCGATGTGCGAATTCCCAAGGATCACATCCTGGGTGGGGTCGGGCAGGGTTTCGAGGTCGCGCAGACCCGACTCGGCGGCGGCCGCATCCACCACGCGATGCGCACGGTCGGCCTGGTGCAGCGCTCGCTCGACATGATGCTCGAGCGCGCCGTCTCGCGCACGACGCGGGGCAGCAGGCTGGGGGACAAGCAGCTCGTGCAGGAGATGATCGCCGATTCGTGGCTGCAACTCGAGCAGTTCCGGTTGCTGGTGCTGCGCACCGCGTGGCGGATCGATCAGGAGAACGACTATCGCAAGGTCATCAAGGACATCGCGGCGGTCAAGGCGGCGATGCCCAAGGTGCTGCTCGATGTGACCTCGCGGGCGGTGCAGCTGCACGGTTCGCTGGGCGTGTCCAAGGAACTGCCGCTCGGCAAGTGGCTGTTCGAGGCCTATCACATGGGCCTGGCCGACGGCGCCACGGAGATCCACAAGATCGGTCTGGCCCGTCAGCTGCTGCGCGATGCGACGCCGCACGAGGGATTGTTCCCGAGCTATCACCTGCCCGCGCTCGAGGAGCGGGCGCGGGCGAAATTCGCCGACGTACTGAGTGGTCTCGCCGAATAGCGCCGGCCAAGACAGGGCCGCGGAGCAATCCACGTTGCGTGAAATGCGCTGCGGCCCTGCGTGTTACGTCGTGTGTGGTCGGGGATCGGCTGTCTCGCGACGACTTTCGTGACCGCCGGTCTCTCGCTGCGGGCGTTCGTGCCGCTTCCGTCCGGCGTACCGGCGATCCGGCCGGTCGCGTCAGATCGCGACCACGCCCGCCTGTTCGAGTGCGGCGATCTCCGCATCATCGAGGTCCAGGACGTCGCGCAGCACATCGGGGCCGTCGGCGCCCAGACTCGCGGCCGGTCCGGTCCGAAGGTGGGCACCGTCGTAGGAGGCCGGCATGGCGGCGGCGAGGTAGGTGCCGATGCGCGGCTGCGCCAGCTCGGCGAACAGCGGATTGGCCTGCAGATCCCCGGACCGGACCACCTGTTCGAAACTTCGGTACCGCTCGTGCAGCACCGAGCACGCGGCCAACGCCCGTGCGACATCGTCGGCATTGTGCGTGCGGAACCAGCGCGCGAACAGCGCGGTCAGCACCTCACGATGCTCGAAGCGGTCGCTCTCGCGGCCGAAGTCCGCCCCGAGGGCCGACTCCACCGCGGCGACGGCCTGCTCGGTTCCGGTGACGGCCAGCAGGTCCCGGAAATGGCGCGAGGTCAGTGCGACGACCATGAAGCGCTCACCGTCGGCGGTGACGAAATCTGTTCCGTACGTTCCGTATACGGCATTGCCGGTGGCGGGCCGGCCACTGCCGTTGATCTGCACCTCGGTCAGGTAACCCAGCGCACCCGCCGTCGCCAGGGCGACATCCTCGAGCGGTAGCACGATCCGCGAACCCGCCCCGGTGGCCGCGCGGCGATGGACGGCAGCGGTGACCGCGAGGGCGGCGTGTAGCCCCGCTGCGACGTCCCACGCGGGCAGGACGTGGTTCACCACGCCGCCGTGTTGCAGCGGTCCGGTGATCTGCGGGAAGCCCAGCGCGGCGTTGACGGTGTAGTCCACGGCGGGCCGCCCATCGTGCCTGCCGAGCAGTTCCAGCGTGATGACGTCGGGGCGCAGCGCGGACAGGGTTTCGTGGCCGAGCCAGTCTCGCCCGCCGGCATTGGTCACCAGGATGCCGGCGCCGTCGCCCGGGGCAGTGATCAGACGCTGCACGATGTGGCGGCCCGAGTCGCTGCGCAGGTCCAGCGCCAGCGACCGCTTACCGCGGTTGAGTCCGGTCCAGTAGATCGATTCCCCCGCGGCGGTCAGCGGCCAGCGGTCGATATCGGCGGCGCCACCGAGCGGGTCGATGCGAATGACCTGCGCGCCGAGCTGGCACAGCGTGAGGCCGCACAGGGGCGAGGCGACGAAGCTCGAGATCTCGACGATGCGCAGCCCGGCGAGGGGGCGATCATCCGCGTGGTTCGTGGGGGTCATCCAGGGATCCTCCGGTCGATGCTCTCAGCAAGCAGCGTCAATTCATGATAATGGTTCGAACCATAACATTTGACAGCATGATTGGTTGGGGTGATACTTCCATCATGGCAAGCACTTCGGCAGTGAGTCCGGAAGATTTCGCTGACATCCTGGCGCAGACTCGCGAGTTCGTCCGCAAGCAAGTGGTGCCGCGGGAACAGGAGATCGCGGATACCGACAGCATCCCCGAGGACATCCGCGCGAACGCCGCGGCGATGGGCCTGTTCGGTTACGCGATCCCGCAGGAGTGGGGCGGGCTCGGGCTCGATTTGACCCAGGACGTCGAGTTGGCGATGGAATTCGGCTACACGGCGCTGTCGCTGCGCTCGATGTTCGGCACCAACAACGGCATCGCGGGACAGGTGCTGGTGGGATTCGGCACCGATGAGCAGAAGGCGCGGTGGCTCGAGGACATCGCCTCGGGGGCGGTCGTCGCCTCGTTCGCTCTCACCGAACCCGGGGCGGGATCGAATCCGGCCGGATTGCGGACCAGGGCCGTGCGCGACGGCGAGGATTGGGTCATCACCGGCCAGAAGCGCTTCATCACAAACGCCCCGCTGGCGGATCTGTTCATCGTGTTCGCGCGAACCCGGGCGGCGGACGAGCACGGCACCGGGATCGCGGTCTTCCTCGTGCCCGCGAACACGCCCGGAGTGGAAGTAGGTCCCAAGGACCGCAAGATGGGGCAGGAGGGAGCCTGGACCGCCGACGTCCATTTCACCGACGTCCGGGTTCCCGCCGCGGCGCTCGTGGGCGGTAGCGAGGATGTCGGCTACCGCGCGGCGATGACCTCGCTCGCCCGCGGCCGCGTCCACATCGCGGCGTTGTCGGTGGGCACCGCGCAGCGCGCCCTGGACGAGGCGAGTGCGTATGCCGCGACCGCGACACAGGGCGGAACCCCGATCGGGGACTTCCAGCTCGTGCAGGCGATGATCGCCGATATCGCAACCGGCGTCATGGCGGGCCGGGCGATGGTTCGCGAGGTCGCGGCGCGCTACGTCTCCGGCGAGGACCGGCGGATCGGCCCGTCCGCGGCCAAGCTGTTCTGTACCGAAATGGTCGGCCGCGCAGCCGATCTCGCGGTGCAGGTGCACGGCGGATCGGGCTATCTGCGCGAGGTTCCGGTGGAGCGGATCTACCGGGACGTGCGGCTGCTGCGGCTCTACGAGGGCACCAGCGAGATCCAGCGCCTGATCATCGGCGGCGGCGTGGTGAACGCGGCCAAGAAGGCTGCCGGGCGCTGAGTCGGCGCACTTCCGGCAAGGCTCGGCGTTGCCGGGTAGTGCGGGCGTGATGATCGCACCGCGGCGCGGCCGGCCCGGATTGCGCGGCGCCGACCGGATTCGATTCGAGACGAACAGGAGTGAACATTGGGACTACTGGATGGCAGGGTCGCCGTCGTGACCGGCGCGGCGCAGGGGATCGGCCTGGAGATCGCGCGGACCTTCGTGCGGGAGGGCGCCCGGGTCGTGATCGCCGACGTCAACGACGAGGCGGGTGCGCGGGCGCAGGACGAACTCGGTGGCGCGGGGGTCGCGAGATACGTGCGCTGCGATGTCCGCGACAGCGCCGCGGTGGAGGCGGCCGTCGATATCGCCGAGGACGCCTTCGGGCCGCTCGGCGTCTTCGTCAACAACGCTGGTATGACGCGGGATTCGACGATGCGCAAGATGAGCGAACAGGATTTCGACGACGTCATCGCCGTCCACCTCAAGGGCGCGTGGAACGGCACCCGGTCGGCCGCGAACCGGATGCGCGAGCACGGCGGGGGCGCGATCGTCAACATCTCCTCGATCTCGGGCAAGGTCGGCATGCTGGGGCAGACCACCTACTCGGCGGCCAAGGCCGGAATCATCGGTTTGACCAAGGCGGCCGCGAAGGAGGTCGCCTTCAAGGGCGTCCGCGTCAACGCGGTGCAGCCCGGACTGGTTCGCACGGCGATGACCGAGGCGATGCCCGAGCGCATCTGGGAGCAGAAGCTCGCGGACATCCCGATGGGCCGCGCCGGCGAGCCGAGCGAGGTCGCCTCGGTGGTGTTGTTCCTGGCCAGCGACCTGTCGAGCTATATGACGGGCACCGTGCTCGAGGTGACCGGCGGCCGTCTGATGTGACGGCGAACGGCCCCTTGCCTTAATTCATGACTATCATTATGGTGATCTAAGAGATTCACAGCTGAGGAGCGGAGATGTCCGACAACACACCCGGTACGCAGGCCTCCGGCGGTAGCCGCCTGCGCTGCAACGAATGCGGTTCCGAGGCGATCGTCACGACCGCGGGCGGGTCCACGCTGACCTGCTGCGGGGTCCCCCTCGAGATCACCTTCGCCGGCAGCTGACCGGAGAGAGGACATCACGATGAACGAGATCGGTAAGCGCTACACCTGCGCCACCTGCCAGACCCAGGTCATCTGCGTCAAGAAGGGCGCGGGCCGGTTCAGCTGCCACGGCGCTCCCATGGAACTGCTCACCGCCAAACCCCTGCCGTCCTCGGACTAGGTATTCGGCTCGAGCCGAAATTCTTTGTGCCGCAACACCGTCCATCGCGCGTGACCGCGCCGGGACCGGTGCGGTCCTCGTGTAACAGAAGGAGTGTTCAGATGGCTGGTCCACTCGACGGACTCGTCGTTATCGATGCGAGCTGGGGTATGCCGGCGGCCATCTCGACGATGACGCTGGCCGACTACGGCGCCCGCGTCGTCAAACTCGAGCGCCCCGGCGGCCCGGTCGACGCGAATTCGGCTCTGCGCAGGTCCACCGACCGGGGCAAATGGAGTGTCGAGGCGGATCTGAACACACCCGAGGGGCGTGCGATCGCCGGACAGCTGCTGGCGAACGCGGACGTCTTCGTCGAATCCTTCGGCACGGGCCGGGCCGAAGCGCTCGGTCTCGGCTACGACCGGATCCACGAGCTGTTTCCCGAACTGGTCTACTGCTCGGTCACCGGCTACGGCAACGACGGCCCGCTGGCCGCACGCCCGGGCTACGAGGCGTTACTCAACGCGCGCCTGGGTCAGATGGCCGAGCAGGGTGGTCACCGCGACGGCCCGATCTTCATGGGGCATCCGACCGTCTCCTACGGCACGGCATTCATCACCACGATCGGAATCCTCGCCGCGCTGCGGGCCCGCAAACTCAACGGCTCGGGTCAGAAGGTCGACACGTCCCTGCTCGACGGCATGCTCGCGATCTCGTCGATGAACTGGTGGTGGAACGAGAAGGACATCTCCTATCTGGCCCGCAGTGGAAACCAGAAGGGTTTCGGCAACAAACGGCTGATCACCGACCCTTTCCAGTGCGCGGACGGCAAGTGGTTGATCCCGCACACCGGCGGGCCCGGATCGTACAAGCGGATGATGGATCTGCTGGGCTTCGGCGAGCAGACGCAGACGATCGCCGGTCCGGAGATGGCGGTACCGCTCGACGACGTCGAACTGGACATAGCCCGGAACAAGGTGCCGCAGGCATTCCGGTCGCGTCCCCGGGACGAATGGCTCGAGCTGTTCCACGCCGCGGATATCGCGGCGCTGCCCGTGCTGCATCCCGAGGAAACCTTCGCCGACGATCAGGTCGTCTTCGCCGGGGTCGCGATCGAGCTGCCCGACGCCGAATACGGCACGCTGCGGCAGATCGGCCCGGTGATCCGCTTCGAGAAGTCCTCGCCCGCGACACCCGAGCCGGCCCCGCGCGTCGGTACGCACAACGAGCGCGTCGGCGAGCTCACCCGCTCGCCGATGTGGGCGCCCGCGCCGGTGGGCGGTGCGATCGGCGCACCGCTGGAGGGCGTGAAGATCCTGGACTTCAGTTCCTATTTCGCGACCGGTTTCGGTGCCCGGCTGCTCTCGGACCTGGGCGCCGACGTGATCAAGATCGAGCCGCTGGTCGGTGATCAGATGCGCCCGCTCGGAGACCTTTTCGAGGCGGCCAACCGCGGTAAGCGCAATATCGCGCTGGATCTGCGTACCGCCGAGGGGCAGGAGATCGCGCACCGCCTGGTCGCCGAGGCCGACGTGGTGATGCAGAACTATCGCCCCGGCAAGGCCGAGAAGATCGGCCTGGGTTACGAGCAGCTGCGAGCGATCAACCCTGACCTGATCTACGCCTACCTCCCCGGATTCGGGTCGAGCGGACCGAAGTCGACGCTGAAGTCGTTCGCGCCGTTGGTATCCGGTCTGGTGGGTCTGAACTTCGAGGGCGCGGGCGCGGGCAACGCGCCGATCCGCCGGGTGATCGGCAACGAGGATCTGTACAACGGATTCCTCGGCGCCGTCACCGTCCTGCTCGCGCTGCACCATCGCGCGAACACCGGCGCGGGGCAGTATGTCGAGAGCCCGCAACTGCATTCGAGTCTGTTCGTGATCAGCGAGCACTCCGCCACCCTGGACGGTGTCGCGGTGCCCGCGCATCAGCTCGACGCGCAGCAGATGGGTCTGTCCCCGCTCTATCGCCTGTACCGCACCGCCGATGGCTGGATCGCGATCGCGGTATTCGGTGACGCCGCCTTCGGCCGGCTGGCCGCCGCGCTGGGCCTGCCCGCACTGGCCACCGACCGACGGTTCACGAGCACCGCGGCGCGCGCCGCGAACGCGGACGCGCTCGCGGATCTGCTCACCGCCCGATTCGCGAAATTGGAAAGCGCACAAGCGTTCACACTGCTCGACGACAATCGCGTCCCCGCCGAGATCCCGCTGGACTACCCGATCATGCCGGAGCTGCTGTGGGAGGAATGGGCTGTCGAGTCGGGGCGGGTGGTCGAACATCACCATCCCGAATACGGCTGGTCGCGGGAGGTCGGCATGGTGATCCATCTGTCCGATACGCCGGGGCGGTTCAAGGGCGGAAGTCCACGGCTGGGCCGGGATTCGGCGGAGATTCTCGGCGAACTCGGCTACTCCGCCGACCGGGTCGCCACCTTGCTGGAGACCGTGTGCGGCGCACCCGCGGTCGCCGTAGCGGCGGCGAAGGAAGCCTGAGCCATGGACATCAGCTATCCCGCGGCGGCGGAGGCGTATCGCACCGAGGTCCGCGCACTGCTCGAATCCGAACTGCCGCAGGACTGGCGGGGCATCGGCGCCCTGCCCGCCGCCGAACAGGAAGAGTTCCTGAAGAGCTGGCGAAAGGTCTTGTCCGACAACGATCTTCTTGCGGTCTCCTGGCCGAGGGAGTTCGGCGGCGCCGGTCTGTCCAGCATCGAACAGGTCGTGCTGAACGAGGAACTCATGCGCTTGGGCGTGCCGGACGGCACCGAGAACGACACCCTGGGCATCAAACTGCTCGGCAACACCATCACCGTGCTCGGCACCGATGAGCAGAAGCAGTACTTCCTGCCGCGCATGCTGTCCGGGGAACATGTGTGGTGCCAAGGCTATTCGGAGCCCGAGGCCGGATCCGATCTGGCCGGGATGCGCACGCGCGCGGTGCTCGACGGCGACGAATGGGTGATCAACGGTCAGAAGACGTGGACATCGCAGGGGCACAACGCCAACTGGATCTTCGTGATCGCGCGCACCGATCCGGCCGTGGCCAAGCACAAGGGGTTGTCGTTCCTGCTGGTGCCGATGGATCAGCCCGGCGTCCAGGTGCGGCCGATCCTCAACGCGGCCGGTTACGTCGCCTTCAGCGAGGTGTTCTTCACCGATGCGCGGACCCCGGCCTCGCATGTGCTCGGCGGTGTGGGCGGCGGCTGGAAAACCGCCAATACGCTGCTGGGTTTCGAGCGCGGGGTGCGCGCGACCACCGACGCGGTCCGCTTCGGCCGTGAGGTCGAGCGATTGATCGAACTGGCCCGCGAGCGGGGCCTGACCACCGACCCGCGGATCCGCGCGGAACTGGCGTGGTGCTGGTCGCGGGTGCAGACCATGCGTTTTCGCGGATATCGCGCCCTGACCAAACTGCTCAACGGCGGATCGTACGGCGTGGACGGATCGTTCTCGAAGGTGATCTGGAGCGAATTCTTCCAGCGGCTCACCGAGGTGGGGATGGAGGTGCTCGGACTCGAGGCGCTCACCCCGACCGGCGCGGGCAACGACGGCATCCTGGTGACGCCCAATCCGGGCACGGCCAATTCGTCGCGCTGCTGGACCGACATCGCGCTGTACGCCCGCGCCGCCACCATCTACGGCGGCAGTTCGCAGATCCAGCGCAACATCATCGGCGAGCAGTTGCTCGGGCTGCCGAAGGAACCGCGCCTGGACGGCGGTCCCTTCCAGGACATCGGACGCCGTCGCAGCGCCTGATTCGACACGTCGCCGCAGCCACGGCGATACGGAAGAACGGAAGACAAGACCGTGTACTTCGCATTCGACGAAGATCAGGAGGAGTTCCGGAGTTCGCTTCGCCGTCTCCTGACCGAACGCGCACCCATGAGCCGCGTGCGAGAGATCGTCACGAGCGGCGGTCACGATGCCGACACCTGGCGGCTGCTGGCCTCGAATATGGGCGTTCCGGGCCTGCACGTCGCGGAGGAGTTCGGCGGCGGCGGGTTCAGCTTTCTCGAAACAGTGATCGTGGCACAGGAATTGGGCCGCGCGCTCACGCCGGTGCCGTTGATCGCCACCACCGGGGCGATCGAGGCCGTGCTGCGGCTCGGGTCCGCCGCGCAGCATCGTGAACTGCTGCCGAAACTGTTGGACGGCAGCGTGATCGGCGCACTGGCGCTCAGCGGGTCCGATGACACCGCGGTCGGTTCCGCGCGGGTGCGTGCGACGGGTGATCGTTCGGCGCCCACGCTGACGGGCCGGCTCGACTACGTCGCCTTCGGGCATGTGGCCGATCTGCTGGTCGTCCCGGCGTTGGCTCCGGGCGGCGACGAGGTGGCGCTGTACGTGCTCGACGCGCGCGCCGACGGTGTAAGCATCACGGCGCGAACATCTTTCGACCCGACCCGGCCGATGGCGACGGTCGATCTGGCCGATGCGCGGGCCCGGTTGCTGGGGGCCGATCCGGCCGCGATCGGGCGCGTGGTCAATGTCGTGCGCACCCTGCTCGCGAACGAGGCGCTCGGGGCGAGCGAAGCCGTGCTCGAGATGGCCGTGGACTATGCCAAGCAGCGCGTCCAGTTCAATCGCCCGATCGGATCCTTCCAGGCCATCAAGCACAAGTGCGCCGATATGGCCATCGCGATCGATGCGGCGCAGGCGACGGTCATGTACGCCTCGATGTGCGCGAACGAGGACAACGAGGAGTTCCCCCGGGTCGCGGTGATGGCCAAGGCGCAGGCCTCGGAATGCCTGACTCTCTGTGCGGCACAGAACATTCAGGTGCACGGCGGTATCGGGTTCACCTGGGAGGCCGAACCGCATCTGTACTTCCGTCGCGCGAAGGCCACCGAACCGATCCTCGGCAACAACGCGCACCACACCGAACTGCTGGCCGAACTCGTCGGGATCTGACCGGCGGGCGGTACCGGATCGCCTACCGCTCGTGGACGATTCGCCCACCGATGAGCGTGCAGCGCACCGCGTCACCGCTCGGTCGCGAGTGCACCTCGGCGATCGGCCGATCCAGGAGCACCAGATCCGCCGCCGCGCCGGGGACGACGGCGCGGGGCGGGCCACCCGGATCGAGCAGCGGAGTCAGGTAGCGTGCGAGGGCATCGGATGGCCGGAGCGTCTCATCGGCGCCGACAAGGACGCCGTCCGGAGCCCGCCGCGTGGTGGCCGCGGCGATCACCTGCCACGGATCGGCGGGGCCGTAGGGGGCATCGCTCGAAAGGGCAAGGCGCACACCGGCTTCGCACAGGCTCCGGCAACGGTAGAGGTCCGGCAGATCGCGGGCGTCGACGCGACGCAGATAGTCGTCGCCGCGGTCGGCGATGAAGCCGGGCTGGGTCACGACGGTGATCCCGAGGCGTCGCAGTAGCTCGACCGACTCCGCCGGGATCAGCGCACCGTGTTCGATCCGATCGCCCGGAATCACGCCCGTGGCGTCCAAGACAGCGAGCAGGATCAGCAGAGCCTCACGGCTGACGCAGTGCACCGCGACGGGGCGTCCGAGTTCGTGCGCCTGCCGGACGGTGGCCTCGAGGCTCTCGATATCGGGCAGGTCGGAGTCCGCGATGACGATCTTGTACGGCCCGGTCGTGACGGCGGGATCGCCGGGATGCCCGAGCGGCGCCCCCAGCAGATTCAGCCGTTGCGGAATCGACCCCGAGGCGACCGCGCCGATCAGGCCGGTGAGCGATTGCGCGCTGAGATCCGGTGTGGCATCGGTGATTCCGGTGATCCCGAACCGGGCGAGTCGCGTGCCGACCGCGGTGAGGTCCGGTGGCCCGGTGTCGGGCAACCGCGATCGCAGCCAGGTATCCGCGCGCCAGACGCGGCCGGTGGCGCGGCCGTTGCCGTCGCGTTCCACCCCGTGCTCGGTCGCCGAATCGAGGCCGACGAGGCGGGCCGCGGCCGAGTTGAGCATCCACATCGCCCCGCTGCGATGCTGGACGCGCACCGGACGGTCGCGGTACAGCGCGTCGAGTGCGCTCGAATCCAGCAGTCCGGCAACGGTTTCGACGTAACCGACGCCGCGTATCCAATCCTCGCCGGGAGCGGCGGCCAGCGCGTCGGCAAGTTCGCGGGCGGTGCGGACATGCGGTGGACCGCAGCGGACCGAATTCGAATCGGCCGCCATCGCGTGCAGGTGCAGGTGATGATCGTGCAGGCCCGGCAGCAGTGCCCCGCCCTCGGCGTCGAGGACAGGGGTGCCGGGTGTCGGCGGTGCCGTCCCGATCGCGGCGACGCGATCGTCCCGTATCAGGACGTCGGCGCGCGTTCCGGAAACCTCGGCATCGCGAATCAGCAACTCGGTCATGGGTTTCGCCTGCGCAGCCGGGCGAGAACCGCGTCGGTGTCGCGGCCGCTGGGTGGCGCCTCTCCGGCCACTTCCCGGCGGCTCGGCGCGAGAATCCGTGTTTCGTCGACGGTCTCGGTGACCGATTCGGAATCGAGCGTCGCCGCCACGACCGAGGACATCGCGACGTCCCACAACCGGCCGGAGCCGTCGGCCGGTGCCGACATCGCCAGCGCCGCCGCGGTCAGTCCGGTCAGCGGGTCGGCGATCGCGTCACCCACGAAAAGCGGTGTGCCGCTCTCGGTTCGGGCGACGAGTCCGGCGCAGGCGGCGATATCGTCGCCGAATCCGACCCGGTTCGAATCCCGGCCGTGCGCGGTGATCGAGACCCAGGTTCCGCCGGCCTCGGCGAAACCCTGTGCGTCGAGCCCGAATCCGGCCAGGGCGCGCGGGCGCGACGCCTCGATCACGATATCCGCCGAGGCCACCAGGTCGGCGAGTATGCCGCGCTGCTCGCGGTCGCCCGGGTCCAGCACGACCGATTCGTGGCCCGCGTGCAACAGGCGATAGAAACCGGCATCGCCGCGGCGCGCACCGTCGGGTCGCGTGGGCGTCTCGACCTTGATGACGTGCGCGCCCGCCAGGCCGAGCAGGTGCGCGCACAGCGGTCCCGCCCACAGCGCGCTGAAGTCCACCACTAACAGGCCGTCCACCGAACGTGGAGAGAGTGGTTGTGGCACAGGTGTTTTCACCTGAGCGACGGGACCTGCGGCCACGCCCAGCAGTTCTGCCCGTTCGGCCAATTCGGCCCCGGTATGTGTGCGCAGCCAGTCCGCGACGTGGGGCCACGGATCGTCGCCGACCTCGCGGCAGACGAGCGCGCCGAGCAGGACCGGATCGTCGGGCCGGGCGCAGCTGACCGCGGCCCAGCCGTCCGCGGTGGGCAGCAGGCGGCACTGTCCGCCCGCCGAGGTGGTGCCGCCACGCCCGAATCCGGTGAAGGCGGCCCGCTCGGAGAGCAACCGGGCCCCGTCCACCCGGACGCGGCCGTCGGTCGCCCTGGCGATCCATTCGGTGTGCCGCCGGGCGACGGTCGCCGCTGAGCCGGGAGGAATCAGCGGTGAACCGTCGGCGTATCCGGTGAGCAGCGGCACGCCGCTCTCGGCCCAATCGCGCACACGATGCGCCATATCTCCCGAGGTGCCGGACACTTCGCCGATCCTACACGCCGCTAATAATCATGCGCAGGAATTGGTGGTCGAGATATCTGTTCAGAAGGCGCTGCGGCCGCCGTCGACGGTGTAGATGCCGCCGGTGACCCAATCGGCCTCGTCGCTGGCCAGGAACAGCGCGATCGAGGCCAGGTCGTCCGGGGTGCCGAGGCGGCGCAGCGGAAAACGTGCGGCGGCGTCGGCGTCGAGGGCGGCCTGGTTCGCGTCCGGCGCGGCCGCGCCGCGCTCGACGCGCGACCGGTACACCAGCGGCGTCAGAATGGTGCCGGGGCAGATCGCGTTGACCCGGACGTTGTCCGGTCCGTACGTGACGGCCATCTGTTTGGTCATCGCGATGACTCCGCCCTTGGCCGCGGCATACGGGAAAATCCCCGGCAGTCCGATCAGCCCGCCCATACTGGCCTGGTTGATGATCGATCCCGTCCTGCGTTCGATCAGGTGGGGCAGGGCGTATTTCG
>CBJNFW010000055.1:0-34568 GCA_966435935.1 uncultured Nocardia sp.
AAAAGAAAAAAGCGGGGAAAAGGAGGAATGGGGGAGGAAGGGAGAAAGAAAGGACGAAATAGGGAGGGGGAGGGGGGCAGGGAAAAAGGAAGAGAGGGGGGGGAAAAGGAAGAGGGGAAAGGGGAAAAGGGGGGAGGGGGACGCGACCCTGCCGAACGCCTCGCCCCCGCTTCTTTGTTTGTGGTGGGGGCGAGTCGTGCCGGTATCAGTTGGCGAACGAGTTGATACCCGAAAGTATCGCTCGCACAGAGGATTCCGCGCCGTCGCCGGCGACGGCGGCACCCCCACCGCGGCGGCCGTTGCACTCGCACCGGACGAAAGTCGCTATGCCGGAAGCGGTTTGGCGCTGGTGGAACTGCAGGATCTCGACCGGATAGCCCTCGTCGTAGAGGGCCGAGGTGATCGCGGCCACCGGGTTGCCCGCGGACACGACGGTCCGCAGATGTCCGTTGAATTCGAGTGTGGCGGTGTAGGTTGCCGAGGCATGTCGCTGCCCGGCGGGTGTCCAGTCGCCGAGCTTGACCGGGCCCGCGAGATCGCAGTACCGCTGGTGGAACTCGGCGGGGGTCAGACCGTCGCTCTCGGCCCGCAGGGCGCGCGGGGCGGCGGTGATGAAGGCAGTATCGATGGTCAGTGTCATGTGACTAGGTCTTCCCGAGGCTTGTCGTGTCCGATTGACAGAGGGGACCAGCGCAGTGAAGGTTCTACGGCCGCAGCGAGGGGCCGGTCCGAATCAGACCCCGCTACGGCGGAGAACTACGAGAAGTCGCCCGGTAGCCACCGCGGTCAGCGGCATTAGCGCCGCACGGTCGCGGTCGGCGACATTGCGAACGGCGCTGTGGCTAGCGGCGGGATTCGGCACGGTTAGAGAATATGGACTGTCACCGCCGATAGCAACCACCTAGGCGCGGAACCGATGGGTAACTTCGTCACAATCGTCCGTAAACGGCGCACCAACGGCCGACGACACCTCCAGCAACCCGCCCGATATACGGCAGCCAGTGATAGAGCCGCCGGTGCGGCGCATCGGCAATCATCAGGCAATCGCGGCGGAATATCCCTTTCGGCCGGGTTTTCAGGCC
This sequence comes from uncultured Nocardia sp., assembly GCA_966435935.1. Taxonomy (GTDB): domain Bacteria; phylum Actinomycetota; class Actinomycetes; order Mycobacteriales; family Mycobacteriaceae; genus Nocardia. The sequence continues at coordinate 1,083 of CBJNFW010000055.1, forward strand.
CCCGGTCCGGCCGTGCGGCACAGCTCTGCGACGCCGCCGGACGGCGTTCTCAGCCTTCTCGAAGGTCGCTATCATCCGGCCGTAAGGCGGGCAGCGCACGATTGATCGCATAACGGCCAACCGGGCCGGGCCGGCGGCCCGACCGGATTCGGCGCTCCGCCGGGCCGACAGACTCCGTGGCCGCCGGGCGTCCCCCTCATCCGACCGGCGGCCACGGTTTTTCTTTCCGGCTGCTAATGCGCGGCGGCATCCCAGCTGTGGCCGACTCCCACCGATACCTCGAGCGGCACCGACAGTTCGATGGCATTCGACATATGTTCGCGCGCAAGGGCTTCCAGCTGTTCGCGCTCGCCCGGGGCGACCTCGAAGAGCAGTTCGTCGTGGATTTGCAGCAGGGTCCGTGAGGCGAGCCCGGCCTCCTGCACCGCGTGCTGCACGTTGATCATGGCCACCTTGATGATGTCGGCCGCGGTGCCCTGGATGGGCGCGTTGAGGGCCATCCGCTCGGCGGCCTCGCGACGCTGGCGATTGCTCGAGTCCAGATCGGGCAGATAGCGACGCCGGCCGAACAGCGTCTCGGTGTATCCGACCTTGCGGGCCTGCTCCACCGCCTCGTGCAGATAGTCGCGAATCGCGCCGAACCGGGAGAAGTAGACCTCCATCTGGGCCTTGGCCTCCTCCGCGCTGATCTTGAGCTGCTGGGACAACCCGTAGGCGGACAAGCCGTACGCAAGGCCGTAGGACATCGCCTTGATCCGGCGGCGCAGCTCCGGGTTCACCTCGGTGATCGGGATGTCGAATGCCTTGGAGGCGACGAAACTGTGCAGGTCCTCCCCCGAGTTGAACGCCTCGATCAAGCCCTCGTCCTTGGACAGGTGCGCCATGATCCGCATCTCGATCTGGCTGTAGTCCGCGGTCATGAGCGATTCGCAACCGGGTCCGACGACGAATGTGTCGCGGATGCGCCGGCCGGTGTCGGTCCGGATCGGGATGTTCTGCAGATTGGGCTCGGTCGAGGACAACCGGCCGGTCGCCGCGATGGTCTGGTTGAACGTGGTGTGGATGCGGCCGTCGTCGGCGACCGATTTGAGCAGGCCGTCGACCGTCACCTTCAGCCGGGTCGCGTCGCGGTGCGCGAGCAGATGCTCCAGGAACGGGTGCTGGGTCTTCTCGAACAGCGACTCGAGCGCGTCGGCATCGGTCGTGTATCCGGTCTTGGTGCGCTTGGTCTTGGGCATCTCGAGTTCGTCGAACAGCACCACCTGCAACTGCTTGGGCGAGCCGAGATTGATCTGCTTGCCGATCACCCCGTAGGCCGCGCTCGCGGCGTCGGCGACGCGATCGGCGAATTCTGATTGCAGCTGTTCGAGCTCGGCCATGTCGACGGCGATACCCGCATCCTCCAACTCGGCCAGCACCTCGAGCAGCGGCAACTCCATATCGGTGAGCAGACTGGTGGACTCGATGCGCTCGAGCTCGATCTCCAGGGCATCGGCCAGATCGGCCACCGCGCGGGCGCGCAGCATCTCGCTCTGTGCCAGCTCGGCGTCGACCGAGCCCTCCTCGTCCAGCAGGGACAGCTGCGGCTGCGCATCCGTTTCGACCCGCAACTCACGCGAGAGGTAGCGCAGGGACAGGTCGTCCAGATTGAACGTGCGCTGACCGGGCCGAACCAGATAGGCGGCCAGCGCCGTATCGCTGGCAAGGCCGGCCAGACGCCAACCCCGCCCGCGCAACGCGTGCAACGCCGCCTTGGCCTCGTGCACGGCCTTGGGAATCTTCGGATCGGCCAGCCACGCACCCAGCGCGGCCTCGTCCTCGGGGGTCAGCGCCACCGCATCGAAATATGCGCCCTCGCCGTCGGCCGCCCAGATCGCGATCGCGGTGACCTCACCGTTCACCGGGGTTCCGCTGCCGACAACCGAAATGCCATGACGCACACCGGCTTTGGCATGCTCGGCCAACCAGTCCGCGGCGCCGCCCGGCTCGATGGCCCCGCCGCTGATCTCGAATCCGCCCTCTGCCTCGGGCTCGGGCGCGGCCAGGGTGTCGAACAGCCGATCGCGCAGCACCCGGAATTCCAGATCGTCGAACAGCCGGTGGATCCTGTCCCGGTCCCACGGCTGCTGAGCCAGCTGGTCGGGGGTGTACGGCAGCGCGACGTCCTTGACCATCTCGGTGAGCTGACGGTTGAGCACGACATTGGAAAGGTTGGCGCGCAACGCGTCACCCACCTTGCCCTTCACCTGGTCGACGCGGTCGACCAGGGTGGCCAGATCGCCGTACTCGCGCACCCACTTGGCGGCGGTCTTCTCGCCCACGCCCGGGATACCGGGGAGATTGTCGCTCGGGTCGCCGCGCAGCGCCGCGAAGTCCGGATACTGGGCCGGGGTCAGACCGTATTTCTCCTGCACCGCCTCGGGGGTGAACCGGGTGAGTTCGGAGACGCCCTTCTTCGGGTACAGGACCGTGACATCGTCGTTCACCAGCTGCAGCGAATCCCGGTCACCGGTGACGATCAGCACCCGGAAACCCTGCGGAACGGCCTGGGTGGTCAGGGTGGCGATCACATCGTCGGCCTCGTAACCATCGATCGCCAGCACCGGAATGCCCAGCGCGCCCAGCACCTCCTGGGTGATCTCCACCTGCCCGCGGAACTCGTCGGGCGTCTGGGAGCGATTGGCCTTGTACTCCGGATACGCCTCGGTGCGGAAGGTCTTGCGGCTGACATCGAACGCGGCGGCGATGTGGGTGGGCTTCTCGTCGCGCAACAGGTTGATGAGCATGGCGGTGAACCCGTACACCGCGTTGGTGGTCTGCCCGGTGACCGTCTTGAAATTGTCCGCGGGCAGCGCGAAGAACGCGCGATAGGCCAGCGAGTGCCCGTCCAGCAACAACAGGGTCGGCCGCTCGCCGTCGGTGGCTGCGGGCACGGTGCTCGGGCGCTGATCGCTGGTGGCTGAAGTCACGGCACAGAGTCTAAGGACCGGCACCGACAAGTGTTGCACTGCATCTTCTGCCTCGGCTTCGCACCGATGATTCGAACAGCCCGAGCGGAGCGAGAGCCGACAACACCGTTCGCGGCCCGTCTCGTCGTTCGGACGCGGGGCCGAACGACGAGACTTCGGGGGCCGCGGACACGCCGGAGCGAAGCGGGGCCGAAAACGCAGCTACGCGACGCCCAGATACGCCGATTTGACCGCCGGATCGGTCAGCAGCGCACGGCCGCCGCCGGTCTTGGTGATCTCACCGGTCTCCAGGATGTAGGCGCGGTGACTGCGGGTCAGCGCCTGCTGTGCGTTCTGCTCGACCAGCAGCACGGTGGTGCCGTTGGCGTTGATCTCGCTGATGATCCGGAAGATCTGCTGGATCACCATGGGCGCCAGGCCCATCGAGGGCTCGTCCAGCAGCAGCAGCCTGGGCCGGGCCATCAGCGCGCGGCCGATCGCCAGCATCTGCTGCTCGCCGCCGGACATGGTGCCGCCCACCTGTTTACGGCGTTCGGCCAGCCGCGGGAACAGCTCGAAGACCCGCTCGAGCGTCTGCGCGTACTCGGCCTTCTGCTTGAACGGCCGTGCGTGACAACCCATGTCGAGGTTCTCCTGCACGGTCATCCCCGGGAACACCCCGCGCCCCTCCGGGGCCTGGATCAGCCCCTCCACCACCCGCTCGTGCGCCCGCATCCGGCTGACGTCCTTGCCCGCGAACGTGATTCGCCCGCGTCCGAGCGGCAACAGCCCGGACAGCGCGCGCATGGTAGTCGTCTTGCCCGCGCCGTTCGCGCCCAGCAGCGTGACCAGCTCACCCTCCGCGACCTGCAGCGAAATGCCATGCAGCGCTTGGATTCTGCCGTAGCCGACGACCATGTCCTCGACCACGAGCAGCGGTTCGGCGCCGCCCTGCCCCGGACCGCCGGTGGTGAGCGCACTGGGCGACTGCGCCACCGGTTCGGGCCGGATGAACGCCACGTCGGGGGTGCCGGACCGATCGGGCGCGGGGACCTCGGCAGCGACCTCGCCCGGCGCTTCGCCGGAAGAATCAGGCTCCTGCGCGGCCGCCGCGGCCTCCTCGTCCGGCACACCCAGATAGGCCGCGATGACCGCCGGATCGTCCCGGATCTGCTCGGGCAGCGCATCGGCGATCTTGCGCCCGAACTCCAGCACCACGATCCGGTCGGTGACGCCCATGACCAGCCGCATATCGTGCTCGATCAACAGCACCGTGAACCCGTCGTCGCGGATCTTGCGGATCAGATCCATCAGCGCGGACTTCTCGCTCGGATTGAAGCCGGCGGCGGGTTCGTCCAGGCAGAGCAACTTCGGCTCGGTCGCCAGCGCGCGGGCGATCTCCAACCGGCGCTGATCGCCGTAGGACAGATTGCGCGCCTTCTCCACCGCCCGCGGCGCGATGCCGACGAACTCCAGCAGCGCCATACCTCGTTCGATGGCGTCACGTTCCTCGCGGCGGTGCCGGGAGGAACGCAACACCGCGCCGGGCACCGAGGTGTGGTGCCGGGCGTCGGTGCCCACGACCACGTTCTCCAGCGCCGTCATCTCCCCGAACAACCGGATGTTCTGGAAGGTCCGGGCGATGCCCAACCGGGTGATCTGGTTGCGCTTGGTCTTGGTGAGCGGTTTGCCGTCGAAGTACACCGTGCCCGCCGACGGCCGGTACACACCGGTGATGGCGTTGAAGCAGGTCGTCTTGCCCGCGCCGTTGGGCCCGATGAGCCCGAGGATCTCGCCGCGGCGGATCTCGAAACTCACCGAATCCAGCGCCGTGAGGCCGCCGAACCGCATCGTCAGCCCCTCGGTGCGCAGCAGCGGCTCGCCGACCGCGGTCTCGATTTCCCGGTGTGGCGCAACGACTTCCGCGACGACCTGGGTATCGGCCAGTTCCGGCACGACGGCGCCGACATCGACGACGCCGGCCGTGCCCGCCTCCGGTTCGCTGACGTATCCCGCCGACATGTCCTCGTTGTCGAACAACGCGCCACCCGCGCCCGGCCCCGTCATGCCATGTCCTTTCGCGCATGAGCGGGGCGCTGCGTGGTTACGCTCCGCTGCCTCCTCCGCGCCTGACCGCTCATGCGCCCACTCCCGTCGCCTCGGAGGAAGGGGGCGGCAGAAGGGAAGATCGGTACACCGGCCTGGAGTAGGAGAGCAATTTCTGCCGCGCCGGGAACAGCCCCTGCGGACGGAAGATCATCACCACCACCAGCGTGAGACCGAAGAACAGATATTTGAAGTCGCCCAGCGACTGACCCGCCACGTTCACCGACATGAACCGGTTCGGCAGGTACACGATCAGGAACGCGCCGACGATCACGCCGAGCTTGTTGCCCTGACCGCCCAGCACCACCGCGCACAGGAACAGCATCGAGTTGATGACGTTGAACCCGGTGGGGTTGATGAACTGCACCTGACCGGCGTACAGCGCGCCGGACAGTCCGCCCACCGCCGCGCCGATCGTGAACGCCCACAACTTGAATTTGAAGGTGGGCACGCCCATGATCTCCGCGGCGTCCTCGTCCTCGCGGATCGCGACCCAGGCGCGGCCGACCCGGCTGCGCTCCAGATTGCCGACCAGGATCAGCACGACGATCACCAGCAGCATGCCGAGCCAGAACCACCAGACCCCGGAATTCGCCCGGTCCAGCAGGTTCCCGGAGTGGCGGTCACCCAGGTTTCCGGCCGAGAAGTAGCCGCCGGTATGGGTTTTCGACTCGCCCAGGTGCGGATAGGCGATGGCCGACAGCCCGAGGCTGCCGTTGGTGACCCCGCCCAGGTTGTCGGCGAGCAGTCGCACGATCTCACCGAATCCGAGGGTCACGATCGCCAGATAGTCACCGCGCAACCGCAGCGTCGGGGTACCCAGGATCAGGCCCGATGCGGCGGTCGCCAGGATCGCCAGCGGTACGCACAGCAGCCACGCCCATTTCGAGTCGAAGACACCGGAATTCGAGTGGAACGGACTGTTCGGGCTGGTCAGGATTCCGACCGTGTAGGCACCGACCGCGTAGAAGCCGACATACCCCAGATCCAGCAGACCGGTCTGCCCGACCACGACGTTCAGGCCGATGGCGATGAGCGCGTACATCGCGAACTGCGCCATCACCCCGCCGAAACTGGTGCCCGGGGTGTTGATCAGCGGTGGCGGGAACAGGGCGATCAGCCCGAGCACGATGACCGCGGGCACGCCGAACGCCCATTGCGCCGGCCGGGACAACCCGCCCCACCAGCCGCGGATCGCATCACCGACACCGCGCGGCTGCTGCGGCGCAGTGGGAGTCACCGGCACCTTCGTCGCCTCGCTCATACTCTGTGTCCATTCCGGGCATTCACGGGCCCTCCGTGGTTACGCAAGCTGCCTCCTCCGGGCCTGACGCTCATACCCGGGCCTTTCCGAGACTCTCTCCCAGGATGCCGGTCGGGCGGAACATCAGCACCGCCACCAGCACCACGAACGCGACCACGTCACGCCACTGGGTGCCGAACAGGATCTGGCCGTAGTCCTCGGCCAGGCCCAGCAGCAGACCGCCCAGCAGTGCGCCGCGCAGGTTGCCGATGCCGCCGAGCACCGCGGCGCTGAACGCCTTGACGCCGAGGATGAATCCGCCGTTGAAGACGATGCCCTGCGGCACCTTCAAGGTGTAGAGCGTCGCGGCGGCGCCGGCCAGCAGACCGCCGATCAGGAAGGTCAGCATGATGACCCGTTCGCGCGATACGCCCATTAGCGTCGCGGTGTCCGGGTCCTGGGCGACCGCGCGGATGGCGCGGCCGAATTTGGTCTGGTTGATCAGGATCTCGGTGAGCGCGGCCAGCGCGACGGCGGCCAGGACGATCACGATCGCCACATTCGTCACCGAGGCACCGAACAGGGAGAACTCCTGTTTGGGCTCGACGAGTTTGATCGGCTGCTGCGGATTGGTGCCGCCCAGCCCGGGCACGATCTTCGGCAGCACGTAGTGCACGAACTCCTGCAGCACGAAGGACATGCCGATCGCGGTGATCAGGAAGATCAGCGGTTTGGCGCCGCGCTTGCGCAACGGCCGGTAGGCCACCCGTTCCAGGCCGACGGCGGTCGCACCGGACACCGCCATGCCGATCAGCATCGCCACCAGCAGGTAGACGATCGTCATCAGCAGGCCCTCGGAATAGGTGTTCCCACTGGCGGAGAACCCCAGCAGCTCCAATCCGACATACTGTCCGAACATGCCGAACATGAAGACTTCCGAATGGGCGAAGTTGATGAGCCTCAATACGCCGTAGACCAGGGTGTAGCCGACGGCGACCAGCGCGTAGATCGCGCCGTAGCTCAACCCGTCGACGGTGAGCTGCCAGAACTGGTCGGCCACCCCGGAAATGTTGAAATCAATGGTCCCGGCATACAGCGCGGGATCCGCCAATACGGTTACAGACATTCGACACTCTCGTCATCGTGGGCAACAGCGTGCCCGAGTCCCGATGCGCGCCGCCGGAGCGGAAATCACGGGTGCCCCCGCCGAGGTGATGGAAGGGGCGTGCACCGGGACGATGGGTTCGCCTACCGGTGCACGCTGTTGCCGATACGGGGTTGGTCCCTACTTGACCTGGTACATCCAGATCAGGGCGTTCGACAGTTCGCCCGTGCCATCCCACTTGTAGTGCCGGGCCAGGCCCTGGCCGTCGTAGTTGCGCACGAAATCGAGCACGTCGGGACGGGTGACCTTGCCCGAGTCGATTGCCTTCAGCACGATCGTGGTCAGGTCGTACGCCTCGACCGAGTACACGCCCGGATCCTGCTTGTTCAGATCCTTGTAGGCGGCGGCGAAGGAGTCCGGCGCGGGGCCGCAGGGGCAGGACAGCAGGGCGCCCTTGGAGGAATCACCGGCCTGCTTGACGAACTGCGGGTCGTTGGTGCCGTCGTCGGAGACGAAGGTCGCGGTCACACCGGCCGAATGCAGCTGCTCCACCAGCGGGGCCGCCTCGGCGTAGTAGCCGGCGTAGAAGATCGCGTCCGGCTTCGCGGCCGAGAGCTTGGAGACCGTCGCGGAGAAGTCCTTGTCACCGGTCTTCACCTGAGCCGCGCAGGATTCGTCGGAGGCGGAGCCGAGCGCCGCGATGACCGACTTGGCAAGGCCCACACCGTAATCGGAGTCGTCCTGCACCACGCAGATCTTCTTGAAACCGCCCGAGCCGGTCAGGTAGTGCGCGACCGAGGGACCCTGCAGATCGTCGTTGGCCAGACCGCGGAAGAAGGTCTTCCACCCGTTCTTGGTCAGCGAGGCGTTGGTGGCCGAGGAGGTCAGCGCGGGAAGTCCGGCGTCACTGATGATCTGGCCGGTGGCCTTCGTCTCGCCCGAGAACGCGGGACCGATCAGCGCGGTCACCGACTGATCGCTGATGACCGTCGGGACGACCTGGCTGGCCTTCTGCGGATCACCCTCGGTATCGAAGGGCTTCACCACTACCTGGCAACCCGGGTTCGCCTTGTTGTGCTGCTGGACAGCGAGTTTCACGCCGTCGACGATGTTGATGCCGAGCGCGGAGTTCGCCCCCGTGAGCGCGCCGGCCATCGCGATCGCCGTGGTGGGCGCGCACTTGGCCTTGCCGTCGCCCGCGGGATCGGCGGCCTGGGCCGTACCCGACTGGGTCACCGCCTTGCCCTGGCTATCGATCTGCACCAGCGACTTGATCGACAGACCGGTTCCACTGCCGCCACCGGCGCTGTTCGACGTCGATTTGCTACTGCAACCGGCCACGGCCAGAACGGCCGCCGCTCCGATCACCAACGCTCCGCGAACCACGCGAGTGCGCGTGGTGCTCCGCGTTATTGAACCAAGCACGATTCACCTCTATGTTCACCGATCCCCCGGGGTTGCCGAGAGGGCCGACCATGTCGGCCAAGCTCAGAACATAGCGTTGTGACGTTAGGTCCGCATCACATTCGAGCCATAAGTGCTACTTGGATCCCGAATATTCGTCAAGATCATGTTGCCGCCGTGTAAATCGACGGCAAATAGGTCGCTACTACGACTTGGGAGCGAGGTTCTCCAACACGACCTCGGCCACCGCCTTCATCGTCGTGCGGCGGTCCATCGCGGTCCGCTGTATCCACTTGAACGCCTGCGGCTCCGACAACCCCTGCGTCTGCATCAGCACACCCTTGGCGCGCTCGACCAGCTTGCGCGTCTCGAGCCGCTCGGACAGGCTCGCGACCTCGCTCTCGAGCGCGGTGATCTCGTGGAAACGGCTGGCTGCCAGCTCGATCGCCGGTACCAGATCGGATTTGGTGAACGGTTTGACCAGATAGGCCATCGCACCCGCGTCCCGGGCCCGCTCGACCAGATCGCGCTGGCTGAATGCGGTCAGAATCACAACGGGAGCAACACGATTGGTCGCGATCTCCGCCGCGGCATCGATGCCGTCGCGGCGTGGCATCTTCACATCCATGATGACCAGATCGGGTCGTAGCTCGGCGGCCAGATCGACCGCCTGCTGGCCGTCGCCCGCCTCGCCGACGACCTGATACCCCTCCTCGGTGAGCATCTCCACCAGGTCCATCCGGATGAGTGCCTCGTCCTCGGCCACGACCACACGCTTGGCGGCGGTCGCCCCATCCTTCTTCGCGCCCCCTGTTGACGTTCCCATAGAAAGACCCCTCGTGTTCCGATGCCGATACCCGATGCTCCGATACAGTCCGACGCCGCCCTCGACGGACCGCTACGCATCCGAGTGCCCTAAAGCGTACCGTTCGACGCCGCCGAGAACCCACCTACCCAGCAGGAACCGGGGCAGTATCACACCGATTCGGTTCTCGGGAGGGTCACCGGCTATGATTTGCACCCGGTGCGCCGAGTTGGCGGAACAGGCAGACGCGACGGTCTCAAAAACCGTTGTCCGAAAGGACGTGTGGGTTCGAGTCCCACACTCGGCACCAGCTTCGCGGCCACTTCGGCCCCGGTCGGCGCTTTCGCCGATCAGCACATCGACGGACGATCGATCGCCGGGAATGTTATCGGACCGGAATCGACTCCCGAGCCCTCGGTGACCGCACCGATCGAACCGATCACCGGCGTATTACGTGCAAACGGGACAGGGGCAATCCGCACCCCGGCTCGATGGGAGGTCGCGAATGCGCGTGAATCGACTCACCGCGGATCTGTCCGAATATCCGGATCTCGTCGTCGTTTATCTGGGTATGCGCGTGCGCCGGCCGCGAGGCATGCTGCGACTGCTCGGATTGGGGCCGAAACTCTATCGCTCGCACCGCGATCGGCCCGACGGACTGCTGCTGCACGAAGATCTGATCTGGTCGCTGTTCCCGCCGCACTGGGGTGCGCGGCAGTACTGGCGCGACCTGGACAGTCTGGAGCGGTGGACCCGATCGTCACCGCATCGCGACTGGTGGCAGCGCTTTCTGCGGGATTCCGGGGGTACCGGGTTCTGGCACGAGGCGTACTTCCGGCGCGGCGGCATCGACACCATGTACGACGATATGACCACCCCGGCCGGGCTCGCCCGGGTCGCGCCCACGGTGCCGACGCGCGGACGGCTGTTCTCCACGCGCGGGCGGGTCGAGGACGCGGATCCGAAGACCGCGCCCGTGGTCGGTGAAAAGACTTATTATCGCGAAGATTCCAGCGGCAAATAAATGGCCGGGTTCGGGGCCGTTCAGCGACTCACAAGCAAACGTTTCTCGCGCGACTCGCTACACGAAAATGAACATCTGGCGACAATGGCGGATTTCCGCCATTGGCATCTTCTCGCCGCGCCCGCGGACGCATACCGTACCTGCCATGCATGTCCTGTTCGTCTGCACCGGCAATGTGTGCCGCTCGGTGATCGCCGAACGCCTCACCCGCGCGCTGGCGGACGAACACGGACTGTACGACGAGCTGACCGCCGAGAGCGCCGGCACCCGGGCACTGGTCGGATTCGGCGTGGAACCGCTTGCGGCACAGACGATCACCGGACTCGGCGCGAACGCGAGCGGATTCCGCGCCCGCCGCCTGAAGCCGGAGATGGTCGATCGCGCCGATCTGGTCCTGGCCATGACCGAGCAGATCCGCGACGACATCGTCGCGCACGTCCCCGGCGCGCGGCCGCGCACCTTCACCCTGCTGCAGGCGTACCGCATCGCCAAGGTCAGCGGGGCGCGCACCGTCCCGGAAATGGATCGCGCCCGCAACGATCTGGCGCTGGTGGGCCGGGAGAACATCGCCGATCCGGTGGGCCTGTCCCCGGAGAAGTACTGCGAGGTCGGCGACCAGATCGCCGAAACCCTCGCGCCGCTGCTGCTGGCACTGTGCATGCCGGCCGCCCGCACCACCGACGACCGCGGCCGCCCGCGTCTGGTGGTTCTGCCCGGTGGGCGGCAGGACGAGCCGCCGGTCACCGACATCACTCGAATCGGCCGTCAGGCCTGAGCAATTCGCGCCGACGCTCCAGTACGGAGGCGTCCTCCCCATTTGCGGCGGAGAGCGACTACACTGCCGGGCGAATGGCCCGCCGAAGGTTCGACACAAGAACAGGACTCAGACATGCCGAAACGCATTTCGGATGTTTCGCTCCATGTTTACGTGACACCCGAAACTCTCGATCGTGTCGTGGCCACCGTCCGCCGGGTGGTCGACGAACACGTGGCCGACCGCGATCTGTTCGCCTGGCGGTTCACGCTGCCGGTCGACCCCGACCAGCCCACCCACGCGGTGCTGGAAACCCAATGGCGCCTTGATCATCCGGGCGCCGACCCCGGCGATCGCCGCACCTACGAGATCGCGCTGAGCCTCGTCGGCGACGCGAAACTGCTCACCGAGGCCAATCTGGCCCAGCTGGAGACCCGCCTGATGCTGTGCATCGCGGCCGAGGACGCCGCCCCCTACGAGATCCACACCCTGCACCGGGAGAGTTTCGACCTCGAGGAGAACCGCGAACTGATCTGAGCCGCGCGGCTCAGCGCCTGGCCGGGAAGTGCCGGATGACGCCTTCCTGGACGACCGTGGCGAGCAATTCGCCTGCGCGAGAATAGAAGTGCCCCATGGCCAGACCACGCTGACCGGCGGCCACGGGTGACTGGGTGGCGTACAGGGCCCAGTCGTCGAAGCGGAACGGGCGGTGGAACCAGATGGAGTGATTCACCGTCGCCGCGACGATCCGGTCGAAGCCCCAGGACAGACCGTGCGTGGTGATGATCGAATCCAGCACCGTGGTATCCGACGAATAGCCCAGCGTCGCAACGTGAATCAGCGGATCGTCGGGCAGAGTGCCGTCGGCCTTCATCCACACGCGATTGTGGTTCAGGGTTTCGCCGGTGCCCTTCAGGATCCACGCGGGATCGTTGGTGTACCGCATATCGATCGGATGCGGAGCCTGGACGAACATCTGCAGCCGGTCCTCGAGCCCCTCGAACGACTCCTCGACCCGCGGCAGACCGTCCGGATCGGGCACCTGGGGCTGCGGGGTGGCGTGCTCGAGACCCTTGCCGTAGTCCTGGAAGGCCGCCAGCATGACGAACAGCTCCTGGTCGTCCTGATAGGCGGTGACGGTTCGATTGGCGAACGCGCGGCCGTCCCGGTGCCGCTCGACGCGGTATTCGATCGGCTTCTTCACATCGCCGCCGCGCACGAAATGCGCGTTGACCGCGTGCACCGGACGTTCGGGGCCCACGGTACGCCCGGCGGCGATGATCGCCTGCGCGACCAGCTGACCGCCGAAGGTCCGGCTCCACACCTTCTCCGGGTGCTGGCCGAGGAACGTGTCCACACCGGTCTGCTCGAGGTCGAGCAGACCGAGCAGAACGTCCAGATCGCCCGTTCCCGTAGACACCGATTCGCCCAGTGACGTACTCAACTAGTGGTCCTCCTCGCCTATGCGATGCACGTGGATCAGGTTGGTGGAACCGATCGTTCCCGGCGGGGAACCGGCCACGATGACGACCAGATCCCCCTTGGCGTACCGGTTCAGCGACAGCAGTTCCTTGTCCACCTGACCGATCATCTCATCGGTGGTGCGCACGGTCGGCACGATGAACGTCTCCACGCCCCAGCTCAGCGACAGCTGGCTGCGCACCTCCGGCAGCGGGGTGAAGGCCAGCAGCGGCAGCGGGGTGTGCAGGCGGGCCAGGCGGCGCACGGTATCGCCGGACTGGGTGAACGCCACCAGCGCCTTGGCGTTGAGCCGCTCGCCGATATCGCGGGCCCCGTAGGAGATGACACCGCGCTTGGTGCGCGGCACATGGGTCAACGGCGGTACCCGCGTGGAGGTTTCGGATTCCACGGCATGCACGATGCGCGCCATCGTACGGACCGTCTCGATCGGGTACTCGCCGACCGAGGTCTCGCCCGAGAGCATCACCGCGTCCGCGCCGTCCAGCACCGCGTTGGCGACATCGGAGGCCTCGGCGCGGGTCGGGCGGGAATTGGTGATCATCGACTCCAGCATCTGGGTCGCGACGATCACGGGTTTGGCGTTCTCCCTTGCCATCTGGATGGCGCGCTTCTGCACCAGCGGCACCTGCTCGAGCGGCAGCTCGACGCCCAGGTCACCGCGCGCGACCATGATCGCGTCGAAGGCCAGCACGATCGCCTCGAGATTGTCGATCGCCTCGGGCTTCTCCAGTTTGCCGATCACCGGGACCCGGCGGCCCACGCGATCCATCACGTCGTGCACCAGTTCCACATCCGCCGGGGAGCGCACGAACGAGAGCGCGATGAAGTCCACGCCCAGCTTCAGCGCGAACTCGAGATCGGCGATGTCCTTCTCGGACAAGGCCGGAACCGAGACGTCCATACCGGGCAGCGACACGCCCTTGTTGTTCGACACCGGTCCGCCCTCGGTCACCCGGCAGACGACGTCGTTGGCCTCGACGCGCAGCACGGTCAGCCCGACCTTGCCGTCGTCGACCAGCAGCCGATCGCCCGCCTTGGCGTCGGCGGCCAGTTCCTTGTACGTGGTGGACACCCGGTCGTGGGTGCCCTCCACGTCCTCGACCGTGATGCGCACCTCCTCGCCGGTGGCCCAGGTGGTGCGGCCGTCCACGAACCGGCCGAGCCGGATCTTGGGGCCCTGTAGATCGGCCAGGATGCCGACGGCGCGACCCAGGTGATCCGCGGCCTTCCGCACCTTCTCGTAGTTCTCAGCGTGATCGGCGTGTTCGCCGTGACTGAAGTTAAGCCGGGCCACGTCCATGCCGCTTTCGACAAGTTCGCGGATCCGGTCCTCGGAGGCTGTGGCCGGCCCGAGGGTGCACACAATCTTTGTCCGTCGCATCACGGCTCGAGCCTAGTCCTGCCCGGTCGGCTTCGCCGAGTGGGCACACCCTTCGCTATCAATAGGCCGAGCCTATGGCCCGGCTCACCCCGCGAGATGTCTGGCCAGCCGGGTCTCGAGACGAGTTTGCGCAAATCCGAGCACCAGACAGAGCACCCAGTAATAGAGGGCGGCCACACCGTAGAGCGCGAAGAAATCGAAAGTCGGGGCAGCCGCCAATTGCGCCACTCGCAACAATTCGGTTACCAGAATGGTGGAGGCCAGCGAAGTGTCCTTCACCAACGAGATGAGGGTATTGGACAACGGCGGCACCGCGATTCGCGCGGCCTGCGGCAGCACGATCAACCGCAGCGTCTGCGGATACGACAGGCCCAGCGCCTCCGCCGCCTCCCACTGTCCGCGCTCGACCGACAGGATCGCCGCGCGAATCACCTCCGCCGCATAGCCACCCACGTTCAGGCTGAACGCGATCACCGCCGCCGGGAACGGGTCGATGACGATATTCAACTCGGGCAGTGCGTAGAACACGATGAACAACTGGACCAGCAACGGCGTACCGCGGATGAGCGAAATATAGAACCGCGCCACCGCGGCGACCGGACGCACCGACGACATCCGGGCCAGTGCCACGAACAACGCGAGCACCAGGCCGATACCGAAGCTGATCGCGGTCAGCGGCAACGTCTTGGTGACCGTCGCGACGAGCATCGGCTCCAGGTTGTGCCGGATCAGCTCCCAGGTCGGGGAGTCCATGGATCGCCCGACCGGCCTATTTGCTCACGTCGGCGCCGAAGTACTTCGCGGAGATCCGGGCCAGGGTGCCGTCCGCGCGTAACGTGTTGAGCGCGTTGTCGATTCGGCCGATCAGAGCGCCGGAATCCTTGCGCGCGGCGAATGCCTGCTTACTGGTATCACCGGTGTGGACCGCGATCCGCACGGCGGTGTCGCCGGTCTTCTTGCTGTACTCCCCCACCGCGAGGGTGTCGTTGATCGTGGCGTCCACGCGCCCCTGCTTCAGCAACTGGATCGCCTGCACGAACCCCTCCACGGCCTCGACCTTGCAGCCCGCCGCGGCGGCGACCTGACTCCAGTTGCTCGTCGAGGACTGGGCGCAGGTCTTACCGCGCAGATCGGCCGGGGCGAGCACCGAGTGGTCGTCGGCGCGAGTGACGATGACGCCCTCGGACGTCGTGTACGGCTGGGACAGAGCGTATTTCTGCTGCCGCTCCGGATTCACCGTCACCTGGTTGGCGACCAGGTCGAATCGCTTGGAAGCCAGACCGGCGAAGATCGAATCCCAAGGGGTCTGGGTGAATTCGACCTTCTTGCCCAGCTTGCCGGCCACCGCCTGCGCGACCTCGATGTCGTATCCGGTGAGCTTGCCGTCGCTGCCCTGATAGCTGAACGGTGCGTAGGTGCCCTCGGTTCCGACCTTCAATACGTTCGGATCGCCGCTACCGCACCCGGCGGCCGTCCCGGCAACGACGATGAACGCGAGCACGGCGGCGAACAGCTTGCGGCGCAACGGATTTACCTCTCCGGCAGGCGGGCCCGTCGAGCGGGCCCGAGAGACAGAACCGGCACAGCCTACGGCATGCGCGCCCATCGCCCGCAGGCTTTCGCTCGCAATGAGCCGAATTCCGGCGATCGGCGAATCAGCTCTCCTGCAACGGCCGTCCGTAGGTGTCGGGCACATTGCCCAGGAAGATCATGATCGCGTCGATCAGCGGCCAGATGCCGCCCAGACCGCAGGTGAAGATGGTGACCAGCAGCTGCGCGACGGCAATCCCGTTGTAGCCCAGATAAAATCGCCCGGCTCCGAAACCGCCGAGGAACAGTTGCAGCAGGCCCGCTACCAGCTTCGACTTGTCCGAGTACGGCATGCCGTACATATCGCGGCCGAACGGTGCCTGCGGATCCATTCCGGGCTGGCCGTACGGACCGGCCGGATAGCCGGGTTGCGGGTACCCGCCCGGCTGCTGTCCGTACACCTGCTGGTTGTAGGGGTTGGATTGCCCGTACGCGTCCTGCGGCTGTCCGTACGCGTCCTGCGGGTACTGCGGTTGCCCGTACGGCTGCCCGCCGATACCCGGGCCGGTGCCCGGCGCGCCGTACTGCGGCCCGTAACCGGGCTGCTGATAGGGGTCGGTCACTGGTGCACCTCGTGCTCGGTCATCTGTCCTCCTCGTCCGCGGGCCGCACCATCGCGACCCGCCTCACCCCGCCCGCCGCGTCGTGGCGGATCGGATATCGATCCCGGTCCTACTCGACGCGTTTCGCCGTGGTGCCCGACGACTCCGCCGCCGCGGAAACCGTCGATTCCTCATCGTCGGCGGTGTCGTTTTCGCTACCGGGACTCCGCTCCTCGGTTTCGGATTCGGGCGCCGAACCGGCGGGCTCAGCTTGCCCCGATTCTCGCGACGGCGCATCCGATTTCCCGCCGTCCGCAGCGGAATCCTCGGCACCGGACGCGGACGGGATGTCGTCGGGGTCCGTGGCCTGCGTCGAATCCCCTTCTCGCTCCGCCGATTGCGCGCCGTGCTCGCGCAAGGCGCCGAACTGCCACGGCCACGGCCGGTGGCCGCCGGGCCGCAGCGTCGCGGCGGCCTCGCGCCCCTTGGTGGCGAGCACGAAATAGGCGATGGCACAGACGAATACGATCGTCGAGGTGAACGAGTTGATCCGGATGCCGAAGATGTGCGTGGCGTCGTCGTCGCGCAGCAGCTCCACCCAGAATCGGCCGAAGGTGTAGATCGCGACGTACAGCGCGAAAAGCCGTCCGTGGCCGATCCGCCAGCGCCGGTCCGCCAGGATCAGCAACACCACGCCGATCAGATTCCACACCAGCTCGTACAGGAAGGTCGGTTGCACGATGCGCTGGACAACGCCGGTGGACACACCGTTCATCATGTCCAGCTGGCCGTTGTGGTCGAAGCGCAGATAGATTTCCAGGCCCCACGGCTTGGTGGTGTCGTGGCCGTACAGCTCCTGGTTGAAGTAATTGCCCAACCGGCCGATCGCCTGGGCCAGCAGAATGCCCGGCGCGATGGCGTCACCGAAGGCGGGCAACGGAATTCGGTACACCCGGCAACCGATCCAGGCGCCCACGCCGCCGAGCAGCACCGCACCCCAGATGCCGAGGCCGCCGTCCCAGACCCTCAGCGCGTCCCAGGGATCCTTGCCGGTGTCGAAATACCGGTACCAGTCGGTGCACACGTGGTAGAGCCGCCCGCCGACCAGGCCGAACGGCACCGCGAACATCGCCACGTCCAGCACCGCGCCCGCGCGGCCGCCGCGCTGCTGCCAACGCCGCTCGCCCCACCAGATCGCGACGATGATGCCGATGATGATGCACACCGCGTACGCCCGCAGGGGTAGCGGCCCGAGATTCCAGACCCCGCGTGGCGGACTCGGAATATAGGCCAGCACGGAACCGTGCACGGCACTGTTGGCGACAACACTCTCGGCCAGGAGTCGGTAGGTCACGCGCCCACCGTAACGGAAACCGCTCGCGCCGCACGCGGCGCGGTCGGCCGGAGATCGACGCGCTAGGTGGTGACGGCCGCCGAACGTACGCCCTCGGCGAGTTCCGCGGTCAGCGCGCGAACCTCGTCCAGCCCCTGACCAGCGGCGGTGACCAGGGCCGATCCGACGATCACACCGTCGGCGTAGGCGGCGATCTCCGCGGCCTGCGCGCCGCTGCGCACACCCAGGCCCACGCCGATCGCGATATCGGAGTGGGTCCGGATCCGTGCGCACAATTGCGGCGCCATCGAGGACACCGCGGCGCGCGCGCCGGTCACGCCCATCGTCGAGGCGGCATAGACGAAACCGCTGCTGGCCTCGATGGTCTTGACCAGACGCTCCTCGGTGGAGGACGGCGCGACCAGGAAGATCCGGTCCAGACCATGCGCCCGGGAGGCCGCGAACCAGTCCTGCGCCTCCTCCGGAATCAGATTCGGGGTGATCATGCCCAGGCCGCCCGCGGCGGACAGATCCCGGGCGAACCGGTCGACGCCGTACTGGAGCACCGGGTTCCAGTACGTCATCACCACGGCCTTACCACCGGCCGCCGTGATCGCCTCGACGACGGCGAACACGTCCCGCACCCGCACCCCGGCGCGCAACGCCTGCTCGGCGGCGGCCTGGATGGTGGGCCCGTCCATCACCGGGTCGGAATACGCGACGCCGACCTCGATGACATCGCAACCGGACTCGACCATCGCCCGGCACGCGGCGATGGAACCGGCCAGATCCGGATAACCGGCGGGCAGGTAGCCGATCAACGCGGCCCGGTCCTCGGCCCGGCACGCCGCGAACATCTCCGCCAACCGGCTCACTTCTGCTCCTCCTGCGGCTCGTCGAACCGGCCGAACGACTCGGCCGCCGCGCTTTTCGATGTCACTGCCGTGTCCTTGTCGCCGCGACCGCCATGCCCGTTCATCGCGCGTCCTCATCGAACAAGTCGCACCACTCGGCCGCCGCGCTTTTGCATATCACAGCCGCGTCCTTATCGCCGCGACCAGCATGCCCACTCATCGCGCGTCCTCATCGAACAGGTTGAACCACTTGGCCGCGGTATCCATATCCTTGTCGCCGCGACCGGACAGGTTCACCAGGATGATCGCGCCCTCGCCCAACTCGCGCCCCAGGGTCAGCGCACCGGCCACGGCGTGCGCGGATTCGACGGCCGGGATGATGCCCTCGCGGCGGGACAGCAGCAGCAGCGCGTCCATCGCCTCGGTGTCGGTGATCGGGCGGTACTCGGCGCGACCGATGTCCTTGAGGTAGGCGTGCTCCGGGCCGACGCCCGGATAGTCCAGCCCGGCGGAGATGGAGTGCGACTCGATCGTCTGCCCGTCCTCGTCCTGCAGCAGATACGAGTACGCGCCCTGGAACGCGCCCGGCGTTCCACCGGTGAATGTGGCTGCGTGCCTTCCGGTTTCGACTCCGTCACCAGCGGCCTCGTACCCGATCAGCCGCACGCCCGGATCGTCGATGAAGGGGTGGAAGATGCCGATCGCATTGGATCCGCCGCCCACACAGGCCGCGACCGCGTCGGGCAGCCGCCCGGCCTGCGCCTGGATCTGCGCCCGCGCCTCGAGCCCGACCACGCGTTGGAAATCGCGCACCAGCAGCGGGAACGGATGCGGCCCCGCGGCGGTGCCGAACGCGTAGTAGGTCTCGTCCGCGTTGGTGACCCAGTCGCGCAACGCCTCGTTGATGGCGTCCTTGAGGGTCTGCGAACCGGTGGTCACCGAGACGACCTTCGCGCCGAGCAGCCGCATCCGCGCGACGTTGAGCGCCTGCCGGGCGGTGTCCACCGCGCCCATGTAGACCACGCAGTCCAGCCCGAGCAGAGCGCAGGCGGTCGCGGTGGCGACGCCGTGCTGACCCGCGCCGGTCTCGGCGATGACCCGGGTCTTGCCCATTCGCTGGGCGAGCAGCGCCTGGCCCAGCACATTGTTGATCTTGTGCGAGCCGGTGTGGTTCAGATCCTCGCGCTTGAGGAAGATGCGCGCTCCGCCGGCGAATTCGGCCAGGCGCACACATTCGAACAGCGGTGAGGGACGTCCGGCGTAGTCGCGCTGCAGCCGGTCCAGCTCGGCGAGGAAGTCCGGATCGACGCGGCACTTGTCGTACTGGGCGGTGACCTCCTCGATCACGGCCATCAGCGCCTCGGGGACGTGCCGACCGCCATAGACCCCGAAATGCCCGCTCGCATCGGGTTCGTGGCTGCGCTGCGTCACGCCCTCGCTGGCCTGGGGCAGTACCGGTTCCTGGGTCCGGTTCATCGTGCCGCACCCCGGCGCAGCGGACGCGGGCACGACGGGTGGGTTCCGGCGGTCGCCAGCTCGGATACCGCTGCGCGCGGATCACCGCTGGTCACCAGGCTCTCGCCGACCAGGACGGCATCCGCGCCCGCACCGGCGTAGGCGAGCAGATCGGCGGTACCGCTGACACCGGACTCCGCGACGCGGATCACCTCGGTGGGCAGGCCGGGCGCGATCCGTGCGAATACGTCGCGATCCACCTCGAGCGTTTTGAGGTTGCGGGCGTTCACGCCGATGACCGAGGCTCCCGCCTCGAGCGCGCGGTCCGCCTCCTCCTCGGTGTGCACCTCGACCAGCGCGGTCATCCCCAACGATTCGGTGCGATCGATGAGCGAGGACAGCACGTCCTGTTCCAGAGCGGCCACGATCAGCAGGATCACGTCCGCGCCGTGCGCGCGCGCCTCGTGGATCTGATACGGACCGACCACGAAATCCTTGCGCAGGATGGGCACGTCGACGACCGCGCGCACCGCGTCGAGATCGTCCAGGGAGCCGTTGAACCGGCGGCCCTCGGTGAGCACGCTGATGATCCGCGCGCCACCGTCCTCGTACGACTTGGCCAGGCTGGCGGGATCCGGGATGTCGGCCAGCTCGCCCTTGGAGGGGCTGGACCGCTTCACCTCGGCGATCACTCCGACACCGTCCTGGTGCAATGCGGCCAGCGCGTTGCGCGGGGACGGGGCCGCCGCGGCGGCCTTCTTGACGGCCTGGAAATCCAGGTGGGCTTCCCGTGCGGCGACATCCGCGCGGACCCCGTCGAGAATCGAGTCGAGTACCGTCATCTGGCTCGAATCCTTTCTGGGGAGACGGAGTTGATGCCTGAGAGTCCCCCCAGGCCGTTGTCTCTCACCGAACTTGATAAAGAGTAAATGGCTATGTTCCCGACGCCGACGGCGGGGTGTTCCGCGTCGCACCTGGGCGGATATGACTCACCGGTCACGTTCGGCCCCGTCGTCGGTGGGGTCCGCTCCCGCATCCAGCGCATCCCACAGCACACGTTCGGACAGGGGTTCCTTCGCTGCCGAACCCGCTTGCGCGGCATCGGATTCTACCGCGCCGGCCGGTGTGTGCCCGGAGGTTGCGGACGCCGAGTCCGGCACGGCGTCGCGCTGCCGCGCGACCTGCTCGGCCGCGGCCGCTCGCCGGAACACCGGATTGTCGTACTTGCCCGACATTCTCGCCGTGGCCTCGGGCATCCGGGCGAGCAGCACACCCGCGACGAAGGCCAGCAGCGCGCCGATCAGGCTCAGCGCCGCGGGAAATGCCGCGGTGGTGACATGATCCACGTGCGCGCGGGCTGGTAGCTGAGCCAGCGTGGCGGCGCGTTCGGCCGTTCTGCCGTGATGGGTCAGCAATGCGAATCCCGGCACCGCGGCCACCGCGGCCAGCAGGGCGACCACCACCCCGACCAGCCGCCGCAGCCAGCCGCGGGTCGCGAAGACGGCCGCGACACCGGCCAGCAGGACGAGAGCCACCGGGGTCAGCGCGCCGAACCACACGCCGCCGTCGAGCCGATGGGTGGCCGGTTCGGTGAGCCCGTCGGAGGACACGATCGTCACCCAGGTCATGCGCGACGCGGCCCACAGCGCCGCCGCCGCCGAAACGAGCAACACCACCGGCCCGATCGGGTTCTTTCGCCGCCCGGCGGCTTGCGGCCGCTCGGGAGCGTCGTCGTCGGCGCGGGCGGCGCGCTCGGCGCCGGGCGGTGCCGGCTCGACGCGGGCCTGACCGGCCTCGGGCGACACACCCTCCGCGCGGGCCCGCGCGGCGTCCCCTCGCACCACGGCCGCGTCGGCTCGGGCCTGCTCGCCATCGGTTCCGGCCTGCGCCGCGTCGGTCCTGGCCTGCGCCACATCGGTCCGCGCCTGTGCGGCATCGGTCCGCGCCCGCGCCGCGTCGGTGTTCACGCCATCCGCACCGGAGGCCGACGCAGAGTTCTCGGGGGCCGAATTCGACTGGGCCGGTTCGGAATCCGCGGAACTCACCTCAGCTCGCCGTGCCCTGTTCGGGGGCGAAGGCGCGGACCGTGCGTGCTGCCGCGACGGCCTTGAGCACCGCCATCGCCTTGTTGCGGGACTCGGTGTCCTCGTATTCGGGTTCGGAGTCCGCGACGATGCCGCCGCCGGCCTGCACATAGGCGATGCCGTCCTTGAGCACCGCGGTGCGGATGGCGATCGCGGTATCGGCGTCACCGGCGAAGTCGAGATACCCCACCACTCCGGCGTACACCCCGCGACGCGTCGGCTCCAACTCCTCGATCAGCTCCATCGCCCGGACCTTGGGCGCACCGGACAGCGTGCCCGCCGGGAAGCACGCCTGCACCGCGTCCAGGGCGATGCGGTCCTCGGCCAGCTGCGCGGAGACGGTGGAGACCAGATGCATCACATGGCTGTACCGCTCGACGTGGCGATAGTCGGTGACTCGGACCGTCCCGGGGCGGCACACCCGGCCCAGATCGTTGCGGCCCAGGTCGACGAGCATGAGATGCTCCGCATTCTCCTTCTCGTCGGCCAGCAGGTCCTTCTCGAGCAGCAGATCTTCCTCGGTGGTGGCCCCGCGCCACCGGGTACCCGCGATCGGGTGGGTGGTCGCGACGCCGTCCTTGACGGTCACCAGCGCTTCCGGGCTCGAGCCGACGATCGTGAACGCGGTCTGTCCCGCCGCGTCCGGAACGTGCATCAGGTACATGTACGGACTCGGATTCGACGCCCGCAGCATCCGATACAGATCCAGCGGGCTGCCGTCGTAGTCCATCTCGAATCGCTGCGAGAGCACCACCTGGAACGCCTCACCGGCCTCGATCTCCTTGACCAGCCGGCGCACGCCCGCGTGGTGCTCCTGGCTGCTGCGCTGCCGCCGGTACTCCGGTTCGGGCCGGTCGAACACCGAAACCGTGGACTCGGCCGGTGCGGCCAGGGCGACGGTCATCCGGTCCAGACGCGCGACCGCGTCGTCGTACGCCTCGTCGACGCGCTCGTCGGTGCCGTTCCAGTTGACCGCGTTGGCGATGAGGGTGATCGCGCCCTCGTGGTGGTCGAAGGCCGCCAGGTCGGTGGCCAGCAACATCACCATCTCGGGAACGTGCAGATCGTCCTGCGCCAGCGAGGGCAGCCGCTCCAGCCGGCGCACGATGTCGTAGCCCAGGTAACCGACCAGCCCGCCGGTCAGCGGCGGCAGATCCGGGAACCGCTCGGTGCGCAGCAGCTCGAGCGTGTCCCGCAGAGCGCGCAGCGGATCACCGCCGGACGGGGCGTCGGCGGGGGTCGCGCCGTACCACGCCGCCGCACCGTCCACCACCGTCAGCGCGGCCGGACTGCCCGCGCCGATGAACGACCATCGCGACCACGATCTGCCGTTCTCGGCCGACTCGAGCAGGAAGGTGCCCGCCCGGTCGCCGGCCAGCTTGCGGTAGGCCGAAAGCGGAGTTTCGGAGTCCGCCAGCACCTTTCGAGTCACCGGTACCACACGGTGCTCGGCCGCGAGAGCACGGAAGTGTTCGCGGGTGGTGGTGGTCGATGTCCCCGGACGATCGGTTGCGCCGTGCATACCGCCCATCATTTCAGCAACGGGCAACCGAGATTCCCGCGGCCCATATCCGGGCTGCCCGGTTCGCACCATGCGCGGGCGTCCCGGGCGCTACCCTTACGAACGCCGTTCGCGGCCGAACGAGGTCATCGGCGGCGGATGCGCCGAACCCGCACCCGACGAAGTCCGCTCGCCGAGCTCTTCCGGGCGGGCCATCGGACGCAGTCGAACCCTGGGCAGCACCGAGTTCCAGGAAATGCTCTACCGGACCGGGCCGATCGGCGATCGATGCCGAGAGGTTCCGGTCCCCGTTCCACCAGCAGCTAGACCAAGCGGATATTTCATGCCCTGCGCGACGCGCGAGCCTGATCAGCGCGGCGGCAGGGCACACGAGACAGAGCGGAGTTCGTAGACCGATGTACCCCTCGCAACCGATCGCACCCGAGGCCCCCCGGTTCCCGTCGCAGCCGCTGGGCGCGATGCCCGGTCAGGCGCCCCGGACGATGCCGCGCAGCCCGCAGACCGGCGGTACCCGGTCCGATGCCCTGGCCTCCTTCGTCACCTACGCCAAGGCTCTGGAGAGCCTGGACCGGCGCAAATTCCCGGACGAGTACGCCGAGCACGCCGATCGCATCAAGGAGCTCAGGCCGTTCCTGAAGGCGCACGGCATCCTGGACGTCATGCAGATCAAGAATCCGGAAGTGGCCACACTGCTGGGAGTCTGACCGGCTTTCCGATACCGGGCGTGTGCCGCGCCCGGTACTTCGGCAAATTCCGCCTACGCTGGTCACATGACCTCGCAAAGTGCGGAGCAATCATCCAGCACCAATACGCGGCGGAATCGGATCATCGGCATTGCCGCCGTGATCGTGGCGCTGGTCGTCGCCTATTTCATCCTGGCCTCGTTCATTCCGCGCTGGTGGGCACAGCGCATCGCGAGCATGTCCGGGCACGGCAGTTTCGCCAAGGGAATCTGGTCGGGTCTGGGGTTCGGATTCTTCTGCACGGCGATCCCGCTTTTCCTGCTGATGGCCGTCGTCGCGGTCTGGCGGCGTAGGGGCGGGCGGTTCATGGCCGGATGCGCGGCCGTGCTCGCACTGGTGATCGCCCTGCCGAACCTGATGACGCTCACCATCGTCTGGGGCGGCAGCGGCGCGGCCCATGCCGGGGAGCGCGTGCTGGACGTCCAGGCGCCGGGTTTTCGCGGCGCGACGTTGACCGGCGCCATAGTCGCCGCCATTCTTTTTCTTCTCGCGTTGTTCCTGCGGATGCGCTGGCGCTGGCGCACGCGGCACGCCGGGCGGCATCGCAAGGACCCCAGCTCACCGCCGCCGTCGGTCCAGCCCGCCGACGTGGAGCGCAACGGGTGAGAGATGTCACGTCATTCACAACATCCGTGACCATCGAGCGAAATCATGGCAAACTACGTGTCTGCAGGTGACCGTGGATTGACCGTTCAAGACCAACCAGTTTCGCTAACCAGATCACGTCACTTGGCTGTAAGAGAGGCTCGAAGTGACGAAGTGGCTGAACCCCACCGAACAGCGAGCGTGGCGAATTCTTGTCGCGCTCACGACCCGGCTGCCCGCCGCCATGGATACGCAGATGCAGCGCGAATCGGGTGTCACCCACTTCGAGTACCTCGTCCTCGAGCTACTGGCCGCCGAACCCGAACGCCGACTTCAGCTCAGCGAACTGGCCTCTCGGGCAAACGCTTCGCTATCTCGCCTGTCCCATGTGGTGACCAAATTGGAGCGGCTCGGCTGGGCCGAGCGGGAGATGTCCACGGGTCGCCGGGGCGCGGACGCGGTACTCACCGAAACCGGGTATCTGAAGGTGCAGCAGGCCACCCCCGGCTATCTCGAGGCCGTGCGCGGGCTGGTCCTGGACGGACTCGACGAGCAGCAGACCGAACAGCTCGCGGAACTCGGCCAGGCCATGGTCGCGCAACTCGAGGCCGGGCTCACCCGCGGGCTCGGGCGTACCAACGGACGCCCGTCTGCGGCTCAGCCCAGCGAATCAGCTTCGGAGTGAGGCCCCCGGTTCACCCGCGGCGGCGTACCCGCGACCGGCTCAGCTCCGATCACTGAGCAGGATGTCGGAATCCCAGCAGGTGTGCGTACCGGTGTGGCAGGCCGCGCCCTCCTGATCGACGATCAGCAGCACGGTGTCGCCGTCGCAATCCAGACGCACCTCGTGCACATACTGGGTGTGCCCGGAAGTCTCGCCCTTGACCCAGTACTGCTGACGCGAGCGCGAATAGTAGGTGGCCTTGCGCGTCGCCAGGGTGCGGGCCAGTGCCTCGTCGTCCATCCAGGCCATCATCAGCACGTCACCGCTGCCCCGCTCCTGCGCTACGGCGGCGACCAGTCCGGCCTCGTTGCGTTTGAGGCGGGCGGCGATGGCGGGATCCAGACTCACGCCACCACGCTAGCGGACGGTGATGCCCTCGCCGCGCATGGCGTCCTTGACCTGTCCGATGGTCAGATCCCCGAAGTGGAATACGCTCGCCGCCAACACCGCGTCGGCGCCGGCCTGTACCGCCGGCGCGAAATCCGCCACCTTGCCCGCACCGCCGCTGGCGATGACCGGGACCGAGACCGCGGCGCGCACGGCCCGCAGCATCCGCAGATCGAAACCCGCCTTGGTGCCGTCGGCGTCCATCGAGTTCAGCAGGATCTCCCCGACGCCCAGTTCCGCACCGCGCACGGCCCACTCGACCGCGTCGATCCCGGTGCCGCGCTTACCGCCGTGCGTGGTGACCTCCCAGCCCGAGGGGGTGCGTTCGGTGCCTTCGGGCACGGTGCGGGCGTCCACGGACAGCACGATGCACTGCGAGCCGAACCGTTCGGACATCTGCCGCAGGATCTCCGGATTCGCGATGGCGGCGGTGTTCACCGACACCTTGTCCGCGCCGGCACGCAGCAGCCGGTCCACATCGTCGACGGTGCGCACGCCGCCGCCCACGGTGAGCGGGATGAAGATCTGCTCCGCGGTGCGGGTCACCACATCGATCATGGTGCCGCGGTCGCCGGTGGAGGCGGTGACGTCCAGGAAGGTCAGCTCGTCCGCGCCCTGGGCGTCGTAGGCGGCGGCCAGTTCCACCGGATCGCCCGCGTCGCGCAGGTTCTCGAAGTTCACGCCCTTCACGACGCGTCCGGCGTCGACATCCAGGCACGGAATCACTCGCACGGCCAGTGTCATCGGTTCGCCTCCCCGGCGGCCTCGTCGACCGCGGTGTTGATCATCTCCAGCAATTCCTCGTGCACTCCCGGCGCGGCCGCGAGCACCGATCGCGAGGTGAGGGTCCACGGCTGCCCGCGCAGGTCGGTCACCACTCCCCCCGCGGCGCGCACCAGCGCGACCCCGGCGGCGTTGTCCCACGGGTGATGTCCGAACACGACCGCGCCGCCCAGCACGCCCGAAGCGGTGAAGGCCAGATCGATTCCGGTGGAGCCGTGCATGCGCACCCGGCCGGACAGCCGGCTCAGCGCACCCAGCAGGTCGAAGCGGAACCGGCCCGGAATGCGGCCGCGCGAGTCCACGTTGAACGCGCCGAAACCGATCATCGATTCGGCGAGGGTTCCAGAGGCCAAGGGCGGCATCGGTTTTCCATCCAGCAGCAACGGACCGTCGACCGCGGCGGCATAGCGGCGGCCCAGCAGCGGCAGCCAGGTCAGGCCGAGCACCGGCGTCCCCTCGTGCACCAGTGCCAGCAGGATGCCCGAGAGCGGATGTCCCGCCGAGTAATTGAACGTCCCGTCGATCGGGTCCAGGACCCACGCGGTACCCGACTCGAGTGAGGGGCCGCCGAATTCCTCACCGTGCACACCGATTCCGGTGCGCTCGAGCAGTGCGTCGGACAGCGTCCGCTCGAGTTCCAGATCCAGGGCGGTGGCGAAATCGCCGCGTCCCTTCTCGACCGCGCTGGGCGCGCCGAGCCCTTGGACGAAACGCGCTGTGGCCGAATCCAATATCTCGCTCGCGATGGCGAGCAGCGCCTGGCGGTCGGGTTCAGCGGTTACCACCTCAGTGTCCATCGGGCGTGCTCGTGGTGCCTGCGTGGTTACGTTCCGCTGCCGCCTCCGGTCCCCGGCCGATCACGCCGCCCACCGCGTCCAACGCCTCGGGCAGCGTGAAGCGCCCGGCGTACAAGGCCTTTCCGACGATCGCGCCCTCGACGCCCTCGGGCACCAACCCGGCGATGGCGCGCAGATCGTCCAGGGTGGACACGCCGCCGGAAGCGATCACCGGTGCGTCGGTGGCCTGGCAGACCTCGCGCAGCAGGTCCAGATTCGGCCCGGTGAGGGTGCCGTCCTTGGTGACGTCGGTGACGACGTAGCGTGTGCAGCCGTCCCGCTCGAGCCGCTCGAGCACCTCCCACAGATCGCCGCCGTCGCTGACCCAGCCGCGCCCGCGCAGCCGGTATTCGCCCTCGGTCAGCCGCACATCCAGGCCGACGGCGATCCGGTCGCCGTATTCGCCGATCGCGCGGGCTGCCCACGCCGGATCCTCCAGCGCGGCGGTGCCCAGGTTCACCCGGGCGCATCCGGTCGCCAGGACCGCCTTCAGCGATTCGTCGTCGCGGATGCCGCCGGACAGTTCGACCTTCACGTCGAGTTCGCCGACCACCTCGGCGATCAGATCGCGATTGGAGCCGCGTCCGAACGCCGCGTCCAGATCGACCAGATGGACCCATTCGGCGCCGGCCTGCTGCCAGGACAGCGCGGCCTCGCGCGGCGATCCGTAACTCGTTTCACTGCCCGCCTCCCCTTGGACCAGGCGGACGGCCTCACCATTGGCGACATCGACGGCGGGGAGCAGCACAAGATTCACGGCAGTAGCCTACTGGGCAACCACGCCGCTCCCGGCTCCGGGCCGGGCCCGCAGCAGGCCCGCGACGTCGAACGGACTCCGTGCCCGGCCGAGAACGCCCCGCGCGACGGCGCAGCGTTCTCGGCTCGGCGGGCGGACGTCCGCGAACCGGACGACACGCCCGGGCGGCGAGCTGGACCGGTGAACAGGTTTGCGGAGCCGTTCGCTGGGCAATATGAAATGGGCGCGTGTCATTGCATGCGCGAGATCCGCACCGACGGTCGGATCCCGTGCGCCGGGGGCGAGGACACGGGTTTCGCATAGCATCGTCGAGCAACACAAGGGGTGCGGTCATGTCCCGGAAAACGCTGCGACACAGGTGCCTGCCACGCCCGGCAACGGGTATCGGCATGGTCGCGCTGGCCGCGTCGGGTATCGGCGTGATTCCCGTCGGCGGCCTGCTGGCCGGGCCCGCCGCCGCCGACGCGACCGATCCGGCGCAGATGGCCGCCTGCGAATTCGGCCGCCAGCTCACGACCTACACCTTCACCGATTACGACGCGTACAACCAGCGCGTCCTGGACAACTCGACCGGCGCGTTCCACGACGAGTTCCAGAACTCCAGCGCGGACCGGCGCAATCGCGTGCTCGGGACGCACACCAGCTCCGATGTGCTGTCCATCGAGTGCAGTACGCAGACCTCCGACCCCGCCCACGCGCAGATCGTGGTGTCGGTGGCCCAGACCACGCGCAGCGACGCGACCCTGGGCCTGCCTCGCCCCGGACGCACCGTGATGCACGTGAGCCTGGACAACGTCGGCGGCCGCTGGCTGGCCGAACGCGTCGATCCGGTACCACCGGCCTGAGCCGGATCCGCTAAGCGGAGCCGGCCGCCGCCGACCCCGACGCCGAACCGCTCAGCAGCGGAATCCCCGTCGAGCCGGTATTGATGTAGGCCAGCCACATCGGCAGGTCGAATGCCGTGGCCAGGATGTTCACGACGGCACCGCACCCGTGCCGGAAACGCTCTCGAGATCACTCACAACAGCCCCTTTCGCGACCGGGTCCCCGACCGTTCCGACCCTAACCGGAATCGGTCGGCGACCCCGGCAACGAACCGGGAACTACAGCGAGTTCACCCAGTTGCGCAGCAGTCGCGCACCGGCGTCACCGGATTTTTCCGGATGGAACTGCGTCGCGCTGAGCGGACCGTTCTCGACCGCGGCCAGGAAGGGCCCGCCGTGGTCGGCCCAGGTGAGCTTCGCGGCGGGAATCGCGCTGTCCGCGTCGTCCCAGGCCCACCGCTGGGCGGCATAGGAGTGCACGAAGTAGAACCGGGTCTGCTCGTCCATCCCCGCGAACAGGACACTGTCCGCGGGGGTGCGCACGGTGTTCCAGCCCATGTGCGGCAGCACCGGCGCGGCCAACCGCTCCACCGTGCCGGGCCATTCCGCGCAGCCCTCGGTCTCCACACCGAATTCCACGCCGCGTTCGAACAGGATCTGCATTCCGACGCAGATACCCAGCACCGGACGACCGCCCGCGAGACGCTTGCCGATGATGCGTTCACCGCGCACCGCGCGCAGTCCGGCCATGCAGGCGGCGAAGGCTCCCACTCCCGGCACCACCAAACCGTCCGCGGCCAAGGCGGTTTCGGCATCGGCGGTGACGGTGACCTCGGCGCCGGCGCGGATCAGGGCGCGGTTGGCCGAATGCAGATTGCCCGAACCGTAGTCCAGCAGCGCGACACTGGGCGAGCGGCCCGCAGAACTCGTCACAGCGTCCCCTTCGTCGAGGGCACGCCGCTGACCCGCGCGTCGAATTCGACCGCGGCGCGCAGAGCCCGTGCCACGGCCTTGAATTCGGCCTCGGTGACGTGATGTTGATCGCGGCCGTACAGCACCCGCACGTGCAGTGCGATCCGCGCGTTGAGCGCGATGGATTCGAACACGTGACGATTCAGCACCGTGGAGTAGGGCGCCCCGGGGCGCAGCGCCGAACTCGCCGAGCCGGAGGCCGCCGAACCGGGAATGATCGTGTGCAGCAGGTGATCCGGCTCCCCGGTGTGCACGCAGTACGGCCGGCCGGACACGTCCACCACCGCGTGCGCCAGCGTCTCGTCCATGGGGATGAACGCGTCGCCGAACCGCCGGATGCCCTTCTTGTCGCCCAGCGCCTGCCCGAGCGCCTGCCCGAGCACGATCGCGGTGTCCTCGACGGTGTGGTGCGCCTCGATCTCGATATCGCCCTGCGAGCGCACGGTCAGATCGAAACTGGCGTGCGCGCCCAGCGCGGTGAGCATGTGGTCGTAGAAGGGGACGCCCGTGGAGACCTCGGTGCGGCCGGTGCCGTCCAGATCCAGCTCGACCACGATGCTGGATTCCTTGGTGGTGCGCTCCACCCGCGCGGTTCGGTGCATACTCGCTCTCGCCTCGGGACTCGTATCGGTAGTCGCGGTCACCGGATCACCCGCTCGGTCTCCGCCAGAATCGCACTGACGCGCAGGAATTCGTCGTTCTCGGCGGTGAGGCCGATGGTGACGCGCAGATGTCCCCGAATGCCGACGTCGCGAATCAGCACGCCCTCGTCCAGATATCGCTGCCAGGCGCGCGGCGCGTCCGCGAACGCTCCGAACAGCAGGAAGTTGGCATCGCTCGGCGCGACCCGGAATCCCATCTCCCCCAGCGCTTTCGCGACCCGATCGCGCTGCACCGCCAATTCCGCGACACTGGCCAGGGTTTCGTCGGCATGCCGCAGCGCCGCCCGCGCCGCGGCCTGGGTGACCACCGACAGGTGGTAGGGCAGGCGTACCAGCAGCATGGCGTCGATGACCGCGGGTGCGGCGGCCAGATAGCCGAGCCGGCCGCCGGCGAAGGCGAACGCCTTGGACATCGTGCGGCTGACCACCAGCTTGGCCGGGAACCGGTCGATCAACTCGATCGCGCTGGGGGCACCGGAGAATTCGGCATACGCCTCGTCGACGATGACGATGCCCGGCGCCGCCTCCAGGATCCGGACCAGATCCGCCTGGGCGATGCTGTGCCCGGTCGGATTGTTCGGACTGGTCACGAACACCACATCGGGACGACGTTCGGCGATGTGCGCCACCGCGTAGTCGGCGTCGAGGCCGAAATCGGCGTCGCGCTTGGCCTCCACCCATTCGGTGTCGATGCCCTCGGAGATGATCGGGTGCATCGAATACGACGGCACGAACCCCATGGCGCTGCGGCCGGGCCCGCCGAATGCCTGCAGCAACTGCTGCAGGACCTCGTTGGAACCGTTGGCGGCCCACACGTTCGACACGTCCAGGGCGACGCCGGTCTGGCGGGTCAGGTAGGCGGCCAGGTCGGTGCGCAGCGCGACCGCGTCGCGGTCCGGGTAACGATGCAGGTCCGCCGCCGCGGCCCGGATCGATTCGGCCACGTCGTCGACCAGCGCCCGGCTGGGCGGATGCGGGTTCTCGTTGGTGTTCAGCTGCACCGGAACGGTCAGTTGCGGTGCGCCGTAAGGGGATTTACCGCGCAGGTTCTCCCGCAACGGCAGATCGTCCAGGGATACCGCCGAACCCGGGATGTTCGTCACACTCGTCATGACAGCGCCTCGAATCGAACCTGCACGGCCTGTCCGTGTGCGGGCAGATCCTCGGCCTTGGACAACGCGACCACATGACCGGCGACATCTTTCAGCGCGGCCTCGGAGTACTCCACGACGTGGATGCCGCGCAGGAAGGTCTGCACGCTCAATCCCGAGGAGTGCCGGGCACATCCGGCGGTCGGCAGGACGTGATTGGATCCGGCGCAGTAGTCGCCCAGGCTCACCGGCGACCACGCGCCGACGAAAATCGCTCCGGCACTGCGGACTCGGGCCGCCACCGCGGCCGCGTCTGCGGTCTGGATCTCGAGGTGTTCGGCGGCGTAGGCGTCCACCACGCGCAGGCCCTGATCGATATCGTCGACCAGGACGATGCCGGATTGCCTGCCCGACAACGCCTCTCCCACCCGCTCGCGATGTTTGACGACCTCGAGCTGCGCGTTCACCGCGGCCTCGACCGCATCGGCCAGCGCGGCGCTGTCGGTGACCAGGACGCTGGCAGCGAGCACGTCGTGTTCGGCCTGGCTGATCAGATCCGCGGCCACGTGCACCGGATCGGCGGTGGCGTCGGCCAGGATCGCGATCTCGGTGGGCCCGGCCTCGGCGTCGATGCCGACCAGGCCGCGGCACAGGCGTTTGGCGGCGGTGACGTAGATGTTGCCGGGGCCGGTGATCATAGCGACCGGTTCCAGCTCGGATCCGGTGGTATCGGTGCCGCCGTAGGACAGCAGGGCCACGGCCTGGGCACCGCCCACGGCCCAAACCTCCTGCACGCCGAGCAGTTTCGCCGCGGCCAGGATGGTCGGATGCGGCAGCCCGCCGAACTGCGCCTGTGGCGGCGAGGCCACCACGAGGGAGCCGACCCCGGCGGCCTGGGCGGGCACCACGTTCATCACGACGCTGGAGGGATAGACCGCGTTCCCGCCGGGCACATACAGCCCGACGCGCTCGACCGGAACCCAGCGCTCGGTGACGGTGCCACCGGGCACCACCTCGGTTGTGGTGTCGGTGCGGCGCTGATCGGCGTGCACCTTGCGGGTCCGCACGATGGCGACCTCCAGCGCGGCGCGCACGGCCGGATCCAGTTCGGCGAGCGCACGGTCCAGTTCCCGGGCGGGCACCCGGATCGAGGCGGGCGCGACACCGTCGAACTTCGCGCTGAACTCCTGTGCCGCTTCGACACCCCGATCGCGGATCGCGTCCACGACCGGCCGCACATGATGCAGCACCGAGTCGACGTCGACTCCCCCGCGCGGCAGCGCGGTGCGCAGCTCGGCGGCGGTGGGAGTACGACCGCGCAGATCGACGCGGGCGAGCTCGATGCGGGATGTCATAGCGGTGTGGAATCCTTGTCTGTGCTGGTCATCACACCCGGAGCAGGATGGCCCCGGACCGTATACCAGACTATCGGGTCCGCCCCGCGAGCCATCCGCCGCCCCACACCCAGTGCGCCGCAAGAGGAAAGACGA
>CBJNFW010000056.1:0-34263 GCA_966435935.1 uncultured Nocardia sp.
AATTCGGCCTGCACGCCGGAGACCAGGTGGCCCTGCGGCTTGCCGATCAGGACGAAGCCGCAGCGGTTCTCGAACGGCTGCGGGAGAATCCGCCGGACGCCATCGCAGGGACGCCGGTCGTATGCACCGATCTGGCCCGGGTGCGCGGGCCGATGCGCACCGACGCGCTGATCTTCGAGGCGGACACCCAGCGCATCGTGGTGCGTCCCTCGGGCACCGAGCCCAAGCTCAAGTGCTACCTCGAGGTGATCGAGCAGGTATCCTCCCGGGCGGCGTTGCCCGAGGCGAAACTTGCTGCCGCACAACGCCTGTCCGATCTGCGCAAGTATTTCGAGAGCCTCCGGTAGGCCGAGCGGCTCAGCGTGGACCGAACTGGCGATCGCCCGCATCGCCCAGACCCGGGACGATATAGGCGTTTTCGTTGAGTCCGGTATCGATCGTCGCGGTGACCAGCCGGACCGGCAGCCCGGACCGCTCGAGCGCCGCGACGCCCTCGGGCGCGGCGACGACGCACACCGCCGTGATGTCGGTGGCGTCGCGGGCGGCCAGCAATTCCAGGGTGTGCCGCATCGAACCGCCCGTGGCCAGCATCGGGTCCAGCACGAATACCGGTACCCCGGCCAGGGATTCGGGCAGCGACTCCATGTACGGCACCGGCTGATGGGTGCGCTCGTCGCGGGCGATGCCGACGAAGCCGACGCGCGATTCGGGGATCAGCTCACTGGCGGCGTCCACCATGCCGAGCCCGGCCCGCAACACCGGCACCAGCAGCGGCGGATGCGCCAGCCGCACACCCTCGGTGTCCGCTACCGGCGTGCTGATCTCGAACGTCGTCAGCGGGGCCTCGCGCAGTGCCTCGTAGATGAGGATTCCGGTCAGATCCCGCAGTGCGCCACGGAAAGCCGGGTTGGGGGTGCGCGCGTCGCGCATGATGGTCAGCAGAGCCGAAGCGAGCGGATGATCCACGGTGTGCGTTCGCATGAGGGAACGATAAGGTTTGCACCGGGGCTCGGCCCGCACTCCGTCCGGGTTTTTCCGCTCGCGGAGTGGAACCGTTCTCGTGGCGCCTGCGTCAAACCACTCGGATGACGTAATCTGCCACCAGACCAGCACGATGGGGGATTGTGATGCCAAAGATCTCGGTCGACACCGAGGGCCTTGCCGCCTACGGTGCGACAGCCGGTGGACTGGCCGGTGAAATGGCCTCGGCCGCAACCGCGGCGGCGGCCGCCGATCCGGCCCTGCTCGGCCCGATCTTCGGGCTCGTCGGGGGCGATTTCCTCACCGCGTACTCCGCCGCCCACGCCGGGCACGTGGCGTCGATCGGGCAGCTGTCCGCGGTACTGGGCACCGTGGGCACCGCCGCGGCCGGCGCCTCGGTCAGCTACGCGGAGAACGATGCCGAGCGCGTCACCGCCATGCATGCCGTACAGGAAGAGTTGCAGGCATGATCGCCGGGATCGATCTCGACGCCCTGGCCAGACCGCTGGTGGATCTGGTCGCCAGTTTCGGCACCGGCGTGCTGCCCGCCGGCGGCCCCGCGGATGCGCTGCGCCGGACCTCGGCGACGTTGGACGGCATCCACCGGGCCGGTAGTACGAGCATCAACCAGATGACCGACGCCTGGAACGGCCGCGCCGGTGACGCCGCCATGGACAAGGCGATGCAGGTGCAGACCTCAGCGGCGAACATCTCCGATCGCGGCACGAGCATGGCCGACGTGGTCAGCCAGGCCGCCGCCACGGTGCAGACCGGCCAGCAGAAACTCGCCGGAATACTGCAGGACTTCGTGCACCAGGTGAACGTGCTGGGCCCCGCGGCGACCACGCCCGTGGGCCTGACCACGGTCGTCACCTCCGCGATCGACCACTTCGGCCAGGCGGTGGGCGTGGTCGGGCAGGTGCGCTCGGATCTCGACACGCACACCGCCTCGATGACCCAGCTGACCCCGCCCCCGTCCACCCCGTCCGCAGTCGCCGCCCCGGTCAACACGGCCTCGCTGATCTCCCAGGCCGGCAGCGGCGTGGAGACGGCCTCGTCCCTGCTCGGCGGCGTACTGTCCAGCGGCGGTTCGGCGGTCAGCTCGATGACCACCCCGGCCTCGGCCAAGTCTTCGAAAACCTCCACCGCGGCCAACAGCAGCACTGACAAGACCACCAAGAACGGCGGCGTGATGATCACGCTGCCGGACGGCACCCAGGTCGAAGCGCCCAACCAGAAGGCCGCCACCGCGGTGAAGGCGGCGATCGGCTGCTGCGGCACGCCCTATGTGTGGGGCGGTAACACCCCCGGTCAGGGCCTGGATTGCAGTGGTCTGACGAAATACGCGTACGGCCAGGCCGGTGTCGACCTGCCCCGCCTGGCGGCCGATCAGAGTCAGGGCGCCACACGGGTCGCCCCCGGCGATGTGATGCCCGGCGACCTGGCCATCTGGGATGGTCACGTCGCCATGGTGGTGGGTAACGGAAAGATGGTCGAGGCCGGAGATCCGGTACAGATCGACGCGATTCGAACGGAGAACATGGGAATGGCGTTCCACGGCTTCTACAGGCCCACGTCATGAGCGCGCCGCAGCCGCAGAAGGAGATCCCGAACGTCACGGTCGCCTCGAGCACCAATCGTTCCGGGACCATCACCGTGCGGGCGACCGATCAGGGCATGCCGGTGGAGATCAAGTTCGAGCGCAGCGAATACCGTTACGGCGCAGCGGCTCTGGCCGCCGAGATCCTGCGCCTGACCAAGCGTTCGGCGATCGTGGCCAAGGCGCGGCGGCGGGAGTTGCTCGCCGAGTCCGGCATGCCGGTGGAGATCCTGGACAAGCTCGGCCTGCCCACCCGCCAGACCGCCGTGGACGAGCTGGACCGCATGGACGACGAGGACACCGGGCCAACGAGCTGGATGAGGCAGGTCTGAGGGTATGAGTGCTGAGATGGACGCTCTCGTCGCCGCGGCGACCGAGAAGCTGGAGGCCCTCGAGGCCGCGCTGCACGGCCTCGGCCAGGTGCGCGGCAGGCACACCACCGACGACGGTCTGATCAGCGTGGAGGTGAACAGCGACGGCGCCCTGGTCGGGCTGCAACTCGCCGAGTCGATCACCTCCCGTCCGCCCGCCGAGGTGGGCCAAGCCATCATCCAGGCCTGTACACAGGCCGCCCAGGATGCGGGCGAACAGCGCTCGGCGGTCGTGGCGACGCTCAATTCGAGCTTCACCGCACCGCCGGCGGGAAATGTTGGGGGGCGGGCCGAATAGTGCCACAGGCGCAGGGTCGATAGGCTCACGGTCATGGCTTCTGGAGACATCGTCCCGATCGAGCTCGGCCTGACCGACGGCGATCTCGTCACCCTATGGGCACCGCGCTGGCGCGACGGTGAGGACGAGTGGGAGGCATTCCTCGGACACGAGGACGCGCTGTACGGGTTCGACTCGGTCGCGGAGCTGGTCGCGTTCATCCGGACCAACGACGACAACGATCTGGTCGACCATCCGGCGTGGAAGGTCGTCGCCGAGTTGTCGGCCGCGGAGCTCGAGCCCGAGGACGAGCACATCTTCGATCTGGTCGCGGTGCCGGAGCTGGCGGCGGGCGATCCCGATCCCGATGTCGTCGCCGAACTCGAGGCGACGCTCGATATGGCTCGCACGATCGGCGATGTCTGCGAACTCGAGGTGGTGACCAAGTTCTTCGACTCGCATCCGGAGATCGGCACGCTGCCCGCGGGCGTGACCGCGTTCTTCGGCCGCGAGGGCGAGGAGCTGTGGGGGCAGATCGGCGCGGCGATCGTCAAGGATTGGGACGCGGTCGTGGACGCCATCGACGGGGTGGTGAAATCGCCGGAGGTCGATGCGGACGCCGTATCGGTCGCCGAGGCGGAACTGCTTGCGGCGGAACAGAATATCGTCGACGCCGAGGACGCTGCCGAGAACGACGAGGACGACGAGATCGAGCACGTCGACCTCGACGCCGAAGACGAGGACGCAGAGGACGAGGACGAGGACGAGACCTTCTGGCACGGAGTCGGTATCGACCCGGTCCGGATCGTCACCTCGGAAGGCCAATTCTTCACGCTGCGTTGCTATCTCGACGACGAGCCGGTGTTCCTCGGCAGCAACGGCCAGATCACGGTCTTCGGCTCCGAGCGCGCCCTGGCCCGCTACCTGGCCGACGACCACGATCACGATCTGGCCGCGGTGAGCACGTACGGCGAGGTGCACACGGCGGCGATCGACGGATCGCTCGAGGTGGAGGTCTCCGACGAGAACGTCTACGTCCTGCCCGGCCTGGCCGACGATCTGGCCGAGGGCCCGGAGGCCGTCGATCTCGATCAGCTCGATCTCGCGGTCGAATTGTTCACCGACGCGGCGGATTACGCCGACGACGACACCGTGGAACAGGCGTTGGCCAAGTCCACCTCACTCGGTTCGTACGTCTCGTATCTGCTCGAACCCGACCCGGGCCGGCTGGCGCCCAGCGCGCCCTTCGCCGCCGAGGCCGAAGCCTGGCGCGCTCTGGAACGCTCCTTCGAAGCCCGCCTGCACAAGGATTAGGCACCGGCCGGCACTTCCGTAGAAGAAGACGACAACCTTTTCCGCAAACTTCGGCAGACTCGATGAATTCATATCGGGTCGGTTTGCGGCGGGCGGCGCCGCCCCGAAAACCGCGGTCTTGTTCGCCATTTATTCGGCCGCAGTTTCCGGACTGCGGATTTACCGCGGCGCCCACAATATTCCCGTCTTTCCCAGGGCGTCATTCGAGCACTCTGGCTGCTGGGGCGCCGACACGCCCCGGTAGAGGCCCGCTCCAGTGGTGGGAACAGCTCTGTTCAGCCAGAGTAATACCTTCCGCACCGCCGCTTTCTCATGCTGTAATAACCTCACTACAGCCAGTGAAAGTGGTTCACCGGGTCGGGATGTACGAAAGGGCCCTGGGCATGGCACGACAAAGTCGTTCGCCGCATTCTCGCAATCGTCGTTCACATACTCCGCTCCTGACGAATCTGCTCACGGCCGCAGTGGAATCGGACCCCGATCGGATCGCCGTTCGCTTCAATCCATCGGGCGACCCGGCCGACCAACGGCAACTTACATACCAGCAACTGGACGCGGTGTCCTCTCGGCTGGCACGTGAGCTGATCGGACGCGGTATCGGTGCCGGCGATGCGGTGGCGATGGGCCTTCGACGCAGCGTCGAGTCGGTCGTGGCGGTCTGGGCGATTGCCAAGGCGGGTGCCGCCTTCGTGCCGGTGGACCCGGCGTATCCGCCCGAACGCATCGCACACATGGTCGCGGATTCGGGAGCGGTACTGGGGTTGACCTCGACGGCGCACCGGAGCGCGCTGGGCGATGCGGTGCAGTGGATCGAGCTGGACGATCCCGCGCAGGCTGCGCGTATCGCCGAAAACCCGGACCATCCGATCTCCTATCTCGATCGGATACGCCCCATCGATCCACGGCATCCGGCGTACATCATCTACACCTCGGGTTCGACCGGAACCCCCAAGGGCGTCGTGATCACCCATACCGGCCTCGGCGGCCTGGTGGCCTCGGCACGGGAGACGCTGCGAGTGAGCCCGAACTCGCGCGTGCTGCACGCATCGTCACCGAGCTTCGACGCCTCGGTCGAGGAGCTGCTGGTGGCCTTCTCCTCGGGTGCGACGCTGGTGGTGGTGCCACCGGATATATTCGGCGGCCCGGAACTGGCCGATCTGCTGCGACGCGAGCGTGTCACCCATCTGTCGATGACCCCGGGAGCACTCGCGTCACTGGATCCGGACGGACTCGACGACCTGGAAGTGGTCGAGGTGGGCGGCGACCGGTGCGGCCCGGAATTGGTGGCGCGGTGGGCGCGAGAGGGACGGCTGTTCATCAACGGGTACGGCCCGACCGAGGCGACGGTGCTGGCGACCCTGAGTGATCCGATCCCGCCCGAGGGCCCGGTGACGATCGGGCGCGCGATCGCCGGCGTGGCGGCAATCGTGCTGGACACGCGGTTGCGGCCGGCCCCGGCCGGCAGCGTCGGGGAGTTGTATCTGTCCGGCCCGGCGTTGGCCGAGGGGTATTTGGGCCGCCCGGGTCTGACCGCCGAGCGATTCGTGGCCAACCCGTTCGGAGCCGAGGCCGGCGCGCGGGAGATGCGGCTGTATCGCACCGGGGACCTCGTGCGGCGCAATGAAACCGACGGCACCCTCGAACATCTGGGCCGATCGGATTTCCAGATCAAGATCCGCGGCTTCCGGATCGAGCTGGGCGAGATCGACACCGCGCTCACCGCCCATCCCGGCATCGGCTTCGCCGTAACCGTCGGCAAGACGCTGCCCTCCGGCGCCACCGCCCTGGTCTCGTACGTGATGCCGCGGGAAGGCGGCACGCTCGACATCGACGAACTCACCGCGTTCGTCGCGAACCGTCTGCCGGAGTACATGGTGCCGGCATCGATCACCGTGCTGGACGAGATCCCGCTCACATCGGTCGGCAAGGTGGATCGTGCCGCATTGCCGGAACCGGCCTTCGCGACCGCCGAATTCCGTCCTCCCGTCACCGAAACCGAGTCGGTTATCGCGGAGGCCTTCGCCGCGGTGCTCGGTGTCGAACGGGTCGGCATCGACGATTCCTTCTTCGCGCTGGGTGGCGACTCGATCCTGTCCATCCAGATGGCGGTCCGAGCCAGGAAGCGGGGAGTGGTGTTCACCCCGCGAGATGTGTTCGATCACAGAACCGTTGCCGCGCTGGCCGAAATCGCGACGTCGGCTTCCGATCCGGAGCAGCCCCGGCTGGACGAACTGCCCGGAGGCGGTGTCGGCACGATTCCGCTGACGCCGATAATGGCCGCCACCTTGGCCAAAGGCACAGCGTGGCAACGGTTCTCGCAATCGATGGCGCTGCGCCTGCCGACCGATATCGACCGCGAGACCCTGGTAGCCACCCTCGACGCGGTGATCACGCACCACGATGTGCTGCGGTCGCGGCTGCGCGCCGGGGAGCCGGCGGATCCTGGGCTCGGAGCCGAATCGAGCACGGCCAGTTGGACATTCGAGGTCCTCGGGCGCGGAGCGGTCGATGTCGACGCGCTGGTGCACCGGATCGAGCTGCCCGCCGGCATCGACGACGCGGAGCTGTCCCGGAGAGCGAGCGCGGCCTACGACGGCGCGCTGGGCCGGCTCGATCCGGCGAATGCGGTGATGCTGCAGTTCCTCTGGTTCGCCTTCGCGACACCGGAGCCCGACTCGCCCCCGGGACGCCGGGACGTATTACTCGTGGTCGCACACCATTTCGTGGTCGACGGCGTGTCGTGGCGCATTCTCATCCCGGATCTGGCGCTGGCGTGGTCGCAACTGGTCGCCGGCCGGCAGGCGTCCTTGCCCGCCAACGGCACATCGATGCGGCGCTGGGCACACGCGCTGACCGAGATGGCGACCGAGCCGGCACGCCGGGCGGAACTCGAGTTCTGGCAGCAGATTTGCGACGCCGACGACCCGCCACTGGGCAGCCGCGCCCTCGATCCGGCGATCGACACCCTCGCCACCGTCGACCACGTGCGGGTGACGGTGCCCGCCGAGGTGACCAACGCCGTGCTGACCACGATCCCGAGCCGCTATCACGGCGGCGTCGCCGACGCTCTGCTGTCGGCGCTGGCATTGGCGCTGAGCCGATGGCGACGCCTGGACAAGGGCGGTTCGGCAGTGATCAAGCTCGAAGGCCACGGTCGCGAGGAGCAGGTCGTGGCGGGCTCGGATCTTTCTCGCACCATCGGGTGGTTCACCAGCGCGTTTCCGGTGCGGTTGGAGCTGGGCGAGATCGATCTCGACGACGCGTTCGCGGGTGGCCCGGCCCTGGGCGCTGTCGTTAAGTCGGTGAAGGAACAGCTACTGGCCGTGCCGGACAACGGCATCGGCTACGGCCTGCTGCGGTATCTCGACCCGGACAGCACCGCACGACTGGCCGAGGCCGGGCAGATCGGCTTCAACTACCTGGGCCGTGTCACCGCGGGCGAGATCCCCGCCGAACTCGCCGAACTGGGCTGGATGCCGGTCGACGACCTGGGCGAACCGACCGCCGAGATGGATTCGGATATGCCCGCCAACGGCGTGATCGATATCAACGCGATCGTGGCCGACGGTGCGGACGGGCCCGAGCTGACCGCGTCGTTCGCGTTCGCCACCAAGGTGATTTCCCGTGACCGGGTGCAGGAGTTCGCGCAGCTGTGGACAGCCGCGCTCACCGCGTTCTCGCGGCACGCGCGGCGCCCGGACGCGGGCGGGCGCACACCGTCCGACCTGCCGCTGGTGCGGGTGAGCCAATCGGATATCGAGGTGTGGGAACGGAACTACCCGGCACTGGCCGATGTGTGGCCGTTGGCGCCGCTTCAGGCCGGTCTGCTCTTCCACGCCCTGCTGGCGGGCTCGGACGTCGACGTCTATACCACCCAGTCGACGGTGGATCTGGCGGGCGAGCTCGAGACGGCGCGGCTGCGCACGGCGGCCCAGGCGATGCTGGCTCGCTACCCCAATCTGCGGACGGCGTTCGTCACCGATTCGGATGGCAACGCCGTACAACTCGTCATGAGCCGGAGCGAGGCGCAGTGGCGCGAGGTGGATCTGACCGGGCTGCCCGACGGTGAGCGCCGCGCGGAGTTGCGGCGGTTGGTCGACGCGGATCGCCGGAACCACTTCGACCTCGCGGCGCCGCCGCTGCTGCGATTCACCCTGTATCGCACCGGCGCTGCGGTCGACACCGCAACCGAGCACACCGAAGACGTTGCGGCACAACAGCAGTGGAGCCTGGTCATCACCTCCCACCACATCCTGCTGGATGGGTGGTCGATGCCGTTGCTGTTGCGTGACCTGCTGCTGTTGTACGCATCGCGTGGCGACGAGAGCGGGTTGCCGCGGGTGGCGCCGTACCGTGGCTATCTGAATTGGCTGGCCGGGCGGGACCGCGAGGCATCGCTACAGACCTGGGCGAAGGCGCTGACGGGCCTCGACGAGCCGACCTTGCTGGCGTCACCATCCCGCCCCGGCGAACGGACGCGGATCGACAGGCTGAACACCGAGATCGATGCCGGCCGCACCCGCCGGATCACCGAGCGCGCAGCGGCACTCGGTGTCACGGTGAATACCGTCCTGCAGGTGGCGTGGGGTCTGCTGCTGGGCCGGCTGACCGGCCGCGACGACGTCGTGTTCGGCGCCACGGTATCCGGGAGACCGGCCGAGCTGCCCGGCGTGGAATCCATGGTGGGCCTGTTCATCAACACACTGCCCGTGCGGGTGCGGATCGACGAGCGCCACACGGTCGGTGAGTTCCTGCAGGATGTGCAGCGCGACCAGGCGGCATTGCTGGACCATCATCAGGTCGGCCTGAGCGATATCCAGCGGATTGCCGGGGCCGCAGCGCAATTCGACACCCTGCTGGTCTTCGAGTCCTATCCGATCGACCGCGAGGCGATCGCAGCCACCAGCTCGATCGACGGCATGTCGGTCACCGGCGTGAGACTGGCGGACGACACCCACTACCCCCTGACCCTGGTGGTCACGGCGGGGTCGACGATCGAGATCACCTGGCGGTATCTGAACGGCCGGTTCACCGCAGGCGAGGTGGAAACCATGGCCGCGCGGCTGGTCCGTGTTCTGGACGCGCTCTCGGGCGATCCCGTGGCCACGGTCGGTGGCATCGACATCCTGCTGGACGAGGCCGAGCGGAACCGGATCCTGTTGCAGTGGAACGGCTCTCGGCATCAGGTCGAGCCGGAGCTGCTGCTGGACGGTTATCGGCGCGCGGTGTCGGCCCATCCGGATCGGGTCGCGATCGCCTATGCGGGCTCGGAACTGACCTACCGGGAATTCGACGAGCGGGTCAACCGCCTCGCGCGTGCGCTGATCTCCCGCGGCGTCGGCCCGGAAAGCCTGGTCGGCCTCGCGATACGGCGGTCACCGGAGCTGGTCGTCGGCATGTACGCGGTCCTCGCCGCGGGCGGTGCGTACGTCCCGGTGGATCCGGATCATCCCGCCGAGCGCATCGCGTACATCCTGCACACCGCCCAGCCGGTGTGTGTGCTCACCACGGATTCCGTGCCGGTGCCGGACGGAATCGCGGTGCTGCGCATCGACTCCGGCGAGCCGGACGGATTCGAGAGCACACCGGTGCGGGCCGCGGAACTGCTGCGGCCGGCCCGCACCGACGATCTGGCGTACGTCCTGTTCACCTCCGGTTCCACCGGCCGGCCGAAGGGCGTCGCGATAACGCACCGCGCGGTCGGCAATCACCTCGCGTGGATGCTCGACCGGCATCCGCTGGGCCCCGACGACGCCTATCTGCAGAAGGCGCCCACCACCTTCGACATGTCGGTATGGGGCTATTTCATGCCGCTGCGCGTCGGCGCAAAGCTGGTGCTGGCCACTCCCGACGGCCACCGGGACCCGGTATATCTGGCGGAAACCATTGCCGCGCAACGAGTCACAGCCACGGACTTCGTACCCTCGATGCTCGCGGAGTTCGCGGCCCAGGTGGACGCGGCCGCGGTCGCGACCCTGCGGCACGTGATCAACGGCGGCGAGGTGCTGACCGCGGAGACCGTCGCCGCACTGCATGCGATCTGCGACGCTCGCGTGCACAACCTGTACGGGCCGACCGAGACCGCCGTCTCGATCACCTCCCGGACCGCCTCCGGCGACGAACGCACCGACATACCGATCGGCACGCCCGGCTGGAATTGCGGTGTGTACGTGCTGGATTCACGCCTGCGGCCGGTCCCGGCCGGGGTTCGGGGTGAGCTGTATCTGGCCGGCGACCAGCTGGCCCGCGGCTATGTGCGCCGGGCGGCGCTGACCGCGGAACGATTCGTGGCCAACCCGTTCGACGACGGTCGACGCATGTACCGAACCGGTGATCTGGTGCGATGGCGCGCGGACGGCGTACTGGAATACCTGGGCCGCACCGACTTCCAGGTGAAGTTCCGGGGCCAGCGCATCGAGCTGGGCGAAATCGAGTCCGCGCTGGCGGCGTTGCCGTCGGTGCGACAGGCCGCGGCCGCGGTGCTGCCCTCACAGCTGGGCGACCAGCTGGTCGGCTACGTGGTGCCCGCACCCGATGCCCGGCACGACACCGCCGAAACGCTGGCGGCCCTGGCACGCACGCTGCCCGCCTACATGATACCGGCCACGATCGTCGAACTCGCCGAATTCCCGCGCAATACCAGCGGCAAAGTGGACCGCCGAATGCTGCCTCTGCCGGAGTTCGGCCTCCGGGAGTTCCGCGCGCCGGGCACGCCTGCCGAGGAGATCGTGGCCGGAGTCTTCGCCGAGGTGCTCGGCCTGGATCGGGTGGGCACGGCCGACGACTTCTTCGCACTCGGCGGTAACTCGCTGGTCGCCACGCGGGCGGTGGCCCGGTTGAGCGCGGCCCTCGGGACGCGGGTGCCGGTGCGGGCTCTGTTCGACCGGCCGGTCGTCGCCGACCTG
The DNA here is from genome assembly GCA_966435935.1 of uncultured Nocardia sp. Taxonomy (GTDB): domain Bacteria; phylum Actinomycetota; class Actinomycetes; order Mycobacteriales; family Mycobacteriaceae; genus Nocardia. Next base: position 11,449 of record CBJNFW010000056.1, read on the forward strand.
GCAGCGGGGATCGTGCCCGGCGGCGACGATGCGGCCGAGCGCCCCGAGCTCCGGGCGGTCGAACGAGGTGAGTTCGTACCGCTGTCGCTGGCTCAGCTGCGCATGTGGGTGCTCAACCGGATCGACCCCGAATCCCCCGCCTACAACATTCCGTTCGCGCTGCACCTGCGCGGCTCGCTGGATGTGCCCGCGCTGGCACAAGCCGTTCAGGACGTTCTGGAGCGGCACGAGGCGCTGCGCACCAGATATCCGGCCGACGGCCCCGACGAGCAGCCGTACCAGCAGATCCTGCCGGTGACCGAGGCGCTGCCGCACGGGTTGCAGGTCGACCACGCCACCGACGGCGTCCTCGACCGCATCGCCGAACTCGCGACCACCGGCTTCGACGTCACCGCCGAACCCCCGGTCCGGATTCGATTGTTCCGCGGCCACGACGCGGACGAGCACGTGCTGGTCGTCGTCGCGCACCACATCTGCGCGGACGGTGCGTCGATGGCGCCGCTGGCGCGGGATCTCACGACCGCATATCTGGCGCGCGTCGCGGGTGACCCGCCGAGATGGGCGCCGCTGGCCGTGCAGGTCGCCGATTTCGCGATCTGGCAGCACAAGGCCGTCGGCAGCGAGGACGACCCGGACTCGGTCGCCGCCCGGCAGCTGGCCTACTGGCAGCGCGAGCTCGCGGGCATAGCCGGCGCATCGCTGTTGCCGCTGGATCATCCGCGCCCGGCGCGCGCGTCCCAGCGCGGCGCGTCCATCGCGTTCGCGGTGCCCGCGGACGTGCACACGCGACTGGCGCAGATCGCGCAGGAGCACAACTCGTCGCTGTTCATGGTCGTGCACGCCGCCCTGGCCGTCCTGCTGGCCCGGTTGTCCGGCGGATCGGATATCGCGATCGGCACGCCGATCGCGGGTCGCGGAGCCGCCGTACTGGACGATCTGGTCGGCATGTTCGTCAATACCCTGACCCTGCGCACCACCGTGGACCGGTCGGCCCCGTTCGCCGCACTCGTCGACACTGTGCGGGAGGTCGACCTGTCCGGATTCGCCCATGCCGACATTCCGTTCGAGCGCGTGGTCGACGCGGTCCTTCCTGCCCGGGCGGGCGGGGCGCATCCCCTGTTCCAGGTGATGCTGTCGTTCCAGAACACCGAAGCGCCGGCGTTCGAGCTGCCGGGGCTGAGGATCTCGGCGCTGGACACCGGCGAGGTGACGGCCAAATTCGATCTGGAGGTGATCGTCGATCCACACCACCGCGACGATGGTGTCCGGGATGAGCTGATCGTCGTATTCACCTATGCGACAGACCTTTTCGACGCACCGACCATACAGAGCCTCGGTCGCCGGTTCGAACGGATCCTGACCGGTGTTGCCGCCGATCCGCAGGTACGCGTCTGCGATATCGATGTCCTCTACGCTGGCGAACGCGACCGGGCGCTTGTGGCCGCCGGACCGGAACCGGCCCGGCCGCGGCGAATCGAGCTGTTGCCGGATCTGCTGGCCGCGGCCGCGGACCGCAATCCGGACGGCGTCGCGGTGATCGTCGACGATTCCGCCCGGGAGCTGGACCGGCTCGACTACCTCGAACTGGACGAGCAGTCGAACCGGCTGGCCCGCCTGCTGCTCGATCGCGGCGTCGGGCCGGGGGATCTGGTCGTGATCGGCATGCCACGGTCGGCGACCTCGGTGCTCGCGATCTGGTCCGTGGTCAAGACCGGGGCGGCCATCGTGCCGGTGGATCCGGCCTCCGTGGCGGACCCGAGTAGTCACCTGCCCGCGGACGCGGCGCTGGGACTGACCGTCCCGGGCGTCGACCTGCCCGATGCGCTGCCCTGGTTGACGTTGGGCACCGACGAGTTCGCCCGGCAACTCGCCGACCGGTCGCCCGCACCGATCGGCGATATCGATCGCCCTCGGCCGCTGCGTCCCGATCATCCGGCCTGTGTCGTGCGCACCTCGGGATCGAGCGGCCCGTCCCGGGTCGTCACCGTCGACCACGCCGCGTTGGCCGGTTTCTGCGCGGAACTGGGAGAGCGTTTCCGAGTGACGAGCGGTTCTCGCACCCTGCATTTCGCCACACCGTCGTCCGACGCGGCGATGCTGGAGCTACTCCTGGCCGTCGGCGGTGGCGCGACCCTGGTGGTGGCGGCACCCACCGTCGACCACGGGAAGGACCTGGCCGTGCTGCTGCGTCGCCAGCGGGTGTCGCACGCGGTCCTCACCGCGGCGGAGCTGGCCGCGATCGACCCCGCGGGGCTCGACAGACTCCGCGTGGTGATCACCGACGATGCGGCGAGCACTCCGGATCTCCTGCGGCGCTGGGAGATTCCGGTCGCGGGCGGCCGTGTCCGCGAGATCCGCCATGGCTACGGCCCGGCCGCGGCCACGACCTGACGCGGACCCCGGGCTACCCCAGCAACACCGCGTAGCCCGGCTTGATCACCTCGTCGATGATGCGCAGGCGTTCGGGGAACGCGATGAAGGCGGATTTCATGGCGTTGATGGTGAAGCGTTCCAGGTCGCTCCAGCCGTAGCCGAAGGTGTTCACCAGTTTGAGCATTTCCCGGCTCATGCTGGTGTCGCTCATCAGCCGGTTGTCGGTGTTGACCGTGACGCGGAACCGCAGCCGGGCCAGCAGGTCGAACGGGTGCTTCTCCAGGGAGGGCACCGCGCCGGTCTGCACATTCGACGACGGACACAGCTCGAGCGGAATCCGCTGGTCCCGAACGTAATTGGCGACCAGTCCGAGTTTCGGCTCGGACTCGGAGTCGCTGATGTCGTCGGTGATGCGCACGCCGTGGCCGAGCCGCTCACAGCCGCAGAACGCGACGGCCTCGTGAATGGACGGCAGGCCGAACGCCTCACCGGCGTGGATGGTGAAGTGCCCGCAGTTGGCCCGCATGTATTCGAACGCGTCCAGGTGCCGGCTCGGCGGGTAGCCCGCCTCGGCGCCGGCGATATCGAATCCGCCCACGCCGCGATCGCGCCACCGCACGGTCAGCTCCGCGATCTCGAGTGAGCGCGCCGCGTGCCGCATGGCGGTGAGCAGGCATACGACCCGGATGGGCATGCCCGCCTCGGCGGCAAGCCGCTCACCCTCGCGGAAGCCCGCCAGGGTGTGTTCGACGACCTCGTCCAGGGACAGGCCGCGCTCCAGATGTTGTTCGGGCGCGAAACGCACCTCGGCGTACACCACGCCGTCCTCGGCCAGGTCCAGGGCGCATTCTCGGGCCACCCGGTGCAGGCCCTCGGGGGTCTGCATGACGGCGGTGGTGTGCGCGAAGGTTTCCAGATATCGCTCCAGCGATCCGCTGTCCGCCGCATCGCGGAACCAGTTGCCCAGCGCGGCGGCGTCCTGCGCGGGTAGCTGGTCGTAACCGCACTGTGCGGCAAGCTCCAGGACGGTCGCGGGGCGCAAGCCACCATCGAGATGGTCGTGCAGCACGGCCTTCGGGGCCTGGCGGATCGAGGCAAGGGTCAAAGGCATCGGTCCAGTCATGTATCGACGCTAGCTCATCCCGCCGCCCCGCGCCTTCAGGCCGGATTCGGGTGCCAGGCAATTGCCGTCCGCGTCCGGCGGTCGACGAGTGGCCGGGTCAGCCCGTCCCCGAGAAGTTACCCACGAGCGCGGCAGCCACGCGCACAGTGCGCTCAGGGCTCGATGCGGTCGAGCACGATCGAGCCGGGCGCGGCCGGATTCCCGGCCGACGACGCGGAGGAAGTCGACTCGGTAGCCGGCACGACCGGAGCGGACGGCCCCGGCGCGGCGTCGATCACATAGGCATCGCGCAGCGCCGCGAGCGCGGCCGGGAATGCTTCGGGTGTATCGGTGTGCAGGGTGAGCAGCGGCTGTCCCGCGACAACCTTCGCGCTGGGCTTGGCGTGCAGCTCGACGCCCGCGCCGAACTGGACCGGATCGCCCTGACGGGCGCGCCCGGCCCCGAGACTCCAGGCGGCCAGGCCGACGCCCATCGCATCGAGGCGGGTCAGTGTGCCGGATCGGTCGGCGGTGACGACCTCGGTGTGCGCGGCAACGGGCAGGGCGGCGTCCGGATCACCGCCCTGGGCCCGGATCATCGCCTTCCAGTGATCCATGGCCCGGCCGTCGGCGAGCGCGTCGGCCGGATCGATGTCATCGATTCCGGCCTGCGCCAGCATCTCCCGGGCCAGGGCGAGGGTCAGCTCGACGACATCCCCGGGCCCCCCGCCGGAGAGCACCTCGACCGCCTCGGCGACCTCGAGGGCGTTACCCGCGGTCCGGCCGAGCGGGGTGTCCATACCGGTCAGCAGCGCCACGGTGCGCAGGCCCGCGTCGGCGCCCAGTTCGACCATCGCCGTTGCCAATTCGCGGGCCGCGTCGAGCGTTTTCATGAACGCGCCCGCGCCGACCTTGACGTCCAGCACCAGCGCCGCGGTGCCCTCGGCGATCTTCTTGCTCATGATCGAACTCGCGATCAGCGGTATCGACTCCACGGTCCCGGTGACGTCCCGCAACGCGTAGAGCCGCTTGTCGGCCGGCGCCAGATCGGCCCCGGCGGCGCAGATCACCGCGCCGATCGCCGGATCCGCGAGTACCCGGCGCATGTCCGGAACCGAGATATCGGCTCGCCACCCGGGAATCGACTCCAGCTTGTCCAGGGTGCCGCCGGTATGTCCCAGACCGCGCCCGGACAACTGCGGCACGGCCGCGCCGCACGCCGCGACCAGTGGCGCGAGCGGCAGGGTGATCTTGTCTCCCACACCGCCGGTGGAGTGTTTGTCCACCGTCGGGCGCGTCAGGTCGGCGAAGCTCATCCGCTGCCCCGACTCGATCATCGCGTGCGTCCACCGTGCGATCTCTCGCCGATTCATTCCGCGCAGCAGGATCGCCATCGCCAACGCCGACATCTGCTCGTCGGCCACCTCCCCACGCGTGAATCCGCCGACCACCCAATCGATCTGCTCGTCCGACAACTCCCCACCATCACGCTTGGCCGTGATCACCGACACCGCCGAATGCACACTCACCATGTCCGACAGGCTTCCAGAGGATTCCCATCCGCGCACGGCCCCTCGGCGCGTGTGGGAAGGACTCGCTTGCGGCCGGCAAACAGGTCTGTGCACCCGCCGGACAACTCACAGCCCTTCTTCCGTGGACGCCGATCCGGCCTGTGCGGTCCCCTTCCCGGGCCCGCGTCGGTCCGCGCGGTCCCGTTACCGTCCCGTTTGCGGCCGCACCTATAGGTAACGCAGCTCACATGCACCCACGCCACCACTCGAGGGAACACTGTAAGCCTTTGCGCCACAGGGCTTTTCATAATCCAACAGCTGTACGCAAACCTCACAGCCTTCCCGAGCCGACGGACAGCTCGCCGAGCGAACGTCCAGTATCACGAAAAAGCCGTGCGAAAGCTCACATCATTTCCGCCCGGCCGCAAGATCATCGGGTCCGAAGGCAAACGGCAGCAAACGCTTCAGCGGCATCGGGCCGTCCGCGTGATCGACCAGCAGATCGCCGCCTCCGTGCTCGTAGAGCAGCTGCCGACAACGGCCGCACGGCATCAGAACAGCCCCGCGCGAATCGCACACAGCAATCGCCAGCAACCTTCCACCGCCGGACGCGCAGAGGTTACCGACCAGTACACATTCAGCACACAGCCCCAAACCGTATGAGACATTTTCCACATTGCACCCGAGCACCATTCGGCCATCGACAGCGCGCGCGGCCGCACCCACGGGATACCGCGAGTACGGTGCATACGCATTCTGCATAACTTCGGATGCATTGCGGCGCAATATATCCCAATCAATTTCCGGCATATCGAGCCTCCGTCGGGGCGGGTCGTTCACGGTCGAGGAAAAGCTACCGCAGGCGCTTCGATATATCAGGCAAGGCAAACCTAACTCATTGAATTTCGGCCCAACGCCCGGCACGCCGAATTAGTTCCGCGAATGTCCGGGGATTACAGTTCTGACAGATCGGTTCAGGTTTGGCCGTGCACCGGCGGCCACCGCCTCTGGGGTGTCGGCTCCGGGCACAGAGCTGGTGAATTCAGATCCAACGGCTCCGAGTCCGCGCCCCGAAATCTGCGACCGGATCGCCACTTGCCGGCCCGCCCGGCGGGTCCACAACGACGTTGGAGGCACCGCACTCTCATGACCACCACGCTGGAAGCTCCGGCTCAGCCGAAGCGGAAGACCCTGTACCGCGGCGACCCTGGCATGTGGTCCTGGGCGCTGCACCGGATCACCGGTGTGACGATTTTCTTCTTCCTCTTCGTGCACGTGCTCGACACCGCTCTGGTGCGGGTCAGCCCGGACACCTACAACCGGGCGATCGAGACCTACAAGAACCCGATCGTCGCTCTGATGGAGATGGCCCTGGTCGTGTGCGTGCTGTTCCACGCACTGAACGGCGTGCGGGTCATCCTGGTCGACTTCTGGTCCAAGGGCCCGAAGTACCAGCGGCTGATGCTCTGGATCGTGCTCGCGGTCTGGGTGATCGTCGCCGGTATGGGCGTGGGACGCCAGCTGTTCTACATGATCACGACGGAGCTCTGAGGCCATATGAGTGAGCGCAGCGAACGAATCATCAACACAGCGCACCGTGCGGGCGTGCTGGAGCCGAGCGTTAGCGAGGTGGAGGCATGACCGCACCTGTCCTCGGCAAGTCCTACGACCGGCCTGCCAGCCTCGACTCGCCCCGCACGCCGCGCCGGGCCTCGGGCAACAACTTCGAGAAGTACGCGTGGCTGTTCATGCGCTTCTCCGGAATCCTGCTGATCGTGCTGGTCCTGGGCCACATGACGATCATGCTGATGCTCGACGGCGGCGTGAAGCGCCTGAACTTCGCCTTCGTGGCCGGCCGCTGGGCCAGCCCGTTCTGGCAGATCTGGGATCTGGCCATGCTGTGGCTGGCCCAGCTGCACGGCGGCAACGGTCTGCGCACCGTCATCGACGACTACTCCCGCAAGGATTCCACCCGGTTCTGGCTCAAGACCCTGCTGGTCGTGGCAATGATCCTGATCATGGGCGTGGGCACCTACGTCATCTTCACCTTCGACCCCAACATCAGTTAGGAACGCCACTTCCATGACCGAGAATCCGATTGAGGAACACCGCTACGACGTGGTGATCGTCGGTGCCGGTGGCGCGGGGATGCGTGCGGCGATCGAGGCCGGGCCCCGCGTCCGCACCGCCGTGCTGACCAAGCTCTACCCCACCCGCAGCCACACCGGCGCGGCCCAGGGCGGCATGTGCGCCGCGCTGGCGAACGTGGAGGAGGACAACTGGGAGTGGCACACCTTCGACACCGTCAAGGGTGGTGACTACCTGGTCGACCAGGACGCCGCGGAGATCATGGCCAAGGAGGCCATCGACGCGGTGCTCGACCTGGAGAAGATGGGCCTGCCGTTCAACCGGACCCCCGAGGGCCGCATCGACCAGCGCCGCTTCGGCGGTCACACCCGCGACCACGGCAAGGCGCCGGTGCGGCGCGCGTGCTATGCAGCGGACCGCACCGGTCACATGATCCTGCAGACGCTGTACCAGAACTGCGTCAAGCACGACGTGGAGTTCTACAACGAGTTCTACGTGCTGGACCTGCTGCTCACCGACACCGACCGCGGCCAGGTCGCGACCGGTGTGGTCGCCTACGAGTTGGCCACCGGCAAACTGCACGTCTTCCACGCCAAGGCGATCATCTTCGCCACGGGCGGTTCGGGCCGGATGTACAAGACCACCTCCAACGCGCACACGCTGACCGGCGACGGCATGGCGATCGTGTTCCGCAAGGGACTTCCCTTGGAGGACATGGAATTCCACCAGTTCCATCCGACGGGCCTGGCCGGCCTGGGCATCCTGATCTCCGAGGCGGTCCGCGGTGAGGGCGGCATCCTGCGTAACGCCTCGGGCGAGCGGTTCATGGAGCGCTACGCCCCCACCATCAAAGACCTCGCCCCCCGCGACATCGTCGCCCGGTCGATGGTCATGGAGGTGGCCGAGGGCCGCGGCGGCGGGCCGAACAAGGATTACGTCTTCATCGACGTGACCCACCTCGGCGAGGACGTGCTCGAGGAGAAGCTGCCGGACATCACCGAGTTCTCCCGCACCTACCTGGGTGTGGACCCGGTCAAGGAGCCGGTGCCGGTCATGCCGACCTGCCACTACGTCATGGGCGGCATCCCCACCCGGATCCGCGGCGAGGTGCTGCGCAACAACACCGACGTGGTGCCGGGCCTGTACGCCGCCGGTGAGTGCGCCTGTGTCTCCGTGCACGGCTCGAACCGTCTGGGCACCAACTCGCTGCTGGACATCAACGTGTTCGGCCGCCGCGCGGGCATCGCCGCCGCGGAGTACGCGCAGCGCCACGACTTCGTGGAGCTGCCGTCCGAGCCCGCGACGATGGTGCAGAACTGGCTGGCCAACCTGCTGTCCGAGCACGGCGACGAGCGCGTCGCCGATATCCGCAGCGAGTTGCAGGCGACCATGGACGCCAACGCCGGTGTGTTCCGCACCGAGGACACGCTGAAGAAGGTGCTCACCGATATCCACGGGTTCAAGGAGCGCTACGAGCGGATCACCGTGCAGGACAAGGGCAAGCGCTACAACAGCGACCTGCTCGAGGCCGTCGAACTGGGCTTCCTGCTGGAATTGGCCGAGGTGACCGTGGTGGGCGCGCTGAACCGCAAGGAGTCGCGCGGCGGCCACGCCCGCGAGGACTACCCGAACCGCGACGACACCAACTTCATGCGCCACACCATGGCGTACAAGCAGGTCGAGCCCGGTGCGCCGGCGGAACTGATCGCCGACATCCGGCTGGACTTCAAGCCGGTCGTGCAGACCCGTTACGAGCCGATGGAGCGTAAGTACTGATGACTGCTGTAGCCGAAGCTCCCGCAGGGCAGAAACCGGCCCCCGTTCCGGACGGATCGGTCATGGTCACCGTCAAGGTGGCCCGGTTCAACCCGGAGGACGACAAGGGCGCGCACTGGGATTCCTTCCAGGTCCCGGTGCTGCCCACGGACCGTTTCCTGAATGTGCTCATCTACATCAAGTCCTACCTGGACGGCACGCTGACCTTCCGCCGGTCCTGTGCGCACGGTGTCTGTGGTTCGGACGCCATGCGCATCAACGGCGTGAACCGGCTGGCGTGCAAGGTGCTGATGCGCGACATGCTGCCCAAGAGCGGCAAAACCCTCACCATGACCGTCGAACCCATCCGCGGCCTGCCCGTGGAGAAGGACCTCGTGGTGAACATGGAGCCGTTCTTCGACGCCTTCCGCGCGGTCAAGCCGTACCTGATCACCTCGGGTAACGAGCCCACCCGCGAACGCATCCAGTCCCAGACCGACCGGCACCGGTTCGACGACACCACCAAGTGCATCCTGTGCGCCTGCTGCACCACCTCATGCCCGGTGTACTGGAACGACGGCAGCTACTTCGGCCCGGCCGCGATCGTCAACGCGCACCGCTTCATCTTCGACAGCCGTGACGAGGGCGCCCGCGAGCGCCTGGACATCCTGAACGATGTGGAAGGCGTGTGGCGCTGCCGCACCACCTTCAACTGCACCGACGCCTGCCCTCGCGGCATCGAGGTCACCAAGGCGATCCAGGAAGTCAAACGCGCCCTGCTGTTCGCGCGCTGAGTTCCCCGAGCCCGAACCCGAAGGCCGCCTCCATCATTCGACGGGGGCGGCCTTCAGCATGCTCGACGCCGGCAATGCTGTCTGCCACGCGCATTTCGGTCGCATTTCCACGCGCATTCGGTAACATTTCCGTCGTGCCCATGGACATTCCCGCCCTGGCCGAGGCTCTCCGCGCAGCCGCTGGAGATTCCACCGATATCGCGGTCAAATCTGCTGCCGGTGGGCTGCCCGATTCGTCGGCCAACTGCTCGAACGGGTCTCCCAGGGTGAACGGATCGTGATCTCGAACGCCGGCCGGCCCAGTGCAGACCTCGGGCCACGTCGGCACACCCCGGTAACCTTCGGTGGCTTGCGGAGCGAAATCGCTTACGACGACGCAGCATTCGACATCGACCCCGATATCCAGCAAATTTTTTATGGGGATGATCCCGATACTGCTGCTGGATAGCCGGAGTCGGATGACGGTGATCACAGACCCTGGGGGCACAGGTGGGAACTCCCGCGGGCGTTCCTCACGTTGGTAGTTGCGTAGAGCTTCGCACCCGATCCTCAACTGGGACGGGCGTATTCACAGTGAGGACAGTGCCGTGATCTGCTTCTTCGATTCCGCCCACGGGCAGGCGGTCACGCAGGCGATGTGGCAACCGCAGTGGGGTGTTTCTCGGCCCGTCGAGGTCTGCGGGATGTGTGCGCAACGCATTCAGACGACGCAGCCGCCCTACTATCAGCCGATACAGCAGGGTTATCCCCAGCAGGGCTACCCGCAGCCGGGTTATCCACAGCCCGGCTATCCGGCCCAGCCCGGCTATCCCACTCCGCGCCAGGGGCACAGCACCGCCGCCGTGGTCGGCGCGGGTGCGGCGGGTGTGGTCGGCGGCATGTTGCTCGGCGAGATGCTGTTCGACGACGACCAGGACTCCGAACGCGCCTACGAACGCGGTTTCGAGGACGGTGAGTACGCCGACGACCGCCGGGACGACGGCTTCTTCTGATGGCGCCGAACGTCGGCGGTCAGCGGATCACCTAGTCAATTTGTCAAGGTAATCGACCGTTTATTGTCGGCTGAGCTCAGCAGTGATTGCATCGAGTCATGTTCACCGAAGCTCAGCTGTATTCGCCGGTCACCACGGGTGCCGACGGCGATGTGACCGTGCATCTGAGCGACGAGCATCCCGGCGTGCACGATCCCGCCTACCGGGCTCGTCGCAATGCGATCGCCGCACGGGCGCTGGCTCACCGGCGGGGCGAGCCGACGCCCCGGATCGATTACACCGAGGACGAGCAGCGGGTGTGGCGGATCGCCTCGGCCGAACTGTCCCGCAAACACGAGGTGTACGCGTCCGCGGAGGTGCTCGCGGGCGCGCGACGCCTCGGCCTGCCGCACGATCACATCCCGCAACTCGACGAGGTGTCCGCACAACTGGTGCCGCTCAGCGGTTTTCGCTACGTGCCCGCGGCCGGGCTGGTTCCGCTGCGGGAATTCTTCGGCTCCTTCGCCGACCGCGTCTTCCATTCCACCCAGTACATCCGGCATCATTCGGCCCCGCTCTACACGCCCGAACCCGATGCGATCCACGAAATCATCGGCCACGCCAACCAATTGGCGAGTCCCCGGTTCGCGGCAATCTATGCCGAGGTCGGCGCGGCGGTGGCGCGGCTGGAAACCGATGCGGCACTGAAATTCCTGGCCGACGTGTTCTGGTTCTCGATGGAATTCGGCGTGGTCCGAGAACACGGCGAGATCCGTTGCTACGGTGCGGGTCTGCTGTCCTCGTACGGTGAGATCGAGGAGTTCCGCACCGCCGAACTGCGGCCGCTGAACGTGGCCGAGATGGGCACGGCGACCTACGACATCACCCACTATCAGCCCGTATTGTACTGTGCGGCTTCGATTTCCGAGATCGAGGACGTAATCGGCGGATTCTTCGCCACGGTGACCGACGATACCGTCGCGCGGCGGACTACAGCCGCATACCCGACTCGAGGAACTCGGCGACCTGCTTGAGCTTGTCCATGTCCAATCCGAGCCCGGCGGTGGCGTCGAAGGTGGTGCTCATCGCGCCGATCATCGCGCCCGCGAACGCACGGACCTCCAGCTCGTCGGCGGAACGACCGACCCGGTCCGCGACCAACTGGGCGACCATACGCACATTGCGCTCGGTCTCCCGGGCGATGACGCTGGCCAGCTCCGGCACCGTGTAGATCAGCTTCATCCGTTGCTGCTCGAATTCCAGCTCGTCCGGCTCGAGCGATTCGAACACCTCGACGGTGGCACGGACGAACGCGCGCAGCGGCGACAGGTCCGCGGGCTGCGCCTCGACCGCGCGGATCATCAGCGGGTCCAGATCGTCGGTGATGGCGACCTGCTCCTTGGACGGGAAATAGCGGAAGAACGTGCTCGGCGAGATGTCCGCGGCCTCCGCGATCTGTTCGACCGTCGTCTCGGCGTAACCCTGCTCGCGGAACAGCCGCATCGCCTCGGTCCGGATGGTGCGGCGGGTGCGTTCCTTCTTGCGCTCGCGCAGGCCCATCCGGGGCGAACTCACCCGGGCATGGGCCTGCGCTGGCGGTGCCTTCGACTCAGCCGACATGTAGCGATTCTCCCGCATGGCCCCCGGCCCGCGCGGACGATACCGCACCGCGGGTGCGGATCGCGGCGACGACGGCCGCGAACAGGCAGATTCCCGCGCACACCCACAGCATCGCGCCCATACCGCCGACGAAGGCCGATTGCACCTTGCCGAGCATCGCCGCGTCACCGAGCTTGTGCGCGACCGCCGCACCCCCGCTGACACCGTCCGAGATCGGCGAACGGTCGTAGCCGCCCAGTCGGTCGCGATACTGGGTGGCCAGTACGGTCCCCAGGACCGCGACGCCGATAGTCCCACCGGCCTGCCGCAGTGCCTGGATCAGTGCCGAGCCCGAGCCGGATCGTTCGGCGTCCAGTTCACCCATCGCCATGCCCATCGCGGCGGGCATCACGAATCCCATCCCGGTCCCGAGCAGCCCGATCCACAGCGCGGCATACCCGTACCCGCTGCTCACCGTGGTCAGCGCGCCGATCACCAGGCCGCCCGCCAGCAGCAGGAATCCGGCGACCAGTACCACGCGCAACCCGGCCCGGGGCAGCAGTTTGTCCACCAACCGGGTGCCGACCAGCAACCCCCCGATCAACGGCAGCAGACGCAATCCGCTGCCGAGCGAATCCACGCCCAGCACCGCCTGGAAGTACTGCGGCACGGTGAAGAACATGCCGAACATCGCGAAGTTGATCACTATGGAATACATTGTCCCCCAACGGAATCCGTCCCCCCCGAACAGACCGAGATCGATCAGCGGATGATCGGTGCGGCGCTGCCACCCGACGAACAGGCCGAGCACCACCGCGCCCGCGGCGACCGCACTCCAGCCCAGCGCATCGCCCCAGCCCTGTCCGCCGAGGCGGATGAAACCGTAGGTGAGCCCGAGCATTCCGGCCGCGGACAGCGCGACGCCGAGCAGATCGATCCGGAACGCTCTCTCGCTGCGCGATTCCGGCACCAGCAGAGCCACCGCGATCAAGCCGATCAGGACCATCGGGACGTTGATCAGGAAGACCGAGCCCCACCAGAAGTTCCGCAACAGCCAACCGCCGACGATCGGGCCCAGCGGCATGCCGATCGCGGACGAGGTGACCCAAACCGTCAGCGCCCGTTGCAGATCGGCCTTCTCGGGAAACAGCGCCGGGAGCACCGACATCGACAGCGGCATCATCGCGGCGGCGGCCAGTCCCAGCAGCGCACGCGCGGTGATCAGCTCACCCGACGAGGTCGCCAGCGCGCACCACAACGAGGCCCCGCCGAAGACGACCAGCGCGGCGAGCAGAAAGCGCTTGCGGCCGTAGCGATCTCCGAGCGCGCCCGCGGGCAGCATGAGTGCGGCCAGGACCAGCGTGTACGCCGTGGTGAACCACTGCAGGGCCGAGGTGCCGGCGTTCAGGTCGACCGCGATGGTCGGCAGGGCCACCACCAGCACCGTCGTATCCAGCCCGATCGCGAGCATGGCTACCGCGAGCGCTCCCAGTGCCAGCCAGCGCGCCTTGCCGGACGACTGTGCCGCCTCCCCCGGCGACTCGGCGAGTGGGCCGCTGTCGCGCGCGTCCATTGCCTTCATGAGAGTTCCAATCGTTTGGATGAGTCTTTATTTTGATAGTAACTCTCATTTCAGAGGAGATGTCAATACCCGGTATGAGGCGCGATGTCCCGAGTAGGCCATGGCCGAGCCCGATACTCGACGCAGCTCACAGCCACGCCGGGCGAGGTTCCGCATAAGCTCGAGGGCGATGCGCATTCGAACACCTCGGCCCGACAGCCGCACCAGCACTTCGCGCGCGAGCCGACGCCCGCGCAGCTTCCTCGCCATCGCTCTGGCCACCGGACTCGTCGCCGCCACCGCCGCGACCGGCGTCGCGGTCTCCGGCACGGCGGCCGCGCAACCGACCGGGACCTCGGTGCCTTTCGTCACCCCGAACACCGATTCCTGCCCCGATCGACTCGCTCCGCCGCCGCCGATCGATGAATCCGAGGTCCCGGAACCGGGGCAGACCGCACCCAAGCCCCTGCCCGTACCGGCGACGCCGGTCGGCGGCGGCAAACTCGGCAGCTGCGGCGTACTGCTGCCCGGCGGCGCGTCGCCGGCGCCGAAGGAAATCTCCGCGACCGCCTGGGTGATCGCCGATCTGGACACCGGCAAGGTGCTGGCCGCGAAGGATCCGCACGGCCGCTACCGCCCCGCCTCGACGATGAAGACCCTGCTGGCCGCGGTCGCGCTACCGCAACTCGACCTGAACAAGGTCGTGATCGGCACCCAGGACGACGCGAACGCCGACGGCACCCGCGTGGGCATCGGCCCCGGCGGCCGCTACACCAACGACCAGCTCCTGCACGCGCTGCTGATGTGCTCGGGCAACGACGCGGCACACGCCATCGCCATGGAATTGGGCGGCGTGGACGCGACGCTGCGGCAGATGGACGCGAAGGCCGCGGAACTGCACGCCCTGGACACCCGGGCGGCGACCCCGTCCGGCCTGGACGGGCCGGGGATGAGTATCTCGGCCTACGACCTGGCCGCCATCTTCCGCCACGATATGACGATTCCCGCGTTCGCCGACATCGTGCACACCGAGCAGTACAACTTCCCCGGCTTCCCGGCCGATCCGAAGATTCCCGGCGACAAGGACCACCCCGGATTCCCGATCGCCAACGACAACCGGCTGCTCTACGACTACGACGGTGATCTCGGCGGTAAGACCGGCTACACCGACGACGCCCGGCAGACCTTCGTGACCGCGGCGCAGCGGGGCGGCCACCGCCTGGTCGTCACCCTGCTCAAGGCCGACGTCCTGCCGATCCGCCCGCCCGAACAGGCCGCCCGCCTGCTCGACTACGGCTTCGCGCTCCCGGCGGGCGCCGATATCGGCTCCCTCCCGGGCTCGGACACCGACCGGTCCCCCACTCCCACCGCGGCTCTGGCCACTCCGCCGGCGCACGGCGTCGGCGCATCGGCGCCGAGTGCGAGCCACGGCCACGAGAACCTGCGGACGACCCTGATCGTGGCCGGCCTGGCCGTTGTCCTGATCCTGGTCGTTCTGGCCTGGCGAATCAGCGGACGGGCCCGGCGCTGAGCGGTCCGCGTGAGGCGAAATACGCCGGAAATCAACCGCTTTCGGCCGAGCGCCGGGTCACCCGGCGCAATCGGGGCAGCAATGCCGCGGTGACCGCGCCCACACCGAACAACATCGCGCCCGTCTTCGCGGTCATCCCCGCCGACATCCGCGGCTGGATCACCGCGGGGCCGGGCGGCGGCACCTCGGCCTCGAGCATGTTCTCCCGCGCGGTGGCCGCCCAGGCGGTGGCCAACAGGATGATGCGCGCGGTGATGTAGGCGAAGACCATCAGGCCCAGGATCGGGCCGAAGGCGACACCCGCCGGGCTGGTCAGGACCCGTTTGAGGTACAGACCGGCGACCTGTTTCCACACCTCGAACGCGATCGCCGCGATCAACGCCGCCTTGCCCGCACTGACCAGGGTGACCGGCTGACGCGGCAGGCGCGCGATCACCCAGGCGAATACCGCCCAGGACGCGAGCACCGCCAGGGCCAGCGACAATATCGTGAGCAGCACACCGACACCGGGTGCGTTCTCCAGGTGGACCAGCGCGAGCAGGTCGCGGCCCAGATTGCTCGAGGCCAGCGCCGACATACCGAACGAGATCACCAGGGCGACACCGAGTCCGAGCAGCGCGATCACATCGGAAAGTTTGCTACGGAACCAATTCCCTTGCGGCGCTTGCTGTTCCCACTGCTCGGTCAACGCGGCACGCAGGTTCGCCATCCAGCCCAGCCCGGCGTAGAACGCGCCGACCAGACCGATGATTCCGACGCTGGTGCGTGATTTGA
Source organism: uncultured Nocardia sp. (assembly GCA_966435935.1). GTDB lineage: Bacteria > Actinomycetota > Actinomycetes > Mycobacteriales > Mycobacteriaceae > Nocardia. The sequence goes on from CBJNFW010000056.1 coordinate 27,508, forward strand.
CGGCCTGATCGACCAGGCTGTTGACCTGATCGCCGAGTGATCCGGGCAGATTCGCGACGATCTTGCCCTGCATCTCGGTCAGCAGATGCGGATTGTGCGACAGCACGAATCCGGCCACCGCGAAGGCGACCATCAGCATCGGAAACAGCGACAGCACAGTGAAGTACGTGATTCCGGCCGCGTAGTAGTCACCGCGCTGGCGTTGGTAACTCGCACCCGCCCGGACCAGATGGTCCAGCCAGGGGCGGGTCCGGACGGCGCCGGAGATCCGCGCCTTGATCCCGTCGAACACGCAACCTCCCGCAACCGCTCGGATGTCCGCGGAGGGCGGCTACTTCAGCACACGAACCCGCGCGGACGGCAACTCGACTGGCCGATCCTCGCTCAGGGCATACCCGCACAGGCCTCGGCTACGCCCGCGAGGCCCAACTTCTCGCCCGGATTCAGCGGGCCAGGAAGCCCACCCGGTCGTAAACCTGCGCAAGAGTGTTGCCGGCGATCTCCCGAGCCCGCTCCGAGCCCGCGGCGAGGATGCGATCGAGTTCGCCCTGATCGCCCATATACTCTTGCACCTTCGCCTGCAGCGGGGTGACGAATTCCACCAGCGCGTCGGCGACATCGCCCTTGAGCTCGCCGTATCCCTTGCCGACATAATCCTTTTCGAGTGTCACGATCGGCGTGTCGGTGAGCGAGGACAGGATCACCAGCAGATTGCTCACTCCCGGTTTGGTCTCCGGCTCGTAGCGGATTTCGCGTTCGGTGTCGGTCACCGCGGAGCGGATCTTCTTGGCCGACACCTTCGGATCGTCGAGCAGATTGAGCAGGCCCGCGTCGGTGCCGGCCGACTTGCTCATCTTCGAGGTGGGATCCTGCAGGTCGTAGATCTTGGCGGTTCCGGACACGATGTGCGCGTCCGGAACCACGAACGTCTTCTTGTAGCGAGTGTTGAAGCGCTGGGCCAGGTTTCGGGTCAGTTCGAGGTGCTGGCGCTGATCCTCGCCGACCGGAACCAGGTGCGGGCGGTACAGCAGGATGTCCGCCGCCATCAGCACCGGATAGGTGAACAGGCCGACCGTCGCGTTGTCGGCCCCCTGCTTGGCGGACTTGTCCTTGAACTGCGTCATCCGGCCGGCCTCGCCGAATCCGGTGATGCAGTTCAACACCCAGGTCAGCTCGGCGTGCTCGGGCACCTGACTCTGCACGAACAGGGTCGAGCGCTTCGGGTCGATGCCCAGCGCCAGCAGCTGGGCCGCCGCGCGCTTGGTGCGGTTGCGCAACTGCTTGGGGTCCTGCGGAACGGTGATGGCGTGCAGATCCGGAATGAAGTAGAGCGCATCGAAATCCTCTTGCAACTGCACCCAATACTGCAGCGCGCCAAGGTAATTGCCGAGGTGAAAGGAATCACTCGTCGGCTGGATCCCGGACAGGACCCGCTGCTTGCGCTCACCGGTGGGTGCAGGACTCGACATAGGGCGATCCTAGCTCCCCGGCCGACCCGGGAATTCAGCGTGCCGGGGACGTAGGAAAACCACCCCGCACCGGCAATCGCTGATAGTTTGCCATTGGAGTCGATGCAGCACCGCTACGCAGCCTTTATAGCCGAAGGAGCGATATGAGCAGTGACGAAGTGGATGGACAACTGAAAGAAGTCTTGGCAGCCGACGATTGCTGGGATTTGCTCGCCGCCGAAAAGCTCGGTCGGCTGATCACCGTTGCCGGCGGCCGGCCGGAGGTCTTTCCGGTGAACTACGGAGTTTCCGGCCGCACCGTCTACTTCAAGTCGGCGGAGGGCAGCAAGCTGGCGAGCCTGGCCGTCGCTCCGGAGGTCGCTTTCGAGGTCGACCACCGGGCCGAACGGGTGGCCTGGAGCGTCGTGGTGCACGGATCAGCCCGTCTCGTTCGGTCGTTCAGCGAGATGACCGCGCTCGACGAACTGGGTATCGACCCGTGGGAACTCGGCAGCAAGTACAACTACGTCGCGATCACGCCGGACGAGGTCACCGGACGCCGATTGTCACGCACCGGCTGATCCCCGTTCAGATCGCATGCCGTTCGGCATAGCTGCGCGGATCCACCCCGGGCATGCTGGGGCGGCCCGAGCCGACGAGTTCGCGTTCGCGGCGGCCGAGCATGCGGTAGACCGGAGCGCTGGGCCCGGCCAGGGTGCCGTGCAGCACCCGGGGAGTCAGGGGTACGGAGGTGTGCGCGGTGCGGACCGCGCGGGTCAGGGTGCGGAAGGCCAACTCCTCGCGACGGCCCCAGCGGATGTCGTACATCTCGCGGATACGCGGCGGCAGGCTGCCCTGGACCAGCAGATGCACACTGTTCACGACCTGGTTCAGCGGCAGCGGCAGCGGATAGGGCACCTGCTGCCCGGCCAGGTACGAGCCGACCAGGCGAGCCTCGTCGGTGAGGTGCAGCGCGTCGGACGCGAGATAATCGTCGAAATAGCGGCGGAATCCCGCATAGCTCGCCGGCGCGGACTCGCGCGGCATGCCGAACAGCTCGCCCCAGTACACGTAGTCCTGATACAGATCCTCGCGCTCGGTCGCGGTGAGCCGGCGGACCAGCAGATCGTGCATCACCTCGGCGGAGTCGAAGGTGAAGGCCATGGTCATGAACATCAGATGCGGATCGCGCGCGGAATAGGCCGTGCCCGCGGGGTGCTGCACACCGGCGTCCTCGGGCAACGCGCCGTGCACCTTCGCATGTTTCTTGTCCGTGTACGAGCGCGCCCGGTCGGCCTCGGCCTTGGTGCCCAGCGCGACGGCCTCGAACAACCGGCCGGTGATGGCCAGCCGGGTGTACGGGGTCGTGCGATGCGCGGTGTGCTCCGCGGTCCCGACGTACAGCAGCGGATTCACCGCGCCGACCACCAGCGCCCGCTGCCCATAGGTGAGGCCGACCGCCCGCTTGCGCATGACACGGCGAATCATCGAATCGTCTGCGAAGTAACCGGACTCGGGCATCGTTGCCTCCTCGTTCAGAGCATCTGGCAAAAGCATCCCCCAGATCAACGAATCTGGCAATGGCAAGAACCAGAATTGACGGCATGACAGAATCGACGGATGGCAGCGCAACGCACCTACGGCGGAGTCTCCGCGCAGGAACGCCGCGCCCAGCGCCGTGCCGCCCTGCTCGAGGCCGCACTCGACATCATCGGCACCGAGGGCCTGGACCGCCTGACCGTGGCCGGGCTGTGCACTCGCGCCGGGCTGAACGAGCGGTATTACTACGAGAACTTCGACGGTCGCGATGCCGTGCTGATCGCGTTGTTCGACGGCATCGCCGAGGAACTCGCCACGGCCATCCTGGCCGCGGCACAGGACGCGCCCACCGACACCTACGGGCGCGCGCACGCGGCCATCGCCGCGGGTATCCACGTCCTCACCGACGATCCGCGCAAGGCACAGATCGCCCTGATCATCAGCGCCGCGACCCCCGAACTGCGGGCACGGACCATGGACTCCATCCGCGGTTTCGCCGGTCTGGTCGCCGCCGAGGGCAGCAACTTCTACGCCATCGCCGGACCGAACGCGGACCCGTCGATCGGCTTCCGCGCCACCTACCTGGTCGGCGGCCTGGTGCAGACCCTGACCAGCTGGCTGCACGGCGATCTGCCGATGACCCGCGACGAGCTCATCGATCACACCACCGAGGTGTTCGTGCTACTGGGCGAGGATCTGGCCGGCCGGCTGCGCTGAGCGGTCTGGGCCACGGCCGACGGCACGTGTCTTCGGAACGGCGGCCGGAATACGAAATACCTTGTCGGGAAACAGATCCGGACTCAGTGTCACAGAGTCAACGCGACGGCCGGCAGCCCTTCCGGCGCGGACTGCAGTACGACGCGGAATATCCCGTCGTGTGCGGACCAGTACTGCGCGCAGTCGGTCATCGCCGAGACGAACCAGTCGCGTTCGGCGGACCGCTCGGCCAGCAACTGGGCCGAATCACGCACGACCGCAATGTATCCCGGTGCCGGGCCGACGAATTCGTCCAGATCCCGCAGACATTCGTCGAAGGCGTCCTTGTTCTGCCCGAAGTAGTACGGGAATTGGAAGGCCGCGGCGAACTCGTCGAAGACGCCCGCGAGAGTACGCATCTTCGACCCGCGCAATTCGCGTACGACATAGCCCTCCGGCGCCCGGAACCGCACGCCGCTGAATCCGGCCGCGTCGACGGTCAATGAACCCAGGACCGATGCGGTGGACGCATCTGCGTACGCACCGGTCAGAAAGTGTGCGAGCGTGATCGCCTCACCCATCGAGAGCATCCCTTTCGAAAACCGCCGCGAGCCCCGTTCCGAGCCCGTCAGCGCATCCTGGTGAACGTCTTGTAGTGGTCGCCGGTGTAGTAGGCCGAACCGTCACTGCCGGTGATGATGCGTTCGGCATCGCGGGTCTGGCCGCGCTTCTTCGGGTTGACATCCCATTCCCGGTAGCTGATCGCCTTGCCCGAGGAATCGGTCTTGGGCAGCGAGCCGCCGCGGTTCATCCACTGATCGCCGCCCTTGGTGCCGGGAGCGTTCGCCGAACCGGGCCAACGTCCCGCATCGATCTCGGTCAACGTCTGATAAGCGCGGTCGGGCACGCCCGCGGCATGGCCGGTGACCGGTGTCGCGGTCCCCTTCACCTGCACCGCCGCCGCCTTCGACGACGAGGCCGCCCCCGATGACGACTGCGACGAACTCCCGTGCGACACCAGCAGCCCGATCACGATCACGACAACGACCGCACCGAGCCCGAGCAAACTCTGAAACCTCTTGCCGGAGAACTTCATCGGCACTGCCTCGTCACGGCGGTGTGGACGGATTCCGCGATGCAGGCCAAGTTACGCGCCCCACCGGCCGCACGGCTGTCACTCATAACTACCGAATCTACTTGACGTTCTCCCGGCCATGAATGCCCGGGATTCCTCCTGACCTTGCGGTTCTCTGAGGTGGGTTCCTGTTTCACCGGGGCTTGCCTTCCGCTGAGCGGCTGGACTTACGATGCACAGGCTCAGCGGTACTGCACCGTGACCGGGGCGTGGTCGGACCAGCGCAGGTGGTAGTCGGCGGCGCGTTCGACGACGGCCTGTTTGGCGCGGCCGGCTATTTCACCTCGGGCGAGCTGGTAATCGATTCTCCAGCCGGCGTCGTTGTCGAAGGCTCGGCCGCGGTAGGACCACCAGCTGTACGGGCCGGGGACGCCGGGGTGCAGGGTGCGGACGACGTCGACGTAGCCCGCGGCGATGATTTCGTCGAGCCAGGCGCGTTCGCCGGGGAGGAAACCGGCGTTCTTGATGTTGCCCTTCCAGTTCTTGATGTCGAGTTCGGTGTGTGCGACGTTCCAGTCGCCGCTGATCACGAAATTGCCGGTCTGCGCCTTCATATGTGCGCCCAGCTCGGCCAGGAAGCGGTATTTCTCGTCCTGCAGCGGCGTATCGGCCTCACCGGTGTGCACGTAGACACTGGCTACGGTGAGGTCGTCGAATTCGGCCTCGATGTAGCGGCCGAGTCCGTCGAACTCCGCGCTGCCGAAGCCGATCCGCACCGCCAGCGGCTCCCGACGGGACAGGATCGCGACGCCGGCGCGTCCCTTCGTGCCGGACTCGGCGAGGGCGAGATGCCACCCGGAATCGAGGGCCGGCCCCAGCGCCTTGCGGGTCTGTTCATCGGTCGCGCGCGTCTCCTGCAGGCAGATGACGTCGGCCTCGGTGACCGCGAGCCACTCGAGCATCCCTTTGCCTGTCTTACCGGTGGCCGCGCGCACCCCGTTCACGTTGATCGTACTGATGATATTGGCCACCGAAAGACCGTACAATGCTGGTCAGAGACACTCCCTGCGGACACTGTAGTCCAGGAAGGGGTGAGGACGATGATGTCAGGCACCGCCCCGCTCATGCCGACCAAAGCCCTGCACACGGGCTCGGGCGATCCCCTTCTGCTGTTGCACGGATTCATGCTCTCCCCACATTGCTGGGAATCCGTGGCGCAGCGACTGTCGAGCACCTGCGAGGTGTACGCCCCGGCCCTGCGTGGCCACTGGGGCGGTCCCGCCCTCGACGGCTGGCGCGTCGACATCACCACGCTCGCCGATCAGGTCGAGGAGCAACTCGATGAATTGGGTTGGCGCACATGTCATATGGCCGGCAACTCACTCGGCGGCTGGGTCGGCTTCGAACTCGCTCGCCGCGGCAGGGCCCGCACCCTCACCGCGATCGCTCCGGCCGGCGGCTGGGCCAGCCCGTCACTGATGCAAATCCGGGTCGGCCTGAAGTTCCTGTCGCTGGTGCCGGTGGTGCAGGTCGGCAGGCGGGTCGGGAATACGGTCGGATTGAGCGCTCCGGCAAGGCAATTCGCGGCGATGATCCTGAGCAAGAACACCTCGGCGGTGCCGCGGCGACTGGTCGAGGCGGCGATCATGTCCGCGATGAACTGCCCGGCGATGCTGCCCCTGCTGACCGGTGGACTCCGGATGCCCGCCTTGGAGAACATGTCCACACTGCGCACGCCGGTGCGCCTGCTGATGTGCGAGAACGACCGGGTGATCCCGAATCAGCCCTATGCACAACGATTCCTGCGTGAGCTGCCCGAATCCTGCGATCGGATACTGATGCACGGCGTCGGGCACGTACCGATGCTGGAGGCTCCGGACAGGATCGCGACGTTGATCGCGGAACACGTCTACGCCAGCAGGACGCATCTACGAGCTGTGTAATTGGCCTCCGCTTCGCTCCGGCGGGTTTTCGGCGCTGTAAGGCTCGTCGTTCAGC
>CBJNFW010000057.1:0-34085 GCA_966435935.1 uncultured Nocardia sp.
GCCTTCGGCCATGCGCTTCGAGGGCTGAACGACGAGCCCGCGCCGAAAACCTTGGAGCTGGCGTTGCTGAACCTATCGCTTCGCGGGCGACTCCCAGCCCGACAGAGACGATTCGCCGCTGGGCACGTCAGGCTTTCGCCTCGCTTCGCTTCGGCCCGTTTCGGTCGCCGGAGGGAAGCGTCGCGCGGTCGGGACTCGACCCTCGGGGGGCTGAACGACGAACCCGCGGAAATCCTTGCAGGTTGGCGTTGCTGAACCTACCGCTTCGCGGGCGACTCCCAGCGGGATGGAGCTGCTTCGCCCTGGGCGCGTTGGGCTCACCTCGCTTCGCTTCGGCCGGTTTTCGGTGGCCGGAGGGAAACGTCGCGCGGGTCGGGACTCGGGCTTCGAGGGCTGAACGGCGAGCCCGCCGAAAAGCTTTGCGTTGCTGAGCCTCGCTTCGCGGGCGACTACCAGCCACAGAGACGGTTCGCCGCTGGGTGTGTGGTGGTCGGACGGCGGCCGTGGGGATCGCAAGTGGGTGCGGCCGTGGTCGCGCCGAGGCTCGGCGGCCGCGGGAATGGGGTTCTAGGTATCTGTGACGCGCAGCGCCAGAGCGAGGAAGGCGTCGGCGCGGCGCTCCTCCGGGGTGCGGGGTTCGCCCCGGTCGACGGTGACCTGCCGGGCGTCGTGCAACAGAAGTTCGGCCTCGATGCGCATGATGGCGCGAATGAATGGAGGCGCCACGTCGGGCGGGAGATCTCCGTTGACGATATAACTGCCGTCCGGGCCCGACTCGGTCTCCACATAGGAGAGCGCTCGCAGCAGGTCAACCCGCGTTTCCCCGGCGATCAGGTCGGAATCGGTGTCATCCGCCATAGCCACATCCTATCCGGACGCCTGTTGCGTGAGCGCATTTCGGCCTATAAAGTACGTACGTACGGTTTGGGTAAGCGCTATAATTCTCCTCGAACGCGACGTCAGGAGCCGCCCATGTGGGATCCGCAGCAGTATCTGGCCTTCGACGACCACCGCTCCCGCCCCTTCTACGAACTGCTCGGCCGCGTCGGCGCCGATCGCCCCCGGCGGGTCACCGATCTCGGCTGCGGTCCCGGACACCTGACCTCGGTGTTGTCCCAGCGCTGGCCCGAGGCGATCGTCGAGGCCTCGGACGCCTCGCCAGAGATGGTCGCCGCCGCGCGCGCCCGCGGCGTGCACGCGACCCTGCTCGACGTGCGCGACTGGGTCCCCGAACCCGATACCGACGTCGTGGTCTCCAATGCCGTACTGCAGTGGGTGCCCGGCCATCCCGCCCTGCTGGACGAATGGGCCGGCAAACTGCCGCCCGGCGCATGGCTGGCGATCCAGGTGCCCGGCAATTTCGACGCGCCCTCACATCGGTGCATCCGGGAACTCGCCGCCCGCGAGCAGTGGCGCGACGCACTCGAACCCGCGGGCCTGCTGCAACCGCGCAACGTCCTGGATCCGACCGGGTACGCGAGCGTGCTCGCGGCCGCCGGATGTGCCGTCGATGCTTGGGAGACAACGTATCTGCAGCGCCTGACCGGTGCGGATCCGGTACTGAAGTGGGTATCGGGCACCGCTCTGCGCCCGGTCCGCGACGCACTCGACGACGCCGGCTGGGATCGTTTCGTCGCCGCGCTCGCGCCGATGTTGCGCGAGGCGTATCCACGTCAGGCCGACGGGACGACCTGGCTGCCGTTCCGCCGGGTGTTCGCCGTCGCTCGCACGCCCGGCTGAGTTCCCGGAACCCGCCGAAGGGCCCGTTCGATTCGAACGGGCCCTTCTTCTGTTCACCGCGCATGATCCCCGATCCGATGCGCGCACTCCCCGAGCGCACCTCGAATATGTCCGAATTACGAATGGCGACAAGGTATTTCGCCCCAGCGCCGGTGCCATCGATGCCCGCGACATCGCTGCGGGTCGTCACGATCGCACGCCCGGTCGCGTCGCGACCGCTGCGGTGGACGCCGACCGCCGATGCGGAATACCGCACCTGGGGCCGCGACGGCGAATCAGGCGTGCGGCGGGACGGGCGGCTGCGGCGGTGCGGGCGGCGCCGGCATCGGCGGGTGCATGCCCTGTGGATGTTCCGGCGGTGGGGGCGGCTGGTGGCCGGGAGGCGGGAGATGTCCGGGCGGAGGCTGGTGGCCGGGTTGCGGACCGGGCGAGGGCGGCGGTGCGAACTGGGCAAGCTGGGCGGCGATGTCCCGCTCGAGTCCCGCCTTGTCCAGACCCAGGCCGGAGAGCACCCCGGAGCCGTCCTCGAGTTCCAGCAGCGCCAGGAGCATGTGTTCGGTGCCGATGTAGTTGTGCCCCAGGCGAAGCGCCTCGCGGAAGGTCAGCTCCAGAGCCTTGCGGGCCTGGGCGCTGTACGGGATGAGCGCGGGCACTTCCTCGGCCGCGGGCGGGAGTGCCGCGGTGGCGACCTTGCGGACCGCGTCCAGGGCGATGCCGTTCGTGACGATCGCGTGTGCGGCGAGCGATTCCGGCTGGGTCAGCAGGCCGAGAACGAGGTGTTCGGGCTGGATCTCCGCGTTGCCCGCCTGGCGCGCCTGCTCCTGCGAGGCCATCACGACCTCGCGGGCACGCGGAGTGAACCGCGCGAAACCGGCATTGGGGTCCATCGCGGCCGGATCGCCGGAGGGTTTGGGCACGAACCGCTTCTGCGCGGCCTGCTTGGTGACGCCCATGCTCTGGCCGATATCGGTCCACGATGCGCCTGCCCGGCGGGCCTGATCCACGAAATGACCGATCAGGTGATCGGCCACCTCGCTCAGATGTCCGGCGGCCACGACCGCGTCGGACAGTTGTTCCAGCACGTTGTCGGGACGTGCGCGCTTGATGCCCTCGATCAGATCGTCGAGGCGTATTCTTTCGCTCATGCGTCAACTCTAAGTTGACTACCCACACTTCGTCAACCATTGGTTGACGATGGCGCACAGGTGACGCCGCCCGCGCGGATGATGCAATTCGCGGGCACGGCCAATACCCTGCAGAAGGCAGAAGCAACCGAACCCCAGTCGACAGGTGAACATGTCCGCATTCCGACGCTCGGCCGCCGTCGCCGCGGCCGTGATGGCAGCATTCGCCCTGCACATGCCCACGGCACCCGCCCAGGCACCGGCCCTCGACCCGGGCCTGGTCGCCCGTGCGACCGCTGCCGACGCCTATGCCAAGAGCCGGCCCGGCACCACCGGAATCGTCGTCTTCGACCGGCAGACCGGGGCCATCTGGCAGAACGGCAATGCGAACAACCAGGTGTGGGCCGAATCCACCGAAAAACTGGAGATGGTCGCAAGCCTGTTGCTGCGCAACGAGTCCGGGGCCATCACGCTGTCCGCCTCCGACCGCGACCTGATGCATCGCATGCTGAACGTCAGTGACGACAACGCGGCCGACGCGCTGTGGAAGCGTTACGGCGGTGCGAGTTTCGCCCGGGATCTGGGCCGCTTCGGCATGACCACATCGAAGTTCCGTGACCCGCAACCGTATTGGGGCTGGATGCGCACCACCGCAGCCGATCTCGATCGGCTGATGAATTCCGCACTGGCGCAGCTCAATCCGGCGGACCGCGACTACCTGGTGCACGAGATGCGCTCGGTGGGCGCCGATCAGCAGTGGGGCGTCTGGGGTGCGGGACCGGCCGCGCAACCCGGCAACAAGGACGGCTGGTCGCCCGACAATCCGGACGGCTCGTGGCTGGACAACTCCGTCGGCTTCGTCGGGCCGAACGAGCGCTACACCGTGGCCATCACCGGCAACACCGCGACGGTGAAGAACGGCGACCAGATCGGCCGGGAGACCGCGACGCATATCGCGAGCATCCTGTTCCAGGGCTACTTCCGCTGATTCGCGCGCACCGGCCGGCACAGGACGCGATCGGCTACTCCTGGGCGACGCCGAGGGCGACCGCGATGGGCTTGTTCTGCTCGCTGGAGGCCAGGCAGACCAGTTTGGCCGTACCGAGCGCGACGTTGGGGCTGCCCTGCAACCTGGAGCCGGGATTCTCCGCCAGCACCTTCTTCACCAGCGACGTCTCATCGTCGATGCTCATATTCCTGAAGGTGGCGCAGGTCGTCCGGGAGGCCGGGCCCAGCTTCGAGTTCACCGGCGCGCTGGAGGCCGCGGCGCTGGTGGTCGCGGCGCTGCTCGTGGCCGACGACGCGGCACTGCTCGCGACCGCTGACGCGGATGCGCTCGTCGTCTTCGACCCGGGGGCCGAAGCAGCGGAATCGTCCTGGTGGCCACCGCATGCGGCCAGGGCCGTCGTCATCGCACCGAGCGCAACGATCGTCGCCCCGCGAGCGACGATCACCGAAAGTCGTTTCATCTACACGTATCCCGAAAGTCCGCCAGCGCCGGGCACCCCGACGCGCTCGCAGCGTACTGTATCTTCGGCCTCCGCTTCGCTCCGGCGGGGCCGCGAGGCCACAGCCACATGGCTGATGTCTCCGAGGTTGGACGAGCCTGGACGGGCCCGGTCGGTGTACGAAACGCGGGCGAGCAGCGTGTTGATGCCGGGCGCAAAGCAGAGAATCGACCCGGCCATGGGCTGCGGAGTTGGTGATGTCCGGAGTGAACGGGCCTGGGCGGACTCGGGGTTGGCGTTGCAAGGTACAGGCCGACGCAGACCGGCGGTTCGACGCCGGCGTCCGAAATCGCCCGAAGCCCGGGCTCGGGAATCAGTGGATGTGGGACTGCCAATCCCTCGGTACCCGCTCGCGGGGGCCGGGCACGGTCTGGCTGCTGGGATGGTGGGCCGGAGGGGCGAGAGCAGGCCCCTCGGAGAACATTTCACCACTGCGGAAATCCCAGAACCATTCCTCGCCGGGCTCGAAACTCTGGATATAGGGGTGCCCGGTTTCGGCGAAGTGCTTACTGGCGTGCTGCGCGGGAGAACTGTCGCAGCAGCCGACGTGACCGCAGGCAGCGCAACGCCGCAGATGCACCCACCAGCCTTGCGCCGCTTCGCATTCCACACAGCCGGTGCCGCTGGGCGGCACGCCGGGATCGATGCCCTCGATGGATTCGGCCATCACTCACCTCCGAGATCGGGTTGCACGACGGAGCCGGCGGCCGCAGCGGTGACATCGGCGGAACGGCCCGGCGGATCGAGCGGCAGCCGGACGATGAACCGGGTGTCGCCCGGCACCGACTCCACCCGGATATCGCCGCCGTGCTTCTTGGCTACGATACGAAACGAAATATCCAGTCCCAGACCGGTTCCCTCACCCACCGGCTTGGTGGTGAAGAACGGTTCGAAGATCCGGTGCCGCAATTCGGCCGGGACACCCGGGCCGGTGTCCCCGATTTCCACTACTGCACAGTCGTTCTCGCGATACGTGCGAACGGTGAGAGTGCCGCGCCCCTGCATCGCCGCGACGGCGTTGTCGATCAGATTCGTCCACACCTGGTTCAATTCCGCTGCGTAACAGGGCACCTGCGGCAGGGTGCGATCGAAGTCCTTGACCACGGTGATGTCGTCACCGATCTTGCGGGCCAGCATGACCAGCGTGCTCTTGAGCAGTTCGTGGATGTCGACCACCTGGAACGGCGCGCGGTCCATCTGCGAATACTGTTTGGCCGCGTTCACCAGCGAAGACACCCGCGTGGTCGAATCGGTGATCTCGTTCATCAGCAATTCGGTCTCGACCGTGTAGTTCAACCAGCGGATCGCGCCCTCGAAAACGTCACTGCCGCAACCCTCCAGCGTTCCGGCCACCCGCTCGAGCCAGTCGACGTCGAAACCGGCCTGCACGAACGTCGGGGCGATATCCCAGCCGTTGGCGATGCCGTGCTCGTCGAGCCAATCGCCGAGTTCGTCCTCGAGGTCGGCGGTTTCCAGCGGGGTGAGCGTCGGAGCCTTGGCGACCTGCGTCGCGGCTTCCTCCTGCAATTGCACGAGGGCTTCCAGCGTATCCGGGGTGAATTTGCCGTGCGCCATCATCTTCAGTTTGTGCCGCATGCCCGCGACGCGCTCGCGCAGCGCCGAGGTGGCCCGAACGGCCGCGGAGGCCGGATTGTTCAGCTCGTGCGTCAGGCCCGCCGACAGCGAACCCAGTGCGAGCAGGCGCTCACGCTGGCCGATTATCTCGTTGCTGTTGCGGTTGCCGAAGAACACGCCCTCGAGCAGATGCAGGGCCATCGGGAACCATTCCTGCATCATCTGCGCGAAAATCGACGCCTCGAGCACATAGAAGCGCGAGGGCTCGGTGACGTAGAACGATCCGGAGTAGGTCTGGTCCACCTTCTCCTGCATATAGGCGGTCCACGCACCGGCATATGATCCGCGATGACTGGTGCGGATCAGCTCGATCTCCTCGCCGCCGGACTGCTTGGTCAGCACGACCTCGCCCTGCATCAGCACGTAGAAGCAGGTCGCGGGATCGCCCTCGCGGAAGACCAGGCCGGGTTCGAAGGTTTCGATCCGGCCGTCGCGGCACAACCAGGCCAGCTGTTCGTCGTCGAGCTTCTCGAACAGGAACAGTGTGCGCAATTCCGCGGGGTCGCAGACACATTCGGCGCTCTCGGCATTGTCGCTCACGACGCACACCTTCCTTACTGCTTGGCGATGTATCGGTGGACGAGCATGACCGCCATCGCACCCTCGCCCACGGCCGAGGCGACCCGCTTGGCCGATTCGGAACGCACGTCGCCGGCGACGAACACACCGGGAACGCTGGTCTCGAGATGATGCGGTGGCCGCGGCAGCTCCCAGCCGGACGGGCGCGCGCCGTCCACCATCAGGTCCGGACCGGCCAGAACGTATCCGGCGGCGTCCCGGGTGACGATCGCGTCCAACCAGTCCGTCTCCGGTGCGGCCCCGATGAACAGGAACAACCGCTCGGCATCCACTTTTTCTTCCGACCCGGTGGCATTGTTGCGCAGCACGAGCCGTTCCAGGTGGCCGTCGCCGTCGGCCGCGACCACCTCGGTGCAGGGATGCACGACGATGTTGCCGATCTGCTCGATCTGCTGGATCAGATAGTGCGACATGGATTTCTCCAGCGAGTCCGCACGTATCAGGATGTGCACGGTGCAGGCGTGCCGGGACAGGAATACCGCGGCCTGGCCCGCCGAATTCGCCCCGCCCACGATGTAGACGTCGCGATCGGCGCAGTCGGCGGCCTCGGTCATCGCCGAGCCGTAATAGACTCCGCGCCCGGTGAATTCGTCCACGCCCGGCGCGGGGTGATGCCGGTAGTTGACACCTGTGGCGATCAGTACCGAATGCGCCGAAATCGAACTGCCGTCGTCGAAACGCACCACCCGAGCCGACCCGCACACCTCCAGGCCGACCACTTCGCGCGCGGTGATCAGTTCGGCTCCGAATTTGACCGCCTGACGCCGTGCCCGGTCGGCCAATTGCGCTCCCGACAAACCGTCGGGGAATCCGAGATAGTTCTCGATCCGCGAACTCTGCCCGGCCTGGCCGCCGGTCGCGGTGCGTTCGACCAGGACCGTGCGCAATCCCTCGGACGCGCCGTAGACGGCCGCGCCGAGTCCGGCCGGGCCGCCGCCGATCACGATCAGATCGTAGAATTCGCCGGTCGGGTCGGTATTGAGCCCGACGCTCGCGGCCAATTCGCTGTCCGAGGGAGCCAGCAGCGCGTTCCCGGCCGCGTCGATGATCACCGGGCAGTTGTCCGCGGACGCGCCCGCGGCCTGCAACAGCCGCGAGCCCTCCGGCTCGTCGGCCAGATACCAGCGATAGGGCAGCTGATTGCGGGCCAGGAATTCCCGCACCTGCGAACTGCGCGCGGACCAGCGGTGACCGATCACCTTGGTCTCGTGCACCGGGCGATGTTCATCGCCGCGCCAGGCCTCGAGCAGCGCGTCGACCACCGGATACAGCTTCTCCTCCGGCGGATCCCACGGCTTGAGCAGGTAATGGTCCAGATCGACGACATTGATCGCCTCGATGGCGGCGTTGGTGTCGGCGTACGCGGTCAGCAATACGCGCCGCGCGTGCGGATGCAGGTCCATGGCCTGCTCCAGGAATTCGATGCCGTCCATTCCCGGCATCCGGTAGTCGGCGATCAGCACGGCGACCGGCTGACCGCGCAGCTTCAACTCACGAAGCGCGTCGAGTGCCGAGGCGCCCGATTCCGCGCGCAGAATCCGGTAGTCCCCGCCGTACCGTCGCCGCAGATCACGCACGACCGCCCGGGAGACGCCCGGGTCGTCGTCGACACTGAGGATTGCCGGTTTGGCGGCAGCTGGTGAAGTCACTGGATCTTTGGCCTCCGCTTCGCTCCGGCTGTTCTTCCGCGCGGAGTGTCCTGCCGAGCCTATCGCTTCGCCGGCGACTTTCAGCCGACGGAGACGCTTCGCCGCCGGGCACCCTGGGGGTCGTATCGACTACGACGGCTTCGTCCGGCTACGACGATCCTCGACGGGGATGCCGGACGATATCGAGTTCGGTCGGCGTGAGCAGTCGCTCGAGTCGTTCTTCCAGATCGGCCCGCGCCCGTTTGCCGTGCATGCGCGGAAGATGGATGTGCTCGGTCTCGGAAACCGGAAGTAGCGGAACGGAATCCGCCTGTCGGTGCAGGAGGGTACGCAAATTCACGGCCGATCACCTCACATGAGACGGGACATACTCCGGTCGGTTGCTTCGTTGCCTGCCGCTATCTCTATCTGCCATTGTGCGTCGGCTATTACCGATTGGGACAGCGTTCACATCGGAATGTGATCCAGCTGATCTTCACCCTGGAAGTGGCCGTCGTCACCGATTGCGGCCGCACGCCGCGCCAGTAGGATTTTGCCGGTACCGACAGTCACACCGTCACACGCCCGGAGGCGACGTTGCCGAAACCCCTGGAAGCCACCATCGAGATCGCCGCGCCGCCGGAGCGGGTCTGGGCGGTGCTGACCGACCTGAAGCGGATGCCGGAATTCAGCCCGAACACCGTCCGGATGATCCCGCTCGGCGCCGTTCGCGCGGGCACCTGGACGGTCAACCTCAACCACGACACGTACTACTACCCGACCACCTCCCGCATCGTGCGCTTCGAGCCCGACCGGGCATTCGCGTTCCGGATGAACGAGAACCGCACGGTCTGGAGCTACACCCTGGAACCCACCGAGTCGGGCACTCGCCTCACCGAGCGCCGCGACGTTCCCGACGGCGTCCGCAAGCCGGTCCGGGTCCTGATCGACACCTTCCTGGGCGGTGAGGAGAAGTTCGAAACCCATTTGATCGCCGGTATGAACGAAACCCTGACCAAGATCAAGAACGTCGTCGAGAGCTGAACCTCCGCGTTGCCCAGCTGAAGCGAAGCGGCGCGACCCGCGCTCAGCGTAAGTTTCGTGGATGCGACGACGAATTATCGGCCCGGTTGCCGTGCTGACAGCGGCTGTTGCCCTCGTAGCGGGTTGCGGGAGTTCGGATTCCGCGCCCGCGCCCGGCCGGGACGTCACCGTGATCGGGTCCGGCCAGGTGCAGGGAACGCCCGACACGCTGAACTCCGATCTCGGTGTCGAGGTGACCGCGCCGGACGTGTCCACGGCGATCTCGACGGCGAGCAGCAAGGCCGCGACGGTCGCCGACGCCATGGTCGGCGCGGGAGCCAAGCGGGAGGACATACGCACCACCGACGTCTCGGTGCAGCCGCAGTACGGCGCCGACCAGACGATCACCGGTTACCGATCCGGCAATACCGTGCACGTCGTGGTCCGCGATCTGACCAAGGCCTCAGCCATCCTCGGCGCGGCGACGCAGGCCGGCGGCAACGACACCCGCGTCGACTCGGTCTCCTTCGCGCTGGACGACAACGCCAAACTGCTCGCCGACGCGCGCGCCCGCGCCTTCGCCGACGCGAAGTCGCGCGCCGAGCAGTACGCGGTGCTGTCCGGGCTGAAGCTGGGGACGGTGAAGACCATCCACGAAACCAGCAGCGGCGACACAAGTCCCGCACCCTCACTGCACAAACAGGCTGCGGTGCCGGACATTCCGCTGGAACCGGGAACGCAGACGGTGACATTCACGGTCACAGTCACCTGGAACCTGAACTGAACCGAACAGAAAGGGGGCCACCAAGTTCCGCCCACCTCCTGCAACCCCGCCGCAGCGAAGCGGAGGCCGAAATTCCAGCCGAAATTACTGCCAGTTGGGCAGTTTCACGACCTGTGCGGCATAGGACAATCCGGCGCCGAAGGCGACCAGCAGCGCGTCGGCTCCGGGTTTGGTCTCTCCCGACCGCAGCAGGGCCTCCATCGCCAGCGGGATCGAGGCGGCCGAGGTGTTCCCGGTGTGCTCGATATCGTTGGCCAGCGCGGTGTCCTGCGGCAGTTTGAGCTCGCGGGCCATGATCTCGATGATGCGCCCGTTGGCCTGATGCGGGACCATCGCGTCGATATCGCCCGGGGTGAGTCCGGCGCGGCCGATGGCGTCCAGGCAGACGGTCTTCAAAGAGTGTGCGGCCCAACGGAATACCGCGGTGCCCTCCATCGCCAGATAGGGCCGCGCCGCGTCGGCGCCCTTCTCCTCGATCTCGTGGAAGAACTCCATCCAGTCCTTGTCCTGCCGGATCGCGTGATGCTGGGTGCCGTCCGAACCCCAGACCGTCGGGCCGATCCCCGGCTCGTCGGACGGGCCGATCACCACCGCGCCCGCGCCGTCGGCGAACAGGAAGGCGGTGCCGCGGTCGGCCGGGTTGATCGCATCGGTGAGCCGTTCCACGCCGATCACCAGCGCGTGCCGGGCGGTACCCCCCTTGACCAGGTCCGAAGCCACCGCGACGGCGTGACAGAACCCGGCGCATCCGGCGGAGATGTCGAAGGCGGCGGGATGGTTCATCCCCAGTTCGGTCGCGATCTGCGGGGCCGCGGCGGGGGTGAGCAGCAACCAGGTGGACGTCGCCACGATGACGCAGTCGACCTGTTCCGGCGAGACGCCGGCCGCGGCCAGCGCATCGCGTCCGGCGGCGGCGCTCATGCCGATGATGGTCTCCGCATCCGAGGCGAATCGCCTGGTCCGGATGCCGGAACGGCTGTGTATCCATTCGTCGCTGGAGTCGATCGGTCCGGCGACCTCGTCATTGGTGACGACGCGGGCTGGGCGGTACACGCCGAGCCCGAGCATCGCCGTGTGCTCAGCCCCTTCGACCTGGGCGAGTCGAGCAGCCATCGTGCTTCTCCTCCGTGTACCTGCGTGACTTCCTTCGTCGGGCCTCGGACAACCGATCGCAAGGCGGTAGACATGAGGCCCCCTCATATTATCCCGAACTGTAGCGCCACGTTGAGAAAAGGCACAATCGATTCCGGTAAGTCCCGTTCGCCGTGGATTCGCGGCCTGCCACGGGGCGGACCTGTTCCCGTAAGGTGTGAGCGCGGTCCGAGACCGAATGCGTCCCGGATACCCGCGACACCCCTGTCCATGCACGAAAGAGGAGCCCGTGGCCCGCCGCCCCACCCCGCCCGGCACGCCCGAACAATCCGGCCTCGGACATATCGCCGACCTGGTTCGCGCTGCGATTCCGCCGCTGCACCCCGCCGGCCTGCCCTTCGTGGCGACGCCGCTGGCGGTGGCGCTGGTGGCGCGGCGGCGCAAGTGGGTGCGTCGCGCGGGGATCACCGTGGCCGCCGCCTCGGCCGCGTTCTTCCGGCATCCGCACCGGATCCCGCCGAACCGGCCCGGCGTCGTGGTCGCACCGGCCGACGGTGAGATCGCCCTGGTGGATACCGCCGTTCCACCCGCCGAACTGCATCTGGGCGAGGGCGAGGTGCCGCGCGTCAGCATCTTCCTGTCCGTGCTGGACGTGCACGTGCAGCGCATGCCGGTTTCCGGGATCGTGCGCGAGATCGCTTATCGGCGTGGGAAATTCCACTCCGCGGATCTGCCCGAGGCGAGTTCGGAGAACGAGCGCAACACGATGGTCGTCGAAACCGCGACCGGGCAGTTGATCACGGTCGTGCAGATCGCCGGGCTGCTGGCCCGGCGGATCGTGTGCGATGCCAAGGCCGGTGACAAGCTCACCATCGGCGAGACCTACGGGCTGATCCGCTTCGGCTCCCGCGTCGACACCTATTTCCCGGCCGGAACCCGGCTGCTCGTCGAACCCGGGCAGCGCACGATCGGCGGGGAGACGGTGCTGGCAGAACTGCTGTCATGATCGAGAAGGACGCGATCGTCCAGGGACGACGCAGAACGGTTCGGCTACTGCCAAGCATCGTCACCATCCTGGCGCTGTGCGCCGGACTGTCGGCGGTGAAATTCGCCCTGGACGGCTCTCGTGAGGTCGCGCTGGCGATGATCGGCGCCGCCGCGGTGCTGGACACGCTCGACGGACGCCTGGCGCGCCTGCTCGACGCCACCACCAAGATGGGCGCGGAACTCGATTCGCTGGCCGACGCGATCTCCTTCGGCGTCGCGCCCGCGCTGGTGCTGTACGTGTCGTTCCTGCAGAAGAACAGCGTCGGGTGGATCATCGCGCTGATCTACACGGTCAGCCTCGTGCTGCGGCTGGCGCGGTTCAACACCCTGCTGGACGACGACACCCGCCCGGATTGGCAGCGCGAATACTTCACCGGCGTCCCCGCGCCCGCGGCCGCGCTGATCGCCCTGCTTCCGGTCGCGGTGCACGAGCAGTTCGGCAACGGCTGGTGGAACACGCTGCCGGCGATCGCGGTCTGGATGGTGTTCACCGCGCTGCTGGCCGTGAGCACCATCCCGACGCTGGCGATGAAGTCCGTTTCGGTCGCGCCCCAGGCCGCGGCCATGCTGCTGGTCCTGGTCGCGCTGATCGCCGCCGCGCTGGTCACCTATCCGCTGATCCTGCTGATGGTGCTGGTCGTGGTCTATCTGGTGCACATCCCGTTCGCCTGGCGTTCGGCCCGCTGGGTCGCCGCGCGTCCGGAAACCTGGCACCACAAACCGTCCGAACGCCGCGCCCAGCGCCGCGCGACCCGTCGACGTCCGGCGCTGCCGCCGCTGCGCGGTTCCAACGCCCGGCTCCGGCTGCGCCGCCCCGGCGGCCGCAACTTCCCGGAGGACCTGCCGCCCCGCTGAGCGTCGAGTCGCGGGCGCCGGGACTTCCGAAGCGGGGCGAAAACCTCTCGGAGACAATGCCGCACGACGGCCGGCGCCGACTCGCGAACACCGGGACGACGCGGTCGATACCGCCCAGCGCGGGGTGAAAGCCATTCGGACGAAATCGATTATGGGCTGCCCGCACGTACCCGCAGACGCCCGGAAGACCGGGTCCACGTCGCCCGGCGGGTATCGAACCGTTCGGAGACAAGGGTTCACGGGTTCACACGGGGCCGTGCGCGGTCACTCCGTATCGTCGTCGCCGAGTTCGTTGATCAACAGCAGTCCGTCGCGGCCGCGCTGTTCGCGATAGGCGGTGCGGCCGATCAGGTGGGCCACGGCGGGCGCGGTCAGCAGGGTGAACAGGCCGACCAGCACTAGCATCCAGATGTTGCCGTGGCCGCGCAGCTGGATGGATGCGCCGATCAGGATCAGGATCAGGCCGACGACCTGCGGTTTCGTCGCGGCGTGCATGCGGGACAGGGTGTCGGGGAAGCGCACGATCGCGATCGCCGCGGTCAGGGCCAGGGCCGACCCCAGCAGGATCAGCACGCAGGAGGACCAGCGCAGGACGGTGTCGAACCAGCTCATCGGTCGTCCCGGACGCGGAAGCGGGAGACCGCGGCGGAGCCGAGGAAGCCGACCAGGGCCAGCGCGACGATGCCGGGCAGCACGGTGGCGTCGTTGCCGTAGGCCGCCCAGACCGCCAGGCCCGAGGCGGTGATGGCGACCAGGGAGTCGACCCCGACCACGCGGTCCAGCGTGCTGGGCCCGGCCACGACCCGATATCCGGTGAGCACGGCCGCACCCGCCAGCAGTATCCCCGCCACGATCGCGACGATCGTCATGATTTCTCCTGTCTCGCTGCTCCCGGACGGTGCGCTGCGGCGTTTCGCGCGGCCATTCAGCGCTCCTCGGGAGGCAGGGGTTCGGGACGCATGGTCTCGTGCCATTCCCCGGGACGTTCGAAGGACCGGATCAGCAACCGCTCCAGCCGCCGGGTGGTGAAGTAGAACCGCTCCACGGCCTCGTCACTGCCCACGTCGAGGACATGGACCCAGATGGCGTGCGTGGCCCGGTCGATCTCCAGGACCATGGTGCCGGGAATCAGATTCAGCACGTCGGCGCACAACACCATCACCAGCGGTGAGCGGATCGACATCCGCACCCGCAACACGCCCGAGACCGGTGCGCCGGACGGCCGCACCGCGAACCAGGCGATCTGCACACTGGATTCCAGCGCGTAGTACACGCCCACGACCACCAATTCCAGCAGCGAGAGCGGATGCAGCCGTCCCGAGACCGGCACCCGCGGCAACGGCAGCAACACCATGATCAGCGTGCCGATCACAAGTCCGGCCACGATATTGCCGACGGTGAAATCACCCCACAGCGCGGTGTAGACGATCGCCAGCCAGACCAGTCCGCCCAGCCGGACCAGCCGCTCGCGGCTCAACAGCGTCGACAGGCTCATCGCGCAGCACCCGCCCCCGCCGGATCGGGAGAATGCAGAACCGTTGTGAGATAGGCGTTTCGGTCCAACAGGTCACCCGCGGTGCGGGTGGCGATGTTCAGGATCGGCCCGGCGAATACGGTCAGGGCCAGGCCGACGGCGATCAGCGCGATCGTGGGCATCACCATCAGCCGCGGCATGCGGCCCGGGTCGGGACGTTCGTCGAACGGCATGTCGACCGATTCGTCGATCAGGGCCGACGGCGCGGCGTCGGCGAGTTCCCCCTCGGGGGCCTGGGCGCGCGGCCGCCAGAACGCCTTACTCCACACCCGCGCCATCGCGTACAGCGTCAACAGGCTGGTCAGCACCGATCCGGCGACCAGCACCCAGGACAGCGCACTTCCGTCGGCGGCACCGGCCTCGAGCAGCGTCATCTTGCCCAGAAACCCCGAAAGCGGTGGAATACCACCGAGATTCAGCGCCGGAATGCCGAACAGCACGGCCAGTGCGGGACTCGCCGCGAGCAGCCCGCCCAGGCGTTCCAGCGACGCCGACCCGGCCTGCCGCTCGATCAGGCCGACCACGAGGAACAAGGTGGTCTGCACCAGAATGTGGTGTGCCACATAGTAAACCGTTCCGCCCAGACTCAGCGCGGTGTTGAGCCCGATGCCGAACATCAGATAGCCGATATGGCTGACCAGCGTGAACGACAGCAATCGTTTGATATCGCTCTGCGCGATCGCGCCCAGAATGCCCAGCACCATGGTCAGCAGACCGCAGATCAGCAGGATCCGGTCGAAGTGCGCGGCCGGGAACAACAGCGTGTGCAGCCGGATGATCGCGTACACACCGACTTTCGTCAGCAAACCGGCGAAGACCGCGGTCACCGGCGCGGGCGCGGTCGGATAGGAATCGGGCAGCCAGTTCGACAGCGGGAACACCGCGGCCTTGATCCCGAACGCCACCAGCAGCACCGCGTAGATCGCACCGCGCGTTCCGGCGGGCACCGCCCCCATCCGCTCGGCCATCTGCGCCAGATTCAACGTTCCGGTCGCGGCGTAGGCCAGGGCGATACCGGTGAGGAAGATCAGCGAGGAGACCATCGAGACCATCACGTAGGACACCCCGGCGCGTACGCGTTCCACACTGGCGCCGAGGGTCAGCAGGACGAACGAGGCGGCCAGCAGCACCTCGAATCCGACGAACAGATTGAACAGGTCCCCCGCCAGGAAGGCGATCGAAACCCCCGCGCTCAGAATGAGATACGTCGGCTGGAAGATCGAGGTCGGCTGGCGTTCGGTGCCGTCGCTGATACCCTGCCCGACCGCGAAGACGAGGACCGCGAGCAGCACGATCGAGGACACCAGCAGCATCGTCGCGGACAACCGGTCCACCACCAGGGTGATTCCGACCGGGGTGTGCCAGTTGCCGACCTGCAACGCGGCCATCCCGTTCCGGTCGGCGAGATACAGCAACATCCCCGCGACGCCCACCACCGCGCTCAGGCCGATCACCGAGATGATCTGCTGCACCCGGGGGCGGCGTCCCGCGATCAGCGTGACCGCCGCGGTGAGCAGCGGAATCAGGACGGGCAGCGGCGCCAGACGCAGGATCAGGTCGTGGGGCGGAGTCACTGTTCGGGATCCTCCCCTTCGCGACGCTTGGCCACCTTCACGTCCTCCGGATCGTCCTCGACCTGTTCGGTGGTGGTCAGGGCGTAGGAGCGGTAGGCCAGCGCGAGCACGAAGGCGGACAGGCCCATGGTGATCACGATCGAGGTCAGCACCATGGCCTGGGCCAGCGGATCGGAGGTGCCGTGATGCACCCGGTCGGTCTCGCCGAGGATCGGCGGCCGCCCGTCCGCGCCGCCGACGGTCAGGATCAGCAGATTCACCGCGTTGCCGAACAGGATCATCCCCAGCAGCATCTTCGACACGGCCCGCTCGAGCAGCATGTAGACCGCGCAGGCGACGGTGACGCCGATGAGGACCAGCAGGGTGATGTTCGCGGTCATCGGGCCTCCGGCGCCGGGGCGGAGGAGAGCACCGCGGCGCTGTCGTCGACGTGCGGGGACGCGGACCCGACGGTCGGTTCCTCGGTGTCCAGTCGCGCGCCGAGACTGCGCAGCACATCCAGCACCAGCCCGACCACGATCAGGTAGACGCCCAGGTCGAACAACATCGCGGTGACCAATTTGACGTGTCCGAACAGCGGCACGGTCACCTGGATGATCGCCGAGGACAGCGGCGGGGCGCCCAGCAGCAGCGATCCGGTCGCGGTTCCGGCGGCCAGGGCCAGGCCCGCGCCGAGCAGATGTCCGGCGTCCACCGGCAGCGCCTCGGCCAATTCGTACCGCCCGCCCGCGAGGTAACGCAGTACCAGGGCCAATCCGGCGGTGAGGCCGCCGGCGAAGCCGCCGCCGGGGGCGTTGTGGCCGGAGAAGAAGAAGTACGCGGACAGGACCATGATCGTCGGGAACAGCAGCCGGGTGGTCATCGCCAGCACCATCGAACGATGCCGCCGCGCGACCAGCGGCGAGGCGGTGAGCCAGTAACTGCGATTGGGGTCGGGGGTGTAGCCGGGGGCGTCGGCAACCCGGGGCAGCGTGCCGAATCGGCGGCTGCGGAACATCAGCGAGGCGACGCCCGTCGCGGCGACCAGCAGGACCGAGATCTCACCGAGGGTGTCCCACGCGCGGATGTCGACCAGCAGGACGTTGACCGCGTTCTTACCGCCGCCGAATTCGTATGCGTACGAAGGGATCAGGTGCCAGATCGGATCGGTGTCGCGGGCGGCGACGGCGAAGGCGGCCAGGACCGAGACCGTGGCTCCGACCAGCGCCGCCAGAATCGCGCGCCGCACCTTGAATTTCGCGGCGCCGGCCGGCGGGACCTCCGCGGGGAATTTGCGCAGCACCAGCACGAAGATCACCAAAGTCAGTGTCTCGACCAGGAATTGGGTCAACGCGAGGTCGGGCGCGCCGTGCAGGGCGAAGATCGCACCGCAGCCGTAACCGGTCACCCCGACCAGCAGCACCGCGGCCAGGCGGTTGCGCATCACCGTCGCACCCAGCGCCATCATCACCATGATCCCGCCGATCACCAGCTGCCACGGCGAATCCCACAGGCGCAGCGAGACTTTCGATCGGGCGCTGGCGAAGAGCATGGCCACCGGCAGGATGATCAGGGTGATCAGGATCAGCGCCTGGTTCAGCGGAAGCGAACCGCGTTGGGTCGCACCGGTCATGCGCAGCGAGAGCTGATCCATCGCGCGCAAGGTGGCGTCGTAGACGCGGTCGGCGTTACCGAGTCGCGGCGTCGCGGATTCGCCGATGTGGTCGCGGATCTCGAACAGCAGCAGACCGCAGGCGATGGCGATCATGGACAGCGTGAGCGGTTGCCCCCAGCCGTGCCAGAGCGCCAGGTGCACGGGCTCGGGCCCCGGCAACGTCCGCGCGTAGGGCCGCAGCAGCCGGTCCAGCCAGGGCGCGCCGAGTGCGGCGGCCAGGCTGCCCAGCGCCAGCATGCTCGCGGGGGTGACGAATGCGAAACTCGGCCGGTGCCAGGCGTTCTCGGGCTCGGGAACGTCCTCGGGGTCGCCCGATCCGGACTTGGCGCCGAACGCGCCCCAGAGGAATCGGATGCTGTAGCCGACGGTGAACATCGACCCGATGACCACGCCCAGGGTTTCCGCGATCTTCACCGGCCCGGACAGATCGCTCGCTCCCATGATCGCCGCGAGCGCGCTCTCCTTGCCGACGAATCCGAACAGCGGCGGTATGCCCGCCATGCTCAGCGCGGCCAGGATCGCCGTCCCGCACAGCACCGGCGCGCGCCGGCCGAGTCCGGACAGTCTGCGCATATCGCGGGTCCCGGCGCTGTGATCGATGACGCCGACGACCATGAACAGGCAGGCCTTGAACATCGCGTGCGCCACGATCATCGTCGCACCGGCCAGGGCGGCGTCCGGCGTGCCGATACCGACCAGCACCATCATGAAACCCAGCTGACTGACCGTGCCGAAGGCCAGTACCAGCTTCAGGTCGTACACCTGGAGTGATCGCAGACCCGCGAGGATCATCGACAGCAGGCCGAGGGTGAGCAGGATCGGATGCCAGGGCGCGGCAACCGCGAACACCGGCGCCAAGCGCGCGACCAGGTACACACCGGCCTTCACCATGGCCGCGGCGTGCAGATAGGCGCTGACCGGCGTCGGCGCGGCCATCGCGCCGGGCAGCCAGAAGTGCAGCGGCACGATCGCCGATTTGCTCAACGCTCCGATCAGGATGAGCACCACCGCGACGCCGGTCGACCAGGAGTGCGGATCGGCCCGGTGCACCACCTCCGACAGGCGGTAGCTGCCGCAACTCTCGCCGATCATGATCAGCCCGACCAGCATCGTGAGCCCGCCCGCGGCGGTCACCAGCAGCGCCTGCAGGGCCGCGCGGCGGCCCGTGATCTGTTCGGCGTGATGACCGACCAGCAGGAAGGACAGCACCGTCGTCAGCTCCCAGAAGGTGAACATCAGAACCATGTTGTCGCTGGTGACCAGGCCGAACATCGCTCCGGAGAAGCCGACCATGTACCCGGCGAAGATGCCCAGGCGCTGCCGGTCGTCATCGTCGAAATAACTTGCGCAATAGGCCAGGATCAACGTCCCGATGCCGAGGACCAGCACCGACAGGATGCAGGCCAGCGAGTCGAGGCGCAGGTCGACGTCCAGGTGGATGCTCGGGGCCCACTCGATGCGCACGACCTGTCCGTCGTTCCAGTGCGCGATCACCCAGAGCAGGCTGCCCAACGGTGCCAGGGCCAGTGCGTAGAAGCCGCGTCTGCCGAGGAGCCGGACACACGGCGGCGCGACGAAAGCGGCTGCGGCGTGTGCGAGCAGAACGGCGAGCAAACATCACTCCGTCGGTCGGGGGCGGGGTGGAGTGCGGTCGAGTTTACTTGGCGTCACAGGCACCCCTCCGCCACGACCGGCGGCAATCCGACCTGATATGCGCTTTAGCTATCTTCAGGCAATTCTTCCGGGCCGGTCGATTGCTGCGCCGGCCAGGCCGGTTGGCGCCAATGCCGCAGAGCCAGCAACGCCACCGCGCAGCAGGCCGTGATGGCCAGCGCCATCCAGTACGCCAGGGCCGACTGCGCCATCGGCGCGGGAGCCGAACTCCAGTGCGTGCCGCCGATGATCGCGGCGCCGAATTCCCCGCGCCCGCGCATCGCCAGCACGACCGAGGACCCCAGGATGATCGCGACGCCCAGAACCCGGGTCGGGTTGTAGCGCGGCGCCGCGCAACCGAAGCTGAATCCGGCGATGAGCGCCAGGGCCGCGCCGATCGCCACGACGTGCATGCGGCCGTGCTCACCGGAGCTCAGCGCACCCCCGAGCGCGAGCGCCGCCAGTGCGGCCATCGCCAGCATCGGCGCCGGACGCCGGAAACCCAGCAGGATCCCCACCGCGAGCAGAACCACCAGAATCCACGCCGACCAGCCCGGGATCCGAGTCGGGACGATCGCGCTGCCGACGGAGGAGAGCGCCACCGCGAGCAGGACCAGGGTGCCGTCTCGACGTGGCAGCAACATGGCCGCGATCATCGCGGTGACGGCCGTTATCGCGACGGCGAGCACGATATCGACCGCCGTCGCGTTGCGCCCGGCCAGCCACTGCGCGCCGAACAGGGCCACGCCGATGTAGAGCATGCCCGCCACAATCGGCGCCATCGGCAGCTCGACCGCGCGTCGCTCGATACCGGTGCGCCGCCGGTTGACCAGGGTGCCGATGGCGACCAGCACCAGCGTCGCCTCGATCAGCCACAGCGGCGGGTAGTCCACCGACGACCAGTGCGCCGGAACGGGTTCGAACGGGTTCGAGGCGTGCGTCACGGGCAGGGCCGCGGAGACCACCATGCTGGTCAACGCGCCCAGCGTCCAGCCGAACACCTGCATCCGCCCGCGCAGCACCGCCGCCGCGATCCCGCCCAGCAGCAAGCCGCCCGCGATCGAATCCACGAAGTTCAAGGTGGACAGCGGCGCGACCGGACTCGCGGCATGGCCCGCGAGATGGTTGATCAGCATGATCACGACACCGGCCAGGGCCGATCCCCAGGCCGCGAGCGCGTGATTGATCGTCGTCGCGAACACCGCGACGACCACCGCGATGATGGCTCCGACCGCGATCGCCCGCGGCACGCTGAACGCGAGCATATCCAGTTGCAACGGTGTCGATTCCGATGACCACGCGAAGTCGATCGGCAGCAACAGCGACATCCCGGCAACCAGCGTGGACACGAAGGCCGTGACCATCTCCACCGCCGCATGAGGAGTGCGCACCAGGCAAAACTACCTGTGATGGGAATCATGTCCGCGAGTGGTCTGCCGGATACGCACGGTTCGCGCCGTCCGGGCGGGATGTCGCCCGCGTCCCGCACTCGGCGTCCGGCCGGTGACGCACCGTGCCGCGCCCCAGCCCACCCGTGCACAGCCGATCGGACGCCGCATGCTCGCCCGGGTGTGGCGCGCCGCGACCCGACGGGCTCGCCGGGCGCAAGCCCGCGCGCCTGCGGCGCCACTCGCACCACGTCGCGGAAATCGCGCGGGCCGATCCCGACACTCGCCTCGGCTCGGACCACGCCCCCTCAGCACCGCACAGCCCCGGTAGCCCCTCGCGCCGACATCTCGCGCCGAGCCCGAACAGCGCGCGCCCGCGGGAGAGCGCCGGTTCCGGGCGTCGATTCGGGCTCGGCACCACCACCGCACGACGACTCGGGGACTCTCGAACGACACCCACACCAGCACGCATGCCGACCGCGGAGCATCGCAATTCCAACGTCGGAGATCTCGGCATGCGCGCCGCACGCAGCCCAGCACGGGCCCGGCGATCAGGCCGCCGACGGGCAGGAACGGAATTCGGTCGCCAGAACTGTCGGCGGCCCTGCGCGGCGACGCATCACACCGGCGTGAACAGTGCGGCGGCACTGGGTCAGGTCAGATATCGGTTGCGCGGCGTTCGGCGTAGGCGCGCAGGGATTCGACCTGGGCCGCGTCGAGGGAGGGATGGACCGACGCGCGGGCCGTGGCGACGTCGGCGGCGGTGACGTCGGCGGCGTCGACATCGCGGCGCATGGCCGCCATGGCCGCTTCGCGCAGCAGGGCGGAACAGTCCGCGGCGGAGTAGCCGTCCAGCGTCACCGCCAGTTCGGTGAGGTTCACGTCGGCGGCGAGCGGGACCGAGCGGCCGGCGGTGCGCAGGATGTCGGCGCGGCCGGCGGCGTCCGGGGGCGGGACGAAGACCAGGCGTTCGAGGCGGCCCGGGCGCATGAGGGCGGGATCGATCAGTTCGGGGCGGTTGGTCGCGCCGACCACGACGACCTCGCGCAGCGGTTCCACGCCGTCCAGTTCGGTGAGCAGCGCCGCGACGACTCGGTCGCCGACACCGGAATCGCCGCTCTGCCCGCGGCGCGGCGCGAGGGCGTCCACCTCGTCCAGGAAGATCAGCGAGGGCGCGGAATCGCGGGCGCGCTGGAACAATTCGCGGACCGCGCGTTCGGACGAGCCGACCCACTTGTCCATCAGCTCCGCGCCCTTGACCGCGTGCACGCTGAGCTGGCCGCTCCCGGCCAGGGCACGCACCAGGAAGGTCTTACCGCAGCCGGGCGGGCCGTAGAGCAGCACACCGCGCGGCGGGTCGATGCCGAGCCGGGCGAAGGAGTCCGGGTGCCGCAGCGGCCACAGCACCGATTCGGTCAGCGCCTGTTTGGTCTCGGCCATATCGCCGACGTCGTCCAGGCTGAGGCTGCCGATCGCCAATTCCTCCGCGCCCGAACGGGACAGCGGCCGGATCACCTCCAGCGCGCCGAGCAGGTCCGGCTGGGTCAGCACCGGATCGGACTTCTCCCGGCTGGCCCGCGAGGCCGCCCGCAGCGCCGCCTCCCGGCACAGCGCAGCCAGATCGGACGCCACGAAACCCGGTGTGCGCGAGGCGATCTCGTCCAGCGCCAGACCGTCGGTGGGCACCTTGCGCAGTAGTTGCGCCAGCAGATCCTTGCGGACGACCGCGGTCGGCAGGGTCAGCGCCACCTCGCGATCGCACAGTTCCGGTGCGTGCAAACGGGAATCGATACCCGCCGGATGAGAGGTGGTGGCCAGGAAGGCTACTCCGGGCGTGGCGACCGCGCCCCGGAGCTGATCCAGGATCAACTTCGCCACCGGTTCACGATCGGCCGGAAGCAGAGCGTCGATATCGGTGATCAACAGCACACCGCCGGCGCCGGAACCGATCTCGGATACCGCGAGCGCGACCTCACGCAGCCGGGTGCCGCTCTCGGTCGCCCCCACCGCGGGACCGTCGAGTTCCACGATGCGGCGCGGCGTGGACACCGCGCGGGCCAGTGTCGCCTTACCGGCTCCGGCAGGCCCGGTGATCAGGGCGCCGAGATGTGGTGGCGCACCGAGGGTTTTCAGCAGTTCGGGCTCGTCCAGGGCGAGGCTGAGCCATTCGGTCAGCTTCGCGGCCTGCGCCCGCACGCCCGCGAGTTCGGCCACCGGAACGACGGAAGGACGCTCCCGCACCGTGATTCGCGTCCCCGGCTCGGCGGACGATTCGCGCGCACCACCCGGATCGTGCGACGCCTCCGCCGACGGAACGCCGGTGCCCCAGACGACGGCGCTGTTGGGCTGCACACTCACCGGCCGGTCGCCCGGATCCGTCGTGGTGACCGTGAGCAGCTCCGAGGTCCACGCGATGCCGAAGGTCCGGGACAGTGCCTGCGAGGCGGCCGCGGTGCTGGTGCCCGGCCCGAGATCGCGCGGCAGCAGCGAGACCGTATCCCCCACCGTGACCACCTTGCCCAGCAGAGCCTGCCGCAGCGTCGCCTCGGCAACCGACCGCATCGCCTGCGCCGATCCGGTCACCGAGATCCGGCGCGCCCCGAAAACCGTTGCGGGAGAGACCACCACGGTCGCATCCTCACGCACCCCCGCATTGGACAACGTCACGTCGTCCAGCAACAGCACCCCCGCCGGAGTCCCCGCCGGAGCCAGGCCCGCCACCGCCGCGGTCCGCCGCGACCCGATCACCGTGATCCCGTCCCACTCGCGCAACCCCAGCGCCGCCAGCGCCTCCGGATGGACCCGAACCACTCCCCGCCGCGCATCCGCGGCCGAACGATTCAGTCGGGCGGTCAGGCTGAGTTCAGGAACATCCGTCACCGTGCCATTCTGCCCCCGCTCGGCCGTGGCGGGCCGAGACCCCGGGCGCCGATTTCGCCCGCCCCGGTCCGCGGTTCCGAATCGCTCCGTCCTGTGCTCCGACGGGATGCGGCCACCCGACACTCCGGTCGTGTCCTGATCTGCGCCCTCGATCCGGAACCGCCGACGCACGCCGTGGTCGAGGCCGGTTTGTATCGGAGCGGACGAAACCCGGTTATTTCGTGGCGTCAGGAGGCCGGTAGTGATCGGCCGTACCGGACGAGGACCTACGGGCGCGAGTCGGATCGACCGAGTGCGGCGTCATCCACGCCCGCGGCCGCGCCGACCGCCGGGGTGCGGGCGAACCAGACGTTGTGGAAGGCGGCGGCGTATGCGGCCACGAACAGCAGCAGGATCAGGCCCGCGGGTACGGTGTGTTGCGCCATCCACAGGGCCAGGTAGCGGAAGCTCAGCAGCAGACCGGCGAACAGGGCGGCGCCCGCGGCGACGAGTTGGACCCGGGTGCGGTCCCAGCCGCGTTCGGGGGCGCGCAGGGCCGATTCGACGGTCAGGCACAGCACCGCGCCCGCGATCAGGTCCGAGCCGTAGTGGTAGCCGAACCCCAGGGTTGCCGTCAGCGTCGCCAGCACCCAGAACGTACCGCCCCAGCGCAGCCAGCGCGGTGCGGGCGAACCGTCGGCATCGCGGCGCGAATGCAGGAATATCGATGTCGACCAGGCCGCGTGCATGGAGGGCATGCAGTTGCGCGGCGTGAACGCGTCGAACCGCAGCGCGGCGGGCGCGTGATCGAACGGCGGCGCATGATGCGGCCAGAAATCGCCGATCTGCAACCCGTGACCGTCGGGGGCGAAGGCGAACATCGGGCCCACCACGGGAAACAGCACATAGCCGATCGGCCCGACCAGCCCGAGCACCAGGAAGGTCCGCACCAGATAGTGGCTCGGCCACACCCCCGCGCGATTGGACGCCGCGGCCACGTGCCGCAGCTGCCACACCGCGATCACCATCGCCGCGACGGGCAGTTCGATATAGACCCAGTGCAGCACCGCGGGCGGCACCGAACCGAGCGAATCGAGCAGCCGCGCCACCGTCCACGCGGGCTCACCCAGTGCGCGATCGGCCAGCGCCACGTAGCGGTCCAGCACATTCGGCCCGGCCATCACCGTGATGTGCAGCCAGACGTCGCCGACCTTCGTCGCCAGGATCAGCAGCGCACCGAGGGCGGCCGCGTGCAGCGCGTCGCGCTGCTCGCGCCCCTCCCAGCCCAGCCAGGCCACCAGGGCGAGCCCGGTCATCGCGATCACCGCGCCGTTGCCGAAGGTGAACGGCCCGCCGAAAGCCACACGCGCCCCGGCGATCACCGCGTCCAGCACGAACGCGATCGCGAATGTCACGAAGCGCCGCCGCCAGGACAATCCGACCAGCGCCAGCGCGAGCCCGGCCCACGGCATCGACATCGACTTGGGCGTGCCGAAGTAGTCGTGCCACACACTCTGCAGCGGACCTTCGAAACCATTGCGGGAGGCCACGATCTGCAAGACGAGCAACAGCAGCGGAACCGCCGCCACCGCGGCGACCGTGCGGGTCCGGCTCGACGGCCATCGGAACCGGTTGCGGCGCGAATCGCCGTCGTAACCGGCGCGATGATCGAGAAGCACCGAACCATAGTAAACACACGATGAACGCCACCCCCCTGGCCAGCTGAATCAGCGGCGTCTGGTAAGCGAAAGCCGCAGCGTCGCTCAGGTGTCGAGTTCGCGGACCAGCGCGTCCACCACGGCCACCAGATCCCCCTGCGCGGCGGCCGCCACCCGCCGTTGACGCTGATAGGACGCGCCACGCCGGGGAATGTCTGCGACCGTGGCGAGTTCGCGTTCGCAGCCCAGCAGTGCGGCCGTCGGCCGGAGCCGCTCGAGCATGTCGGACAGGTCGTCGGTCACCAGACGCTCATTGCTGTCGGCATCGGTGATGATGATCGCGTCGAGACCGTAACGGGCTGCGCGCCACTTGTTCTCCTGCACATGCCAGGGCGGCAGCACCGGCAGTGTCTCACCGGCCTCGACCCGCCGATCGATATCCACGATCAGGCAGTGGATGAGCGCCACCATCGCGGAAAGCTCGGCGCGATTGGTGATTCCGTCACAGACCCGGACCTCGATGGTGCCCCACTTCGGGGCGGGCCGGATATCCCAGTGCATTCCGCCGAGCTGTTCGAAGACGCCGGTCTTGGTCTCGTCCCGTACGAAAGCCTCGAACTGCGACCAGTTCTCGAACTGGAACGGCAGTCCCGCGGTGGGCAGCTGCTGGAACATCATCGCCCGGTTGCTGGCATAGCCGGTGTCCACCCCCGTCCACATCGGCGAGGAGGCCGACAGCGCGAGCAGATGCGGATAGGACAGCAGCAGCGTGTTCAGGATCGGAAAGACCTTCTCCGGGTGCGAAACCCCCACGTGCACATGCACACCCCAGATCAGCATCTGCCGCCCCCACCACTGGGTGCGATCGATCAGCTCGTCGTAATGCTCTGTGCGAGTGAGCAATTGGGCCGACCACTGGGCGAACGGATGGGTTCCGGCGCAGAACAGATCCACACCCAGCCGGTTCGCGGCGCGACGCACCGTGTCCATGGTGCCGTGCAGATCGTCGACGACCTCACCGACGGTGTCGTGCACCCCGCTGATGATCTCGACGGTATTGCGCAGAAGTTCCTTGGTGACCTGGGGCCTTCCGTCGTGCGCGCGCAGGTCGCCGACCTCGTCGAAGACGGCCGCGGCGGTATTCGACAGATTGCGGGTCTGCTTGTCGACGAGTGCGATCTCCCACTCGACGCCGAGCGTCGGGCGAGGCGAGCCGTTCCAGGGAACCCGAGTGATGCTTGCCTCGCCCATGGCGACCTACCTAGCCGCCGATGACACCGCAGGCGACACGCGCACCCGCGTCGCCGGTCGACTGCGACTCGGCGTCCGGGCCCGGAGTGCCGTTGGCGCTGTACCGACTCGGGATGTTGCCGAAGTTGTCCGCACCCGCGTGGATGATCAGAGCCTTGCCCTTGATCTGATCCAGCGTCACCGCGTCGGTCGTGGTGACCAGGTGGGCGGTGCCGTCCTTGCGAACCTGCAGCGAGGTCAGGTCACCGCTGGCCGGCATCGCGTGCGCGTCGCCGACCTGCAGATGCCCGCCCGCGGACAGGAAGTTGCCGGGTGCGCCGCCCGCGGGGGCGACCGAATTCGCCTCGCACTTGCCGACCGAGTGGATGTGCAGGCCGTGGAATCCCGGCTGCAGGCCGTGCGCGTCGACGGTCAACTCCAGGTGATCACCGGCTTTGACGAACTTGGCCGAGCCGATACTCGCGCGGAAGGGATCCCGGAGTTCCACCGTCACCGAATCACCCGCGTTCGCGGGAGTCTCGGTGGCGTTCGCGCCGCCGTTCTGGCCCGCCGTACCTGTCCACACCGGCGGCGTCGTCCCCTTCACGTCGCTCGACTCCTGACTGTTGGTGCAGGCTGCCAGGCCCAAGGCCGCGACCGCCAGCACCGGGATCGCGATCCGCCGGGACGGGCGACGTGTCGTGAACGGGGCCATCGGGGAACTCCTTTACGAGTACCGAGTTTACGGGTAAAGCTGGGTGGACGAATTCGTTACCGCTCAAGATGATGCCAGAGCCGCCACGCGGTTCCGGCGCGGGGCTACTACACAATGTAGGCGCGAGCCGTTGTGCCACCGGACTCAGCCGCCGGTGACGATGACGATGATGCCCGGAGCCGAACCGGCCAGGGCCGCGGTCCGGGGCTCCGCGATCCCGCCGAGCTGACCGGCGATCGCCTCCGCGGTCGCCTGCTGATGTGGTGAATTCTCGTAGAACACAGTGGTTTTCGACAGCACGCTGGTCGCGTAGTTACCCGTCGAGGTGACTTTCCAGCCGTTCGCGGTGAGCTTGGCCCCGGTCTTGGCGGCCAGGCCCGCGACGGTGCTGTTGTTGAGCACCCGCACCGGAATCGACTTGTCGACTCCGGCGGCCGCGGTCGTGGTGGGCGCGGTCGTGGTGGTCGTCGTTTCGGCCGCGGCGGACGCGGTGTCCTGCGCCGCGGCCGAGGCCGCGGGCTGCGCCGAGGTGGCCGCGGCCTGCGCGGTCGTCGAGGTGGCCGAATCCGGGGACGCCGAACTGTCGGCCTGCGATCGCGACAGGGACATCGCGCCGAGGCCGGCGAAGACTATGGCCACCGCGATCAACACCATGGCGAGCGCACGCAGCGGCAGTCCACCCGGGGCCGGATTCTGGTTGCTCACGGTTGCAACCCTAACCGTCCGCGCATCCGAACGCGCGGATCACACCTGAAAGCCCATTCGCCGTGCCGCTCTGGCCTTCTGACGGCTCGCCCGCAACCGGCGCAGGCGTTTGACCAGCATCGGGTCGGCGACCAGGGCCTCGGGCTTGTCGACGACGGCGTTGAGCACCTGGTAGTAGCGGGTGGCGGACATGCCGAACAGTTCACGGATGGCCTCTTCCTTGGCTCCCGCGTACTTCCACCATTTACGTTCGAAATCGAGGATCTCGAGCTCGCGACGGTCGAGGCCGTCGACCGACTGTTCCGCACCCGGTGTGCCGAGGACCTCGCTCGCGGAAGAGCTGTCCTCGCTTGCGGAAAGGTTCCGGGCCGCTGCGCTGTCCATAATGCTCCCTCGCCGAGTAACCACCAGACGATACGTCGTCGCTCATTGAACCACGGATGCCGGAGATACAAGATGTGTCACACGGCGTGTCGGGACCCGCCACGACGCCGCGTAAAGTGTGCGACCATGGCGATTCTCCCCATTCGCATCGTCGGCGATCCGGTGCTGCACAATCCGACCGAACCGGTCACCCAGTCACCGGACGAGCTCGCCGAGCTGATCGCGGACATGTACGAGACGCTCGACGCGGCCAATGGTGTTGGCCTGGCGGCGAATCAGGTCGGCGTGGCGTTACGCCTGTTCGTCTACGACTGCCCCGACGTCGACGCGGACGGCACGGTGAATCGTCGTCGCGGCGCGGTGATCAATCCGGTGCTGGAAACCTCGGAGATCCCGGAGACCATGCCCGACCCCGATGACGACGAGGAGGGCTGCCTGTCGGTTCCCGGTGAGCAGTTCCCCACCGGCCGCGCCGAGTGGGCGCGGGTGACCGGCACCGATGAGAAGGGCGATCCGGTCACCATCGAGGGCAAGGGCTTCTTCGCCCGCATGCTGCAACACGAGGTGGGCCATCTGGACGGCTTCCTCTATGTAGACGTGCTGATCGGCCGCAACGCCCGGGCGGCGAAGAAGGCGATCAAGCGAAACGGTTGGGGCACACCGGGTTCGAGCTGGCTGCCCGGATCGGTCGCGGACCCGTTCGGACATGACGACTGAGCCCGACGACCTGGTTCCCGGACGGCGGGTCGTGGTCCGCTACCGCCTGCCCGCCGACGATGCACACCAGTTCACCGACATCATCGGCGAACTCGTGACGCTCGACCCGCTGGCCGTGCGGATCCCGGACGGGAGCACCGTGACCATCCCCGCCGAACGGGTCGTCGCGGCCAGGACGTTGTCCCCCAGGCCGATTCGCACTCGCGAGATCCGAGCGCTGGAGTCCGCGGCGGCGGACGGCTGGCCGGGCGTGGAACGCGCCTGGATCGACGGCTGGCTGGTGCGCGCCGGGAACGGCTACACCCGCCGGGCGAATTCGGCTCTGCCGCTGGGGACCGTGGACGGTCCGGTGCAACTGACTCCGGGCGCGCTGACCCGGATCGCCGAGTGGTACGCCGCGCGCGGCCTGCCGGTGCAGCTGGCGCTGCCGGATCGGCTGGTTCCGGAACTGCCCGGCTACCGCACCTGGTGCGAGGTGGTGGTTCTCGGCATCGATATCAACAATATCGTTCTGCCGCAGGGTCCCTCGATGGTGCGCATCGATACCGAACCGAATGCGGCATGGCTGGACCTGCACAGATTCAAGGGCGAGGACACCACGCCGGTCGCGCCGGTGGAACCGGATCGCGACGTGCTGACCGCCGTCCACCAGGGCGAAGTGGGTTTCGCCGCGCTGGGTATGCCCAGCGTCCTGGCGATCGGGCGCGGTGCGGTCACCGTCGCGCCGGACGGACGGCACTGGGTCGGGTTGAGCAGCGTCGCGGTCGCCGCGCCGCACCGCCGCCACGGACTGGGCACGCTGGTCTGCGCCGAGCTGATCCGCTGGGGCCAGCGGCGCGGCGCCACCCACGCCTATCTCCAAGTGGAGGTGGAGAATACCGGGGCGTTGGCGCTGTACCGGGAGATGGGTTTCATCGAGCACCATCGGTACCGGTACGCCGTGCCCGACTGAAAATACGCGCGGCCGCGCCGGGCCGGGGAGCGAAAGAGGTGAGCCGGCAGTGCGTCTGGCGACATGGAACGTGAATTCGATTCGGTCCCGGGTGGACCGGGTGGTCGGCTGGCTCGACCGCGCCGACATCGACGTGCTGGCGATCCAGGAGACCAAGTGCCGGGACGACCAATTCCCTTCCGAGCGTTTCGAAGACGCCGGTTACGAGGTCGCGCACGTCGGATTCAACCAGTGGAACGGGGTGGCGATCGCCTCGCGCGTCGGGCTGGACGAGGTGGAGATCGGCTTTCCCGGGCAACCCGGTTTCGACAAGGACGCCGAGGCCTCCCTGCTGGCCGCGCCGGTCGTCGAGGCCCGCGCACTCGGCGCGACCTGCGGCGGGGTCCGGGTGTGGAGCCTGTACGTACCCAACGGCCGCGCCCTGCACGATCCGCACTACACCTACAAACTGCAATGGCTTGGCGCGCTGCGTGATTCGGGCGCTCGCTGGCTGGCCGAGCGTCCCGACGCGCAGATCGCCCTGGTCGGCGACTGGAATATCGCGCCCACCGACGACGACGTGTGGTCGATGGATTTCTTCGACGGCAAAACCCATGTCTCCCAACCGGAACGGGCGGCCTTCACGGCCATCACCGAGGCCGGTTTCACCGACGTCATGCGGCCCTTCGCCCCGGGGCCGGGCGTCTACACCTACTGGGACTACACCCAATTGCGTTTCCCCCGTAAGGAGGGCATGCGCATCGACTTCATCCTCGCTTCACCAGCCTTGTCCGCACGGGTCACCGACGCGGGCGTCGACCGCGAGGAACGCAAGGGCAAGGGCGCCTCAGACCACGCCCCGGTGGTGGCCGAAATCGCCGAGTGACGGCCCTCGGCTATGCCGGGCGGGTCTTGATGGCGTCCTGGGAGATGAAGACGTCGTACGCGCCGGGGGTGGCGATGACGGCGTTGCCGTAGGCGGAGCGGACGAAGGGATGGGTGTACCAGGTGTGATTCTGCATGTCCGCGAAGAAGTCCCGGTCGCTGCCGTTGAGGAAGATCTGGTTCTGTTTCACCGCGGTACCGTCCTGGCGTTCGCCGAACAGGCGGGTGAGTTTGTAGCCGGAGTGGAACCCCAGGGCGTTGACCCACGGTTCGAGTTCGACGATATCGGCCTGCAGGGCCCACATATCGCCCTCGACCAGGTAGGTGGCGTGCGTGTCGGCGTGGTCGCGATCGCCGTAGACGGTGACCTCCACATCGAGGGTATGCGGGCTGTTGGCAACGGATTTCGCGACGACGTGCGCGGCCTTCACCTCACCGGTCAGCCCGAGGTAGGCGCGCAGCAGCGTGGTCACCCACAGGATCAGCACCGCGATCAGGACCAGAACCAGTGCGCTGCTGCCCCTTCGGGCCAGCACGCGCCAGCCGGCCCGGCGCGCTTTGAACAGCGCGGTGACGAGCAGGACGACGGCGACCGCGAACAGCAGCCCCAGCAGCACTTGAATCCAGCCGAACTCCACCGGGAACACCATGGGCTAGTTGTACCCCGGTTCTGCCTCTCCGCAACTTCAGCGGGCCGTCGAGCACGGGGAGACTCTCGCTTCGGGCCGAGAGCGGCCCACCGGGTTGCCTTTCGGGCGTACCCGGTGAGTTGCCCATGTCCGCACGAAATCGGTTGTCCCGCTTCCGCGTCCTTCGCCGGCCGGAAGCTCAGAAGGCGGCTTCCTCCAGCTGCATGATGTCGTTGTCCAGGTTCTCGATCACCGTGCGAACGCTGCTCAGCAGCGGCAGCTGATTCTTCGCGAACCACGAAGCGACAACGCTCTTTCCGGTGTAGAACAGCCGATCCTTCTCGGTCGGGCTGCCCTCGAGCGCGGTCTGCGCGATCTTCGCCGCCTCCAGC
This sequence comes from uncultured Nocardia sp., assembly GCA_966435935.1. Classification (GTDB taxonomy): domain Bacteria; phylum Actinomycetota; class Actinomycetes; order Mycobacteriales; family Mycobacteriaceae; genus Nocardia. The sequence continues at coordinate 31,924 of CBJNFW010000057.1, forward strand.
AGCCGCCACCCGATCACCAGATCGCCGACCGCGTGCAGGAAGCGCACCGAACCGAGGCCGACCTTGTAGATCTCCTCCGGATTCTGCTGGGAGGCCATCAGATAACCGGTCAGCGCGGCGGCCATGGCCTGCACGTCGGCCAGCGCCGCGCCGAGCAGTTCACGCTCGGCCTTCAGCGCGGAGCCCTCGGCTTCGACGAACTTCCCGATCAGCCCGGCCACATGGCCCAGCGCCACGCCCTTGTCCCGAATGATCTTGCGGAAGAAGAAGTCCTGCGCCTGGATCGCGGTGGTGCCCTCGTACAGCGAGTCGATCTTCACATCGCGGATGTACTGCTCGACCGGATAGTCCTGCAGATAGCCCGAACCGCCGAAGGTCTGCAGCGACTCGGTCAGCGTCTCGTACGCGCGCTCGGAACCGACGCCCTTGACGATCGGCAGCAGCAGGTCGTTGACCCGCGCGGCCACATCGGCGTCCGCACCGAAATTGGCCTGTGCCACATCGGCATCCTGATACGCCGAGCAGTACAGGTACAGCGCGCGCAACCCCTCCGAATACGCCTTCTGCAACGCCAGGCTGCGGCGCACGTCCGGGTGGTGGGTGATGGTGACGCGCGGCGCGGACTTGTCGGCCATCTGGGTCAGGTCGGCGCCCTGTACGCGAGTCTTGGCGTATTCCAGGGCATTCAGGTATCCGGTCGAGAGCGTGCCCGCCGACAGCACGCCCACCATCATCCGGGCGTGCTCGATCACCTTGAACATCTGGGCGATGCCGTTGTGCACATCGCCGACCAGGTAGCCGATCGCGGGATGCTCTGCGCCGAAGGTCAATTCGCAGGTGGGCGAGGATTTGATCCCCATCTTGTGCTCGAGGTTGGTGACGTAGACCCCGTTGCGCTCACCCAATGCCAGTGTCTGCGGATCGAACAGGAATTTCGGGACGACGAACAGCGACAGTCCCTTGGTGCCCGGGCCCGCGCCCTCGGGGCGGGCCAGGGTGAGGTGGAAGATGTTGTCCGCGGTATCGCCGACGTCACCGCCGGAGATGAAGCGCTTGACCCCCTCGATGTGCCAGGTGCCGTCGGGCTGCTGAATCGCCTTGGTGCGGCCCATGCCGACATCCGAACCGGCGTCGGGCTCGGTGAGCACCATCGTTCCGCCCCAGCGGTTCTCCCACGCGTGGGACGCCCAGCGCTGCTGCTCCGGGGTGCCCTCGCGGAACAGCACCTCGTGCATGAGCGGGCCCATATTGAAGAAGCTCGCCGAATTATGCGCTGCCACAAGCATTTCCTGCGTCGCCCAGATCAGCGGGGAGGGGGCGGGAACGCCGCCCATCGCCTCGGGCATGCCCAGCGCGGACCAGCCCGCCTCGTTCACCGCGGCCACGGTCTTGCGCATCGAATCGGGGACCACGGCGGAGTGCGTGGCGGGGTCGAAGGTGACGGGGTTGCGGTCGGCGTCGACGAACGATTCGGCGACCGGCCCCTCCGCCAGGCGCAGCACCTCGCCCAGCATGCCCCGTGCGGTGTCGGCGTCCAGATCGCCGTAGGCGCCGCCGTCCAGCAGCGCTCCGATTCCCAGCACCTCGAACAAGTTGAACTCGATATCACGAACGTTCGCCTTGTAGTGCGACACGGACCGGCCTCCTCGGCGCAATTGCAGCGTGCGAGGGCGAAACATCGATCCGCGAATCCGGCCGCGCACACTGGTCGACAGTTACATCTGGAGGTTGCCGTACAACCGTCAGGCTACGCAACCGTAGGCTCCACGCCGCCCGAATCGTTAACTCGCCTACCTACCGAACAGGCTGTTATTTCCCGTGTCCGGGTGTACCGGACTTCACATCCGATAATTTGCCGGAAGTTATCCGAGAGCGACCGAGGATTCATCCCCCGGATACCGCGCGTACCTCACAGCGCTGCGGCTCTCACAGCAATCCGGCACGGCCCGCGCCCACCGCGGTGATATAGCGGTTGAGATCCGCGACCAAGGATTCCATCGTGTCCGGGCACCCGCCGTCGTCGTGGTGGAACAACCAATCGATGACGAGTTCGAACAGTCCCCCGATCGCACCGAGGGCCAGCGCCAGTCTGCGGCGCTGCCGCTCACCGTCCGGATCCGGCTCGCCGGCCCATTGAGCGTCCAGGAAGGCCGCGGCCCAGC
>CBJNFW010000058.1:0-34077 GCA_966435935.1 uncultured Nocardia sp.
AAATGGAACTTCACCGTCCCGTTCGTGTGCGGCGCGACCAACCTCGGCGAGGCGCTGCGCCGAATCACCGAGGGCGCGGCCATGATTCGCTCCAAGGGCGAGGCCGGCACGGGCGATGTCTCCAATGCCACCACCCACATGCGCAAGATCCGCGGCGAGATCCGGCGGCTGAGCGCCCTGCCCGAGGACGAGCTGTACGTGGCGGCCAAGGAGTTGCAGGCCCCCTACGAGCTGGTCCGCGAGATCGCCGAGACCGGCAAGCTGCCGGTGGTGCTGTTCACCGCGGGCGGTATCGCCACCCCCGCCGACGCCGCGATGATGATGCAGCTCGGCGCCGAGGGCGTGTTCGTCGGCTCGGGCATCTTCAAGTCGGGCGATCCGGCCCAGCGCGCGGCGGCCATCGTCAAGGCCACCACCTTCCACGACGACCCGGATGTGCTGGCCAAGATCTCGCGTGGTCTGGGCGAGGCCATGGTCGGCATCAATGTCGAGGAGATCCCGGAGCCGCACCGCCTCGCCGAGCGCGGCTGGTAACTTCCGATCCGATTCGGTTCTTCGCCGAGCCCCGGCCTGTCTGGGCCGGGGCTCTTGTCGTCATACGGGCTGCTCGGCCCCGGTTCGGCAGGTTCGGTTGTCAAACGGAACAATGATCCGTATCGTTAGCGGAGCAAGGTTCCGCTTTATTGCGCGATGCCGAAAGGACCGATCAACGATGCCGCAGACACCTCGCCCGAGCTTCGGGATCATCACCGCTCCCCAGCAGGTGGAGTACCAGGACATCCAGCGAGTGTGGCAGGAGGCGGACGGTATCGAGCAGATCGAGCACGCTTGGTTGTTCGACCACCTCATGCCCATCGGCGGCGATCCGGACGGGCCGATATTCGAGGGCTGGACGCTGCTGTCCGCCCTCGCCGCACAGACCTCCCGGCTGCGTCTGGGACTGTTGGTGACCAGTAACCGATTCCGGCCCCCGGCCGTACTGGCCAAGATCGCCACGACGGTGGACATCGTCTCGGGTGGTCGCCTGGACTTCGGCATCGGCGTCGGCTCGCGGCCCGACATCCCTTGGGCCCGGCGCGAATACGAGGGTCACGGTCTGCCGTACCACGAAACCGCGCACGCCATCGGGAGTTTCGCGGAGGCGTGCAACGTCATCCGGCGGCTGTGGACCGAGGACGAGGCGTTCGACTTCGACGGCCGGTACATCCAATTGCGCGGGGCGCTGGGCAATCCCAAACCGGTGCAGCGCCCGCATCCGCCGATCATGATCGGCGGCCGCGCGGCCTCCACCCTGCGGGTGGCCGCCGAGCACGCCGATCTGTGGAATATCGCCGGCGTCGACATCGCCGACGCCGTGCGGCGCGGTGCCCTGCTGGACCGCTACTGCACCGAGATCGGCCGGGATCCGGCCGCGATCACCCGCTCGACCATGGTGCCGGTGTCCTACGACGATCCCGGCCGCACCCGGGCCGGGATCGATGCGGCGCTCGAGGCCGGCTTCGGGCACATCATCCTGGGGCTCTCGGACCCCTATCCCGCCGGAGTCGCCCGCTGGATCGCCGACGAGATCATCGGCTCGCGCGCCGAGGCGACCGCGCGGGCGGGCGCGTGATCGGCGCCTTGATCCCGGACCTGCTGGGCTGGAACGGGTTTCATCTGCCGCGTTGCTCCCGGACGCGCAGTGCCGGGCGATCGCGGTGGTCCCAGGCGACCAGGATGTCCGGCTCCTGAGGCGTCTCGCGGCGGTGCCGAAGCAGCGCCGCGACGACGAACGGTTCGGGCTCGGCGCGGCGCAGCGCACCCTCGGACAGACGGAGCTCGACGCTCAGGTCGAACCTCAGCCCACGGCCCAGCAGCATCGGTCCCGCGACCAGGACGATAGTGTCGGAAGCCGCGGAAATCGTTGTGGCGCGGGCAGATCGGTCGGTGTGCTCGTTCCAGAGGGCGGGCAGCCAGCGACCGTGCTCGCGCAATCCCCGCAGCACTTCGCGGTCGAGGCCCGCGTAGTCGAACCAGGCTGTGCGATAAGACATCTCGTCGCGGCCGAACTCCAGCCGCAAGGACGCCGGACGCACGTAATCGTGCAGTGACACCGTCGCCCCCGCCCGTCCCCGCGTGCGGATGCGCTCGGCGACGGTTTCGGCGAAGCCGAGCGGATCCGCCGCATCGGCCCCGTCCACGGCGACGACCGCGCGACCCGGCAGTTCCAGGATGCGGTCCAGGACGACCTCGACCAGCGCGTCCACGGTGACAGGGGAGAAGCTCGGCACCGCACCATCATGCCGGGCCGCCGGTTTCGCGGAGAGTCGGCCACCGTCGGCGGTTCGCCATCGCTTAGCCTGGGCACGGCAACTCGCGGAAGGACGGATCATGGCGACGATCGAAGAGGCGTTGGAACTCGAGCGGCTCGAGCGGGACATCTTCCGTGGGGCATCGCTCAAGACCCAGTTGCCTCGCACCTTTGGCGGGCAGGTTGCCGGACAGGCGCTGGTGTCGGCGGTGCGCACGGTCGAGCCCGAATTCCAGGTGCATTCGCTGCACGGGTACTTCCTGCGCCCCGGAAATCCGGCCGAGCCGACGGTCTACGAGGTCGAGCGGATCCGGGACGGCCGGTCGTTCTGCACGCGCCGGGTGACCGGAATCCAGGACGGCCAGGCCATCTTCACCATGTCGGCCTCGTTCCACGTCGGCGACACCGGGCCCGAGCATCAGGACGTGATGCCGCAGGTGCCGCTCCCGGATCATCTGCCGGACGCGCAGACCTCGATGAACCCGGAGCACCTCTGGGCCATGCGCGAGTGGGAGCACTGGGACATCCGTCCCATTCCTACCGATCGCATCACCCCGCGCGACGGGCTGATCTCCCAGCAGCAGGTGTGGTTCCGCTACCGCCACCCGCTGCCGGACGATCCGCTGTTGCACGTCTGCACCCTCGCCTACATGAGCGATATGACCTTGCTCGGCTCCTCCAAGGTCACCCATCCGGACGAGCCGACGCAGAACGCGTCGCTCGATCACGCCATGTGGTTCCTGCGGCCCTTCCGCGCCGACGACTGGCTGCTCTACGACCAGAATTCACCGTCGGCCGGGTTCGGGCGCGCGCTCACCGGCGGCCGGATCTTCACCCGGCAGGGCGAACTGGTGGCCGCGGTCGTGCAGGAGGGGCTGATCCGCACCCTTCGCACGGTCTGACCTGGGCCCGGTCCCGCTCAGGCGGGCTGGACGCGCAGGTGGCACACGACCGTGCCGGGGAGGCGGCGCAGCCGGCGTTCCAACTCGTCGCTGCGGTGGCTGGGCAGTACGCGGCCCCATCCGGCGGGCGGGTCCACCTCGGCGATCAGCACGACCTTGCGACGTCCGTCGAAGTTGTCCCGGACGTAGCGCGCCACCGGCGCGCCGACGGTGCAGTCCCCGGCGTCGATGACCTCGAGGCGCACGTCCGGGTGCCACGCCTCCCATGCCTTGGTGAAAGCCGTGGTGTTCTCCCCGGGCAGGCAGACGTGCACCGCGACGATGTCGTGGCCGAGCGACAGCGCCGCGGACAGCGCTTCGCGGCTCAGTTCCGAGACCTGCGACACCGGTACCACGATCACGGTGCCGCCGGCTCGCGGCGGCGCGGGCAGGCATCCGGTCCCACGGCAGCCGTCGATCCGGTTGTACTGCCGGCGAATTCGTTCCATCGCCAGGACCAGCAGCGGCGGCACGAGCACGACGAGCCAGGCGCCGGAGGTGAATTTCATCGCGGTGGTGACGATCGCGGCGACGAGCGTGAGCACCGCGCCGAAACCGTTGAGCGCCAACCGCCATCGCCAGCCGCGCACGCGATCGCCCAGCCAGTGCCGGACCATCCCCGCCTGGGCGATGGTGAAGCCGGCGAAGACGCCGATCGCGAACAGCGGCACCAGCGCGTTCATCGTGCCGTTCGCCGCGATCAGCAGGACAGCGGACGAAATCCCCAGGGCCAGAACGCCGTAGCGGTACACCTGGCGCGGGGTGGCCACCGCGAAACGGTGCGGCAGGCAGTTGTCCTCGGCGAGCAGCTTGGCCAGCGTCGGCAGGCCGCCGTACGAGGTGTTGGCGGCCAGCGCCAGCAGTAGCACGGTCGCGAATTGCACGATGTAGTAGACGATTCCATGCCCGAGCGCGGCGGCGGTCAGCTGGGACAGCACCGTGGTCCCGGCCACCGGGTGGATGGAGAACTTGCCGATCAGCGTCGCGAGGCCGAGCAGCATCACGCCCAGCAGCACGCCGAGGGCGACCTCGGCCCGCTGTGCCTTGCGTACGCGCGGGCGCTCGAAAGCGGGCACCGCGTTCGCGATCGCCTCGACACCGGTCAGCGCGGAGCATCCGCTGGCGAATGCCTTGAGCAACAGCAGGATTCCGATGGTTCGAGCGTCGGTGACCGTCGTCGCCGCGGCACCGGCCGTCGCCGGTTCCGAGCGCAGCAGCCCGGCCGCGATCACCACCAGGATGCCGGCCACGAACACCGCCGTCGGAGCCATGAACGCTCGCGCGCTCTCGCGGATGCCCGCCAGGTTCAAGGCCGTGATGCCCAGCAGGATCGCCAGGCAGATCCACAGGGTGTAGGGCAGCAGCATGGGAATCGCCGAGGTGAGCGCGGCAACACCCGCGGCGATGGACACCGCGACATTCAGCACGTAATCCACGATCAGCGAGGCCGCCGCGATGAGCCCGGTCCGATGTCCCAGATGCGCGCGGGCCACGGCATACGCGCCGCCGCCGTCGGGGAAGGCGGCGATCACCTGGCGATAGGAGGCGATCAGCACCGTCAGCAGCACCACGATGGCCGCCGTCACCGGCAGCGTCATCCCCGATCCCGCGCTACCGGCAGCGGCCAGCACCAGCACGATGGCCTCGGGGCCGTACGCCACCGAGGCCATCGCGTCCAGGGACAATCCCGCCAGCCCGGTCGCCACGGTCAGGCCGCGCCGGGGCGACGAGGTGGCCGCCGGCCCGCCGGACGTGGGCACGGTATCGGCCAATACGTCAGTCACCTGCGCGAGTGTTCCCCCGCGGGCAGCGTTCGACACCTCGCACTTGCGAAGTCTTGACGGCCAGGTGATCAGAACCACATCCGCGCCCGGCCGCTCGGGAACACCGCCGGTCTGCTCGTATGCTCGAATCGTGAAACCGACCATCGGAGTGCTGGCGTTGCAGGGCGACGTGCGCGAGCATTTCCACGCCCTCACCGCCTGCGGCGCCGAACCGGTGAACGTGCGGCGCGAGTCCGAACTCGACGCCGTCGACGGCCTGGTATTGCCCGGCGGCGAATCCACCGCGATCAGCAAATTGCTCGAGGTGTTCGGGCTGCTCGAACCGTTGCGGCAGCGGTTGCGTGACGGCATGCCGGCCTATGGCTCGTGTGCGGGCATGATCCTGCTCGCCGATTCGATCCTGGACACCCGGCCCGATGCCCGGTCGCTGTCCGGGATCGATATGACCGTGCGGCGCAACGCATTCGGTCGTCAGGTGGACTCGTTCGAGACCGATCTGGACTTCGAGGGCATCGAGGGCGACCCGGTGCGCGCGGTGTTCATCCGCGCGCCGTGGGTCGAGCGTGTCGGTGACGGGGTGCGGGTGCTGGCGACGGTACCGTCTGGACCCGCGGCCGGCCGGATCGTCGCGGTGCGCCAGGGCAGCGTGCTGGCGACCTCGTTCCATCCGGAGGTGACCGGCGATCTGCGGGTGCACGGCATGTTCGTGGACATGGTCCGCGAACGCACGGCCGCCCGGCTCGGTTGAACCGCCCGTCCGGGCGCTGCGCACGCTCCGCGGGGCGAGTGCGGGCGTCCGGTATGACCTGAGACACCGCGCAGTAGACTGAGACAGTTATCTGCGCGAATCTCGAGCACACCGACGTGAAGGAAGTAGGGGAATGAGCGGCCACTCCAAATGGGCCACCACCAAGCACAAGAAGGCCGTGATCGATGCCAAGCGTGGCAAGATGTTCGCCAAGCTGATCAAGAACATCGAGGTCGCGGCGCGTACGGGTGGTGGGGACCCTGGAGGAAACCCGACTCTGTACGACGCCATCCAGAAGGCGAAGAAGTCCTCGGTCCCGAACGACAACATCGAGCGCGCCCGCAAGCGTGGCAGCGGTGAAGAGGCCGGTGGCGCCGATTGGCAGACCATCACGTACGAGGGTTACGGCCCGAACGGCGTCGCCGTGCTGATCGAATGCCTCACCGACAACCGCAACCGCGCCGCCGGTGAGGTGCGCGTGGCCATGACCCGCAACGGCGGCAATATGGCCGATCCCGGTTCGGTGGCGTACCTGTTCCACCGCAAGGGCGTGATCACGCTGGAGAAGAACGGCCTGAGCGAGGACGACGTCCTGATGGCCGTGCTCGACGCCGGCGCCGAAGAGGTCAACGACCTGGGCGATTCCTTCGAGGTGATCAGCGAGCCCGGTGACCTGGTCGCGGTGCGTACCGCGTTGCAGGAAGCGGAGATCGAATACGATTCGGCCGAATCCGGTTTCCAGCCCTCGGTTTCGGTCGCGGTCGACGCCGAAGGGGCCCGCAAGGTGTTCAAACTCGTCGACGCCCTCGAGGACAGCGACGATGTGCAGAACGTCTACACGAATGTGGACGTCAGCGACGAGGTGCTCGCCGAACTCGACGCGTAATCTCTGCTCGCCCGAAGGCCGCCCGCAGCGAATATTGTAGGCGGCCTTCGGTTTTCGATCAGGATGCGCGGGCCGATCGCACGCGTGCTCGGATGAACGTCTCGAGCGGCCCCGTGACCGCCAGCAACAGCAGTGACCACAGGCCGATTCCGGGCCAGGTCACCGCGATGGCCAGCGCAATCACGGCCGCGATCACCATCGACCAGCGCAGCGCGAGTTCGACCGGTGTGGCGCGATGCGGATCCGACAGCAGATTCGCCCGGTGCAGCAGCAGTTCCTCGACCCGCTGCATCACCATCGTGTAGGTGATGACGCCGAGGTAGATGCCGATTGCCAGCCGGTCCCGGTGGGTGAACTCGTCCAGCACCGTCGCCAGCGGCAGCGCGACGATCCCGAACAGCCAGAACAGATTCGCCCGTATCAGCCGCGGTGTGTAGCCGGTGACGCGCTCGAACAGCTGATGGTGCTCACGCCAGAACACCCCGATCACCGCGAAAGTCACCGCCGCCGCGATCAGCGTAAAGATGTTGTCGGACAAGAACTTCGACGTCGAACTGTGCTCGACCTCCCGGGCGCTGTCCACCAGCGGCAACGCGATCAGCGTAATGGCGATGGCCACCACGGCATCACTGAAGAAAACTATCCGTTCGAGCCCTCGCTCGGTCCTGGGCGGAGTGGTTGCTGGTTCGGTACTCAGGTCGGTCACCGGCCGAGCCTATCGAGTCGGGCGGAGATGAGCGCGGCGGCGAACGCGGTCACCGCGGTGAAGAGGCCGGTCGGCGGTGGAGGACCGCTGCGCGCAGAGCGCATGCTCGGGTCGACCGCGCGTCGAGTATCGCGTTAGTGCGGTGTGCCGCACCGCGCGGGTGTGTCCGCTGGTGGGCGCCGGGGAAATCGGTTGGGCGGGTATGCTTTCCGAGATCGAATCCGGTTCAGGGGAGTTGCGGATGGCGAATCCGCATCCGCCGGGGTTCCGCCCGTTCAGTATCCGGCTGCGGCAGGTTCGGGTTGGCCCGGACAGTCGGCTGTCGGGTGGACGCAAGCACCTGCCGGGGTGGTTCCGGCGCAGGGGCCCCAGCGGTCCCCGATCGATCTGGTGGCAGGTATCGCGGCGATCCTCACGGTGGCGGTTCAGCTCCTGCGGTCCTGCCTGAGCGGCAGCGGTCTTATCTGGTTCCACATCCCCGGTACCCACCTGTTGATCGGTAACGGACGCTATGGACTGTTGAGCTGTCAGCTGGCGACCACCATCGGTGCGATCTCGCTGATGACCTCGGGGCATCGCTCGCCAACGGCGCGGACGGTGGCGACGCTCGGTATCGGGGCAATGTTCTGCTTCGGCTCCATCGCGGTGCTCGCGGCGCAACAGGTGTCGGCATGCCCCAACCAGGCGATGGCACAGGGCGCTGTGCCGTACCAGAACGCTGTGCAGGTTCCGATGCAATTTCCGGGGATGCCACAGCCCGGGTTGCCGCAGCCGGGGATCGCCCCGGAAACGATTGTGCGGCAACCTGGTTCGCCGCAGCAGCCGGGAATGCCGCAACAAGCGACGCCGTCCGCGCCGATATCTGCGCAGGCAGTGCCTCAACAGGGGATTTCGCCGGGCAACATGCCCTCGGGCGGCAGTGCGCCCGCGGCATCCGGTTCCGGATATCCGGATGGTGTCGGGCAGCAGTTCGGTGCACCGCCCGCGACAGATATTGCGGGACAGGAATATCCGTCGCGGTTCTGAGTTGGATCGATCCCGCCGTGGTTCATCGCCGCTACCGGCCTTGGCGGCATGCCTGGACGGGACATCGCCAGGGGGCTACTCGATCGCGGGGGCGGGTGGCGGGAGTTGCGGTGCGCGGCTGAAGACCTTGCGGAAGATGTCGTCGGCGTGGCTGCCGGGTTCGGGGGAGCCGGGCACGAGGCGGAAGGTGCGGGTGCCGTCGGGTAGACGTTCGGCGCGCAGGAACAGGTCGGTGGGGCGGGCCGCTTCGGCTCGGCGGCAGGCGAATTCGGCGAGGTGGGTGACGAAGAAGATAGTGATGCCGGTGTCCAGGAGGGCATTCAGGAGTGGTTCGGCTATCTGTTCCACGTCGCGAGCGGCGGTCGAGGCGAAGGTTTCGTTGCACAGCAGGAGTGAATCGGGGGCCATGCGGTCGACGAGATCGCTCATCCGCGCCAGTTCCTCGACCAGTTTGCCGTGTGACATGGTGCGGTCCTCGTCGGCGGCGAAATGAGTGAATATCCCGCCGTGCAGGTCGGTGTCGAAACTCTCTGCGGCGACGAACATCCCGGCGTGCGCCATCAACTGGGCCGCGCCCACCGCGCGCAGGAAGGTGGACTTGCCGCCGTTGTTGGCTCCGGTGACGATGATGAGCGAGCGCCCCTCGGCATCGAGATCGTTGCCGACGACCGGTCGCCCGTCCGCCAGACACATCCCGACATCGCGTAACCCGGTGCTGCGCAAGCGTGGTGCGCCCGGGGGATGCACGGTCGGCAGGCAGACCGGTACGTGATCCCGGGTCAGCCTGCGGTGCAGGGTGACGCAGCCCAGGTAGAACGCGAGCTGGGTACGCAGCTGTGCGAAGAAGTCCTGCACCTGGCCGGCGGCGTCGCTCACCACGTCGGCGATGATCTGCAATGCCGGATTCTGTAGCTGGACAACGGGATCGGACTCGGTCTCCGGTTCGTCGATCGCTTCGAAGGTGCGTCCGGTGCGGCGATCGAGACCGAATCGGCGGCGGCGGACCGGGGCGTGCAGGCGTATTCCGGCGATCTTGTTGCCGGGTCCCAGGCTCGCGGTCAAATGCAGGCCGTTCTCGAAATCCATTGCGGCAAGCTGCTGTTCGACCGAGGCGAGATACTGCTCGTCGAGTTCCGCGGCGACCGTCGCGACCAGATTGGCGAATCCGGCGGATTCGAAGGACGAGGCATGGCGCACGCACGCCGCCCGTAGCTCGCGCAGAAAGCCGAGCAGTTCGCGCAGCGGTTCCAGCGCGAGTAGCAGTTTGCCGTTCGGGCGATGTCGCGGACCGACCTGCCAGCGCTTGACTCGCGTTGCCGCCGTGGCGATCCGGTAGATCTCGTGAACCGCCGACGGGTGGGCGCAGCAGTCGGCGAGAACGGCGTGGCGGTACCGGATCACCTCTGGATCGGCGACGCTCGCGGGCAGGATCGCCCGCACCGCCTCGGCGACTGCCGGATCCTCGCCGTACTCATCGTCGTGGGCGATCGCCGTGCAGAGGGCGTCCAGACCGAGATCCGCGAGGGTGCGCTGTTCGGTGGTGACGGTCCGCACCGTGACGCCGGGCGGTTGCAGCAGAGCGAGTCTCATCGGTGCATCCTCGCGGTCACCCGGTCGTAGGTCAGCCCGTGGCGGCCGGCGAGTTCGACGGCGTGGAGCTGTCCGCCGGGCGGTCTGCGCTCGATGCGGAATGTGCGCCGGGCGGTATCGTGGTCCGATTCGGTGACCGCGACCATGCTCACCACAGCCGGTGAGCGGCGGGACAATTCCTCGAAGAAGGTCACCCACAGCGCGAGCGCGCCGCGGTCGATGATCCGTCCGAGGATGTCCGCGCCGATCCGGACCGCGTCGGAAGTACTTGTGGAGCTGAAACTCTCGTTCATCACGATGACGCTGTCGGCGGTGACGCGGTCGAGCGTGTCGCGCATCCGGGTGAGTTCGCCGAGCAGCCGGCCGTCCGGATCCCCGGGATCCTCGGCATGTTCGAAATGGGTGAAGATCGCGTCCGGAAGCGGCAAGCGCGCCGCGCGGGCCGGAACCGGGCAGCCGAGCGCGGCGAAATACAGCAGCTGCCCGAACATTCGGGCGAACGTCGTCTTACCACCCTGATTCGGCCCGGTCACCGTCAGTATCCGTTCCGGGCCGGACAAGTGGAAGTCGTTGCATACCAAATCATTTGCGCGGCGTGGTCGGGCCGCGAGTGCGAGGTCGAATGCGCCGTAGGCGTACACGTCCTCGCCGGGCGCGGCCGTCTCGGGCAGGCGCAGCGGATGTCCCTGGGCCGCGAGGCCGCGGCCGAATGCGAGATAGACCAGATAGAACTGGATTTCGCGATCGAACCGCAGCACCATCGGATCGAGAAAGTCCGGATGCTCGGTGCGAAACTGCTCGAGCCGCGCGAACGGCCCGGGATGCAGCTGTGCGACCTCCCGCAGGATCTGCTCCTCGGTCTGGTTCATATCGGCCCACTGTGCTCGCGGCCGAGATGCGGACGGCTCGGCACAACCGAAGCGCGCGAACAGCTTCGCGATCGCGGCGCTGTAATCCGCCGCGCCCTCGTCGAAGCCGACCTCGATGGTGCGGCCCACGATCCGCAGGCTGTACCGGACCGTGTCCAATTCCGCGCGAACCTGTCGTATCGCGTCGGCGGTCGCGGTGATCCGTGGGTCGCGCAGGTGCTCGGCGAGCAGGTCGCGCCACTCGCTCAGTCCGCGGGACCGGATCGGCAGGCCGGAGATCTGCTCGGACAGGCGCGTGAGGATCAGCAGGTAGTTCTCCGCGGCGTCCAGATGCCAACGGCGGCGCTGATGTGGCTGCTCCAGGTGAGTGCTCTGCGCGAGTGCGCGACGCACCATGCGCATACCGGCTGCGAATTCGTGGAAGGCCGCGCGTAGCGACAGGTCGTCGAGGTCGGCGAATACCTCGCGTCGGTAGGCGACCGTCTCCGGATCGCGAACCGGCCGCAGATACAACGGGCCCAGGTCGTATTCGGTGTCCCCGCGCAGCACGGTGGCGAGCACCTGATCAATATTCAGGTCGGTGAGGGCTGCCCGTTCGACCTCGACCGTGGCCGAATCCGGCCGGATGATGCTGAAATCCTGCACTTCGCCCTCCCCGCGAGCGACTTCGGTGAGCCGGGCGGTGCGCGCGGACCCCTCGCATCGAAGGTTAGGAGCATCACTTACCGGGCGTCAAGTAATGAAGTGGTTCCGCGCGTGATTCGTTCGAGTGGTCGTGTGATCAAATCGGGTCTACCCTGCGCGAGTGGATCGGGATCGGCGCGAAGGTGAGTACCTCGAGTATCTGTGGGGTGAGCGTCACCGCTTCGCCTGGGTGATGCGGCGGTACGGGGGAATGACGCAGGTGGAGGCGGAATTGAGCGCGGTGCGGCGGTATCCGTACGAGCAGGCCGACGCACCGCATCGAGGGCTGATCTTCCACGACGAGGCGTGGCACTGGGCGATGCTGCGGATTCACGGTGAGCGGTACGCGCAGGAGCATCCCGAACTGGCCGCTCCGCCTCCGGAGTATCGCGAAATCGACTGACCGACAACGAAAATCCCGGGGCGAGCCGGACGGCTCACCCCGGGACGTGCTCGCCCGATCCTCAGGTGCTCGCCGGTACCGGCAGGCCGACCCGCGCGCTCACCCAGGCCAGCGACGAGCTGAACGCGGCCGAGGCGAACTGCCAGGTGTGCCCGCCCCGGGTGGTGTGGATGGTGCAGTCGATGCCGACCTGCTTCCCGGTGGCACACAACTTCTCGGCCGCGCCGACCTCACTCGAGCCTTCGAACGCGTCCTGTCCGCCCTTGCCGATCTGGTCCTCGCTCACCTTCGGCATCTTGAACCCCTTCGGCATGCTGTGCTTACCGTCGCGCTGCGGGGCGGTCAGATCGTCGAACAGACCCGCGATTCCGGTGTAGGGGCCGTGCTTGTCCATCACCGTGACCGGGTCGAAGTGCTCCCACTGCTCGGTGCTGCCGCCGTAGAGACGTTGGATGGTCTGCGCCTTGGTACCCGAGTCGGGCCCGGCGTCCCCGGCGATATCGACGAACGTGTGGAACAGCTCCGGATGCATGACCGTCAGATCCACCGCGCAAGTGCCGCCCATGGACCAGCCGACCACCGCCCAGTGCGCCGGATCGGAGGACGCGGCGAACTTGGATTCCACGTACGGGATGACGTCCTTGGTCAAATGGTCGGCCGCATTGCCGCGCGGCCCGTTGACGCATTCGGTGTCGTTGTTGAAGCTGCCGCTCGAGTCGACGAAGACCAGGATCGGCGCCTGGCCCTTGTTCGCCGCGGTGAACTTATCGATGTCCGGCATGATCTGCCCGCTGCGCAGCCAGTCACCCGGGGTGTTGAACTCGCCGCCGATCATCATCACCACCGGCAGCGACGGCGGGTTCTTCCCGGCGAACCAGGCCGGCGGCAGGTAGACGTATTCGGTGCGATGTTCGAAGCCGCTGCCGTTGTCCGGGATGTCCACCGGGACGACGACACCGGTCTTCGGATCGGTGCCGCGCATCCCCGCGAGCGCGTCCATGCTGGTCTGGTGCGGCAGCGGTCCGGCGGTGAGCGCGCTCCAGGCCGACTGCACGGTGGGGTAGTAGCCGACCCACTGATTGAGCACCACGCCGGTGCTGGCGATCGCGAAGGGCAGCGCGAGGATGGCCGCCACCCGCTGCCACCAGCGTGCACCCGGCCAGCCGATCACCGCGACGACCAGGGCCGCGACCATCGCACCCACGCAGATCCACAGCAGCACCGGCGCGGGATCCGAGGCGAGCCCCTGATCGTTCGTATACGCCCACGCGCCCAGCGCACCCGCGACACCGAGTACCACCGCGACCGGAATCCGGATGAGCCACCAGCGCCGGGTGAGCCGGACGATCGCGATGAGCAGCAAGACGATAGCGACGATCTCGATGGTCAGTGGCAACCATCCGTGCAGCAGCGACACCCCGTGGTGGAAGTTCATCTCGCTGGGAACGAGTTTCGCCGACGGCATCCTGGGAGCCGGAGGCGGCGCCACTCCGGCCGGTGTCGGTGTGGGCGTTGTCGTGACGTCCGTCTGCACAGGAAACACGGCCGTAATTCTCGGTGGTCTACCTCGAGGTTTGCTGTGAGCCGGCTACGAGTGGCGTGAACGGACCGGACGCGATCTCCGTTTCGTCCGCGAGTGCGGTCGCCGATACCCTGATCACAGGCCTGATCTGCGTAGACAGGCTCCACACCGCACCGGTCGCAGATTCGCGGGCGACACGGTGCGGGGCGGAGTGTTCGAGCGGATGTGGTCAGTCGCCGATGCGGTCACCGGTTTGGGGGTGGAACAGGTGTACCGCGGCGGGATCGGTGATGTGCAGGGCGACCGATTCGGCGAGACGAGCCGGTGCGCGCTGCGGCGAGCGGGCCACGAAGATGACCGGAGTGCCCTCGAGTCCGGAGATCGGGTCGCCGGGAATGCGGGTGTAGACGTACGATTCGCTGCCCAGTTCCTCGACCAATTCGACGGTGGCGGCGAAACCCGTTCCGTCGCGGCGCAATTCGAGATGCTCGGGGCGGATGCCGAGGGTGACCGATTCCAGTCCGGCCTCGGAAAGGCGCGCCATGCGTTCGCGCGGCAGTTCCACCGACGTCCCGGCGATGTCGACCCCGCCCGCGGCCAGCGGCACGGTGCACAGATTCATCGAGGGGGAGCCGATGAATCCGGCGACGAAGGCGTTGGCGGGGTGGTCGTAGAGCGTGGCCGGGGTGCTGAACTGCTGTAATTGGCCGTCGCGCAGCACCGCGACCCGATCGCCCATCGTCATCGCCTCCACCTGATCGTGCGTGACGTAGACCGTGGTGGTGCCGAGGCGACGTTGCAGCGCCGCGATCTGGGTGCGGGTCTGCACGCGCAGTTTGGCGTCCAGGTTGCTCAGCGGCTCGTCCATGCAGAACACCCGCGGCTCGCGCACGATGGCGCGGCCCATCGCGACGCGCTGGCGCTGGCCGCCGGAGAGTTTGGCGGGTTTGCGATCCAGATACGGTGTGAGCCCGAGCAATTCGGCGGCCTCGGCGACGCGGCGCTTGCGCTCGTCGAGCGGGACCTTCATCATCTTGAGCGCGAAACCCATGTTCTCGCCGACAGTCTTGTTCGGATACAGCGCGTAGTTTTGGAAGACCATGGCGATATCGCGATCCTTGGACGGGACGCCGACCATGTCCTGACCGTCGATGCGGATGGTGCCGCCGTCGATCTCCTCGAGTCCGGCGAGCATCCGCAGCGCGGTGGACTTGCCCGAGCCCGAGGGCCCGACCAGCACGATGAACTCGCCGTCGGCGATGTCCAGGTCGAGCGAGTCGACCGCGAGCGTCTCGGCGCCCGCGTACACGCACGAGGCCTTGTCGTATTGAATGGTGGCCATTGTCGTTTACCTCACTCGAGCTCTTATTTGATGGCGCCGAAGGACAGCCCGCGCACCAGCTTGTTCTGGGCGAACCAACCGGCCAGGACGACGGGCAGGGCGGCCAGGGTCGCCGCGGCGGACAGCCGGGCCCAGTACAGGCCCTCGCCGGTGATGAATCCGACCAGGAACACCGGCATGGTCTGGGCCTGTACGGCGGTCAGGTTGACCGCGAAGAAGAATTCGTTCCAGGAGAAGATCACGCAGATCAGCGCGGTGGCGGCGATGCCGGGGGAGACCAGGGGCAGGATCACCTCGCGCATCGCGGTCCACAGGCTCGCGCCGTCCATACTGGCCGCCTCGAGCAGCTCGCCCGGGACCTCCAGGAAGAACGAGCGCATCATCCAGACCGCGATCGGCAGATTCATCGCGGTGTAGAGGATGACCAGCGTCCAGATGTTGTCCAGCATGCCCAGGTCGCCGACGATCACGTACAGCGGAATGATCGCGGCCACGATGGGCAGCATCTTGGTGCCGATGAAGAACATCAGCGCGTCGCGGGTGCGCGTGATCGGGCGCAGCGACAGTGCGAACGCCGCCGGAACGCCCAGTACCAGAACCAGAATCGCGGAGACGATGGTGGCGAAGGCGGAGTTGAGCAGGGGCGTGCCGACACCGCTGGAGAACACCGCCGAGAACTGGTCCAGCGTGGGGACGAAGAACAGCTTCGGGGTGTTGGTGTAGGCGTCGGCCTCCTGCTTGAACGCCGTGAGCACCATCCACAGCACCGGGAAGAACATCCCGATACCCACGACCCAGGCCAGCACACCCCAGCCGATACCGGCCCGATTACGGCGGCGGCGCACCGGAACCTGTTGCGCCGCAGATGATGTGGTCGCGGGAGCGGTCGTGGTGGTCATGCCGCTTCCTCCTTGCCGGTGAACGAGGTGAACAGCAGCCGCAGGGCGAACGTCGCCACGACCGTCGTGCCGATGACGGTGACTACGCCCATGGCCGCGGCCTGGCCGATGTCGAAGCCGAGGAAGGCGCGCTGATAGATGTAGAAGGGCAGGTTGGAGCTGGCGATACCGGGCCCGCCCTGCGTCATCATGTACACCGAGTCGAAGGTGTTGACCAGGTAGATCGCGCCGAGCACGGTGCCCAGTTCGATGAAGCGGCGCAGGTGCGGCAGGGTGAGTTCGCGGAACACCTGGAGCGAATTCGCCCCGTCCACCCGCGCGGCCTCGGTGATGTCGCGGGGCATGGACTGCAGGCCCGCGAGGATCAGCAGCATCATGAACGGCGTCCACTGCCAGACCATGTCGGCCATAACCGCAGGTAGCGGGAATTTGCTCACCCAGTCGGTCTGTCCCGCCCCGAACGGTTTCAGCACGAAGTTGACCAGACCGAAAACCGGATCGAGCATCGTGGTCTTCCAGATCAATGCCGCGGCGACCGGCGTGACCAGGAACGGAGTGATCAGCAGGGTACGGACCACACCTCGCCCGAGAAAGGTGCGATCGAGCAGCAGCGCCAGCAGCAGGCCGAGCACCACCGAGACGATCACGGTGCCGACGATCAGGATGATCGTATTGATCGTGACCGACCAGAACTGGTTGTCCCGGAACACGTCCGCGTAGTTGCCCAGCCCGACGAAGTGCCGCGAACCCGGCCGGACCAGGTTCCAGGACTGCGTCGAGTAGTACAGGGTGAACACGAACGGGATCTGGGTGACCACGATCATGAAGATCAGCGCCGGCAGCAGCGGGCCGCGCTTGCGCCAGCCCTCGGCGCGGGAGACGCTCTGGGCGCGCCGGATGATTTCCGACGGTGGGGTGGCCGCGGGGGCCGTGGTGGCCGACCGGGGTGGTGGGGTGGGGGTATGCATGGACACGGACATCACTGATTCCCTCGATACGACCTGCCGACGGTCTCGGCATACTCCTGGGACTGCTCGAGTGCGGTCTGCACGCTCTCCCGCCCCGCGATCGCCGCGCTGATCTGCTGGCTCACCCGGGTACCCAGATCCTGGAACTCCGGGATGGCCAGGAACTGGATGCCGGTGTACGGAACCGGTTGCACCGTGGGATGTTCCGGATCCACGGTCGACATCGCCTGCAGGGTGACCGGCCCGTACGCCTTGGCGGCCTCCGCGTACTGCGGGATCTGGTAGGTGGAGTTGCGGCTGCCCGGCGGCACATGCGACCAGCCGAGCTTCGCGCCGACGTGCCGGATGTATTCCTTGCTGGTCATCCAGGAGATGAATTTCCATGCGGCGTCGGCATTGTGGCTGGTCTTGGGAATGCCCAGCGACCAGGTGTAGAGCCAGCCGGAGTTCGGCTTCTGCGCGACCGGAGCCAGGACGTAGCCGATCTTGCCGACCACCTTGCTCGCCGAGGGATCCTCGAGCACGCCGACCGCGGAGGTGGCGTCGTACCACATGGCCGTGTCGCCCTGGGACAACTGTGTGGCGCATTCGCTGAAACCGCTTGTCGCCGCGCCGGGTTCGCCGTACTCGCGGACCAGGTCGACGTAGAAGTTCACTGCCTCGCGCACCTGCGGACTGGTGAGCTGGGCATGCCAGTTCTCGTCGAACCAGCGTCCGCCGAAGGTGTTGATCACAGTGTCCAGCGGGGCCAGGGTCTCGCCCCAGCCCGGGTCGCCGCGCAGGCAGATGCCCGAATGCCCGTGCGCCGGATCGTTCAGCTTCGCGGCGAACCGGGCCACCTGATCCCAGGTCGGCTGATCGGGCATGGTCAGGCCGGCCTGCTGGAACAGGTCCTTGCGGTACATCAGGAACGAGGACTCACCGTAGAACGGCACCGAGTACATATCGCCCTTGTAGGACAAGGAGTTTCGCAGCGAGGAGATGAAGTCGGCCGCGTCGTAGCCGGGAGTTTTCGCCTGGTAGGGAGCCAGGTCGGTGAGCCAGCCGTCCGCGGCCCACTGCGGCGTCTCGTAGTTGCTGATCATCACCACGTCGAATTCGCCGCCGCCGGTGGCGACCGAGGAGGTGATCTTGGCGCGCGCCTCGTTCTCCGACAGCGAGACGAATTTGAGCTTGATACCGGGATTGGCGCGCTCGAATTCGCCGGAGAGTTTGATCGCGTCCTGCATCTGTGAATTGGAGACCATCGCGATGGTGACCGTGCGGCCGCCGCCGGAGGTGAACGAGCCAGCACCCGCACAGCCGCTCAGTGCCAGTACCGACGAGAGCGCCAGTGCCGCCAGACCTTTCGCGTGCCGCCTGATGCGGCCGGGGCCGTTCTTGTTCCTGGGCGTTGTCATGGGCCTGCGCCCTCCTTCTTTTCCAGCAGCCACCGCGCGCACTCGATGTCGGTGACCAGGATCGTGGCCAGCCCGCCGCGCAACGCGCCGAGAACGGCCTGGTGTTTGGGCTCGCCTCCGGAGATCAGCACCGTGCAGCCGCAGGCGCGGATCGCGTCGAGGCCTACCGAGACCGTGCGTGCGGCAAGGGATCCGGGGACGTCGGTGCCGTCGGCGCGGAAGAAGCGCCCGCCGATCTCGCCGACCGCGCCGAGGCCGCGCAACTCGTCGAGCAGGGTGGTGTCCAGATAGCTGCCCTCGAACAGGGTGGTAGCGGTGGAGGCCGTGCCGACGCCGAACATCATCACCTCGGCCGTGCGGCCCAGTGCGATGGCACGGCCCAGGACCGAATCCTGTTCCAGCGCGGTGACCGTCGCGGCGTCGGCGTACAGCGGCGCGTGCAGCCGGACCGGGTTGGCCTGCAGTTG
The DNA here is from genome assembly GCA_966435935.1 of uncultured Nocardia sp. Lineage (GTDB taxonomy): Bacteria > Actinomycetota > Actinomycetes > Mycobacteriales > Mycobacteriaceae > Nocardia. The sequence goes on from CBJNFW010000058.1 coordinate 18,526, forward strand.
GGTGGCGCAGCGGCCGAGGGTGAATTCGACGCCGGTCTGGTAGTCCGAGGAGGTCAGCGAGCCGTCGAGCTGGACGACGGTGGCGCAGCGCGCCGAATGCGGGCCCAATTCGGTTGCCACCGCGATGGTTTCGGGCCCCCAGGTGAATCCGAGGGTGGCCTCCGGGCGCAGCCGGCGCCCGAGCACCGCGACCGCGGCGCGGGCCAGCGGGGCCAGGCTCGCGGGGGAGTCGTCGGGCGCCTCGCCGAGTACGACCGCCTCGGTCAGCCCGAAGGCCGCCTCGAGTTCGCGCTCCAGATCGGTGTGCAGCTGCGCGCGCAGCTCCTCCGGGACGACGATCTCGATCCGCACCAGGCCCTGTGCCCGCGCGCGGGCGATGAGCCGCCCGGCGGTCGGGCGCGAAACGCCCAGTACGGCAGCGATTTCGGCCTGGGTGGCGCCCTCGAAGTGGTAGAGCCGCGCGGCGCGCAGGGCCATCCGGACGTCCTCCGGATTGCTGGGCCGGGATTCGGGGGCCACGATGCTCCTCATCGAATGATCATCTGCTCACGGGGTGATCTATTGCTCGGAACACGGTACCATCGGCCATGTGACGCACACAACACTTTCGCCATCGACCTATGACCGGGACGGATTGACGGCCGGAATCGTGCATTTCGGAGTCGGTGGATTCCACCGTGCGCATCAGGCGATGTATGTCGACCGGCTACTCGCGCGGGGCGGATCGAGGGAGTGGGCCATCTGCGGCGTCGGCGTCCTGCCCGGTGACCGCCGCATGCGCGACGTGCTCACCGCGCAGGACGGGCAGTACACCCTCTCGGTCGTGGGTCCCGACGGGGTCTGGGACACCCGGGTGATCGGCTCGATCATCGACTATCTCTACGCGCCCGACGATCCGGAGGCGGTGCTGGCCGAACTGGCCGATCCGGCGACGCGCATCGTCTCGCTGACGATCACCGAGGGCGGCTACGGAATCGACGCGACCACCGGCGAATTCGACGCCGACGAGCCGTCCGTGGCGGCCGATCTGGAGCCGGGCGCGGTGCCGCGCACGGTGTTCGGCTTCGTGGTCGAGGCGCTCGCGCGGCGGCGGTCGGCGGGCATCGCGCCGTTCACCGTCATGTCCTGCGACAACATCCAGGGCAACGGCCATGTCGCGCGGCGAGTTTTCGGCGCCTTCGCCCGATTGCGGGACCCGGAACTGGGGGACTGGATCGACCGGGAGGTGAGCTTCCCCAATTCGATGGTGGATCGGATCACCCCGGTCACACCGCCGGAGGCGGAGGCCGAGGTGTTGCGCCGCAGCGGAATCGCCGACCGGTGGCCGGTGATCACCGAACCGTTCACGCAGTGGGTGCTCGAGGATTCCTTCACTCTCGGCCGGCCGGCCTTCGAAGAGGTCGGGGTGCAGGTGGTCGAGGACGTCACACCCTACGAACTGATGAAGCTGCGACTGCTCAATGCCAGTCACCAGGGGATCGCCTACTTCGGACACCTGTGCGGTTACCGGATGGTCGACGAGGCGGCGCGTGATCCGCTGTTCGACCGATTCCTCATGCGGTACATGGATTTCGAGGCCACCCCGACGTTGCGCCCGGTCCCGGGCGTCGATCTGGACCGGTACAAACGCACGTTGATCGAGCGTTTCGGGAATCCCGCGATCGGTGACACGATCGCCCGGCTGTGCGCCGAATCCTCGGACCGGATTCCGAAGTGGGTGCTGCCGGTCATCCGGGAGCGGCTGGCCGCGGGCGGCGAGATCGACTGCGCCGCGGCCATCGTGGCGAGCTGGGCCCGTTATGCCGAGGGGGTCGACGAGCAGGGCGAGCCGATCGAGGTGGTGGACCGGTTGCGAGATCGGCTGATGCCGCTGGCGCGGCGCCAGCGCGCCGACCCGACCGCATTCCTGTGCGACCGTTCGGTATTCGGCGATCTGATCGACGAGCCGCGATTCGTGCGGCCCTATCTGGCCGCTCTGGAATCGCTGCACACGAAGGGAGCGCGGGCCACGCTGAGCGAACTCGCCGGACCGGCGTGAAATTCGGCAACGGAATGGTCGAAAAAGGTGGGTCGGTGCTGGGCCAGCGAGCATCGAGAGTTACTTTTGAAGGGCTATGAAAACTGCCGCCACCACAATTTCAGGAGCATGGCGCGCGGGCGACGGCACGGCAGTGTCGTTCCGCGACGCCGCCGTCGCATGGGCGCTGGCCGCCCATGGGGTCCTCGCCGAAACCGCCACCGGCTATGGACATTTCGTGACCGTCGAAGAGTTGGCCGAGCGGGTGCAGGAGATGTCGGGCGTGCGAACCGACGCCCCGACCCGAACCTGGATCGACGCGATTCTGCGCAAGGTCGCGCGCCGCTGCCACAGCGCGGGCGAGCCGCCGCTGACCGCATTGTGCGTGCGGGCCAACCACACTGTCGGGGACAGCTACAAATACGTTCTCGAACTCGCCGGGCTGCCGCGGCCGGAGGATATGGAACTGCATGCGGCCTACGCGCGTTGGCAGTGCTACCAGACCTACGGTGCGGACGTTCCGGCCGACGGTGGGGTGCCGCCGCTGACCCCGAAGGTCGCGGCGCGGCGCGGAGCGGTCACCGCGCGTGCGGCCGATCCGGAGCCCGATCCGGTCGCGGCTCCGGCGGTGTGCCCGCAGTGCTTCATTCAGCTGCCTGCCACCGGAATCTGCCAGTACTGCTGAGGCTTTCGCGGTCCGCGCCGGCGGCCGGCGCGGACCGCGGTACACCCATGGCCGTGTGCGGTCAGTGAAATGTCCTGAGCCCCACCACTCCCGCCACGATCAGCAGCAGGCATACGATGCGGCCCACTGCGGTGGACTCACCCAGCCACAGCATCCCGGCCAGAGCCGTGCCGACCGCGCCGATGCCGACCCAGACCGCGTAACCGGTGCCGACGGGGATCGTGCGCAGCGCGTAGCCGAGTCCGGCCATACTCAGCGCCAGCGCGGCCACGAAGCCCACAGTCGGCCACAGCTTGCTGAATCCTTCGGACTTCTCCAGCGAGATCGCCCACGCGGTCTCCATGAGTCCCGAGACGATCAACAACAACCAGGCCATGCTGGTACCGTATGCGACCGTCCGGTTCCGTCCGGCATCGCTCCGGCCGGACCGGTATGCCCGCCGGCAAACGCGTGCGCGATCGGTCCTGCGGGCGGGCACAATGAGCACATGGGCGAACTCGTTCTGGTGCGGGGCGATATCACCGAACAAGCCGTCGACGCGGTGGTGAACGCGGCGAACTCCAGTCTGCTCGGCGGCGGGGGAGTGGATGGCGCGATTCACCGCAAGGGCGGGCCGGCCATTCTCGCCGAATGCCGGGAGCTGCGCGCATCCCGCTTCGGCAACGGGCTGCCGACCGGCGCCGCGGTGGCCACCACTGCCGGAAATCTGCCCGCGCGCTGGGTGATTCACACGGTCGGCCCGGTGTGGTCGGCCCGCGACGATCGTTCGGAGCTGTTGGCCTCCTGCTATCGCGAGTCACTGGCCGTCGCCGGCGAACTGGGCGCGGCGACGGTGGCTTTTCCCGCGATATCCACCGGAGTCTTCGGCTGGCCCATGGACGACGGCGCCCGAATCGCGATCGAAACGGTGCGGGCGGCGCGCACGGACGTGCGACGGATCAGCTTCGTACTGTTCGGCGCCGACGCGTACCGGGCGTTCGAGAACGCGCTGGGGTGACCGCGAATTCGAGAACGGGCCGGTCCGGGCGTTCTCGCGGGAAAGATGTCGGTGGTCTCTGATACAGCTGGTCCGTGACGAACTCGCAGGAACCGTTCTCGATCCGGCTCGAGGTCCGGCTGTCCGACCTCGATCCGCAGTTGCATGTCACCGGCTCCGCCTATCAGCAGTATGCCGACCATGCGCGTTTCGAATGTGTGCAGGCGGCGGGCATCTCGGTGGCGGACCTGCTGGCGGCGGGCTTGGGGCCGGTGAATCTGGAGACCACCATCCGGTACCACCGGGAGTTGCGCGCGGGCGACAGTGTGGACGTGACCTGTTCGTGGGTCTGGTCCGACGGCAAGACCTACCGCGTCGAACACGAGCTGACCCGAGCGGACGGTGAATTGTCGGCCACCGTCGGTCATGTCAGCGGCTTGCTGGATCTGCGGGAACGGCGGCTGGTCAGCGATCCCATGCGGCAGTGGGCAGCTCGCGCGAACGATCCGACCCTGCTGTGCCTGCCCGCGCACATGCGGGCGGATGTGCGGACGCGGTAGGGCCATTCGTGTCGGTATCGGGCGGGTTGCGGGTCGTCCTCTAGACTTCGAACAACTGTTCGCGAATCGGGTAGGGGTGCTTACGTGCGGGTGATGGGTGTGGATCCCGGGCTCACCCGGTGCGGTCTGAGCGTTGTGCGGGGCGGGCTCGGGCGGCAGGTGAGCGCGGTGGGCGTGGACGTGGTGCGCACGCCGCCGGAGATGGATCTCGCGCATCGGTTGCTGGCGGTTTCCGATGCCGCCGAGCAGTGGATGGACACCCACCGGCCCGACGCGGTCGCGATCGAGCGGGTGTTCTCCCAGCACAATGTGCGCACCGCGATGGGTACCGCACAGGCGGGCGGCGTGATCGCGCTGGCCGCCGCGCGGCGCGGCATCCCGGTGGCGTTCCACACGCCCAGCCAGGTGAAGGCGGCGGTCACCGGCAACGGGTCCGCGGACAAGGCGCAGGTCACCGCGATGGTGACCAGGATTCTGGGCCTGGCCGCCGCGCCGAAACCGGCCGATGCTGCCGATGCGCTCGCCCTGGCGATCTGTCATTGTTGGCGGGCGCCGATGCAGGAGCGGATGGCCAAGGCCGAGGCCATGGCCGAAGAACAGCGGCGCAGATATGCGGAACGACTTGCCCGGCAACGGAAGGCGGTGAACCGGTGATCGCGTCGGTACGCGGTGAGGTGCTCGAGATCGGCCTCGATCATGCGGTGATCGAGGCCGCCGGGGTCGGCTACCGGCTCAACGCGACACCCGCGACGCTGTCCACCCTCACCCGCGGCGAGGAATCGCGACTGTTCACCGCGATGATCGTGCGCGAGGATTCGATGACGCTGTTCGGCTTCGCCGATACCGAGGCGCGGGATCTGTTCGGTCTGTTGCAGACCGTGTCCGGCGTGGGGCCGCGGCTGGCGATGGCGGTGCTGGCGGTACTCGAACCCGAGGCGTTGCGCAAAGCTCTGGCGGAGAGCAATGTGGCCGCGCTGACTCGCGTCCCCGGTATCGGCAAGCGCGGGGCCGAGCGGATGGTGGTCGAACTGCGGGACAAGGTGAATCTCGTTCCGGTGCAATCGGGTCCGCCCGGTGTCGCACCGGCGCCGGTGGTCACGCCGGTGCGCGATCAGGTGATCGAGGCCCTCGTCGGACTCGGATTCGGAGTCAAACAGGCCGAACCGGCGGTGGATGCCGTCCTGGCCGAGGATCCGGGGTTGGACACCTCCAAGACGCTGCGCGCGGCGCTGGGCATGCTCGGGAAGAACCGGTAACGGCGGATGGGTGAGGAGTTCGAGCAGGAGCAATCTCCGGTCACCGCAAGCTATCTCAACTCCGACGGTGAGGTCGAGGCGAGTCTGCGGCCCAAATCCCTGGACGATTTCATCGGTCAGCCGCGGGTGCGCGAACAGTTGGCGCTGGTGCTGCGCGGTGCGAAATTGCGTGGCGGCACCCCCGATCACGTACTGCTGTCGGGCCCGCCCGGACTGGGTAAGACCAGTATGGCGATGATCATCGCCGGGGAACTCGGGTCGGCATTGCGCATCACCTCCGGTCCGGCGCTCGAACGCGCCGGTGATCTGGCCGCGATGCTGAGCAATCTGGTCGAGGGCGATGTGCTGTTCATCGACGAGATCCATCGCATGGCCCGCCCGGCCGAAGAGATGCTCTATCTGGCGATGGAGGATTTCCGGGTGGACGTGGTGGTCGGCAAGGGCCCCGGGGCGACATCGATTCCCTTGGACATCGCGCCGTTCACCCTCGTCGGCGCGACTACGCGCTCGGGCGCGCTGACCGGTCCGCTGCGCGACCGCTTCGGATTCACCGGACATATGGATTTCTACGAAGCCGATGAGCTGCAACGGATTCTGGAGCGTTCGGCGCACATTCTGGGTGTGCGCCTGGAATCCGATGCCGCGGCGGAGATCGCCGGTCGATCACGCGGCACCCCCCGGATCGCCAACCGCCTGCTGCGCCGGGTGCGTGACTATGCCGAGGTGCGTGCCGACGGCGTGATCACGGTCGGGATCGCCCAGGCCGCCCTGGCCGTGTACGACGTCGACGGTTTGGGCCTGGACCGCCTCGACCGCGCGGTGCTCGGCGCACTGGTTCGCAGCTTCGGCGGTGGCCCGGTGGGCGTTTCGACCCTGGCTGTCGCGGTGGGCGAGGAGGCCGCAACCGTCGAGGAGGTGTGCGAACCCTTCCTGGTCCGCGCCGGAATGGTCGCCCGCACCCCCCGCGGCCGCGTCGCCACCGCGGCCGCCTGGGAACATCTGGGCCTCGTCCCGCCCCCTGATCTCGTCTTCGGCTCGATCGAGGTGCGCGGCCGGGAATCCCACCCAACCCTCGACCTGTTCGAATGACGTTGTGCGCCGGGTGTTCTCGGCGCTGAACCAGTCGTCGTCCGGCCGGTCCGTGGGACACGCGATGATCAGGTTCGGCGGCGGCCGTGCAGGTAGTCGCTGACCACGGCCGCGCCGAGGCCGTCGAGGTCGGGGGCGATGACGCGCCCGCCGGTGCGGCGGGCCACCAGGTCCACGAAGGAGGCCAGGCGGGGTTCGTCGCCGAGCATGAAGACCGTGATGGAGGCGCCGAGTTTGGCCAGGGCGTCGACCTGGGTCATGGTGACGGCCAGGGTTCGGGGCTGGGGTGGCCAGCTGAAGTAGGCCTCGCCGTCGGATTCCAGGTGGGCGGTGGGTTCGCCGTCGGTGACGACCAGCACCACCGGCACCGCGTCGGGGTGCCGGCGCAGATGCCGCCCGGCCAGCAGCAGGGCGTGGTGCAGATTGGTGCCCTGCTCCCAAACCCCTTCCAGCGCAGTCAATTCGGCAACATCCACCGAGCCCGCGTGGCGGCCGAAGGTGATCACTTCCAGTGCGTCGGAACGGAATCGGGTGCTGATCAGCTGGTGCAGGGCCAGGGCGGTGCGCTTCATCGGCACCCATCGGCCCTCCTGCACCATCGACCAGGAGGTATCCACGCACAGCGCCACGGCCGCCCGTGAGCGCTGTTCGGTCTCGGCGATCTCGACGTCGGAGACATCCAGGCGCACGGTGCGGCTGCCCGCCGAGGCCGAGCGCAGCACCGCGTTGCGCACGGTCCGCGAGACATCCCAGGGCTCGGTATCGCCGAATCGCCACGCCCGCGACGCGCCCGTCGGCTCGCCCGCCGCGCCCGCCAGAGCGGTGTCCCGCTCGCCGCGCCGCGACCGCAACTGCCCGATGACCGACCGCAGCGCGGTTTCGCCCAAGCGGCGTAATGCCTTGGGCGTCAACCGCAACGACCCGTCCGGCGCCCGCTCGAACAGACCCTGGCGGCGCAGCTCGCGCTCCAGTTCGGCCAGCCGCCGAGCATCGACGCGAGCCTCGTCACCGAGCTGGCGAGTCAGCGCGTCGAGGTCGATATCCTCGAGCCGCGCACCGGGATAGGACTGGCCGAGCTGTTCGGCCAGCGCGTCGAGTTCGGCCAGATCCTGCATGGCTTGGGCACCCTCGCCCATTCCGAGCGGATCCTGTCCGCGGAATCGCTGCGCGGACTCCCAGTCCTCGCCGGGGCGCAGCGCTCGCAGGTTCGCATCCAGCGCGGCGACCTGCGCGGCGACCTCCGGATCGCCGAACGCCTGCCCGATCAGCTCGGACAGTTCGGCACGCTGCTGCTCGGACATCGAGTTGAGCATGCGTTGCGCGGCGGCCGAACGCGCGGCGAGCGCATCGATCAGCTCGTCGGTGTCGCGCGGATTCTCCGGGAAGAATTCGCCGTGTTCGGCCATGAATTCGGCGAACTGCTGTTCGGTGTCCTCGCCGCGGGCGTGTGCGGCGAGCAGATCGTTGAGATCGGACATCATCCGCTTGATGCGCTCGACATCCTGCGGCGTGGTGCTCTGCAGCGCCTGCTTCATGCCCTGGAAACGCGATTCGAGCAGTTCCTGACCGAGCATGTCGCGGATCTTGCGGTAGTTTTCCCGGCCGGTCTCCGAGCGCCAGTCGTACTCGGACAGCTCGCCGACCGCTGCCGCGGTGCTCGGGGGCAGCGCGTCGAGCTGGGCCTCGGCGAAGCGGGCGTCGTCGGACGGGTCGGGGAACAGCGCGCGGCGTTCGGCGTCCAGGGCCTCGTCCAACAGGCGGCGCACCTCCTGCAGCGTGCCGTCGAGCCGGTTGTGCCGGGTGATATCGGCGCGACGCTGCCAGACCCGCCGGGTCAGCTCGTCCAGGCCGCGCATATCGCGCATGCCGCGGCGCAGCAGCTCTTCCATCGCCCGCCGCGGCGAGCTGCCCTCCATCACCTCGCGCCCGATCTGATCCAGGGCGTCGCGCAGATCCAGTGGCGGCGCGAGCGGATCGGGCCCGTCGTGGTACGGGCCGTAGGAATAGCGATCAGGGGCAGTCATGATCTCTCACAAGGGGATTCGACGGCGGTCACGAACCGTAGACCGCCATGCCGTCGTCGGTGTCCTTGGCGACCTGCCGGGCCAGGAACAGCGCCTCGAGCGCGAATTCCACGGCGGCCGCGATCCGGGTCGGCGGTTCGGTGGGGGCGACGCCGAGGCGTTCGGCGACCTCGTGCAGCACCGGCAGCTCGGGCAGTGCGGACAGCACATCCTTGCCCGGGACGCGTTCGCCGGTGGTGACCAGATTGCCGTCGCCGACCGCGGTTGCCAGTGGACGCAGATTCACCCCGCCGAGGCGGGCGCGGGCGGTCTCGGAGAACGCGCGGCGCATCAGATGGGTCAGATGTTCCTGTTCGCGGCCCTCCTCACCGGATTCGAACTCGAGCTTGCCGCGCAACACCGCCGGTACCGACTCCAGATCGACGGGTCGCGCGACCGCCGGGCTCTCCCCGGTGATCGCCGAACGGCGCAGGGCGGCCGCGGCCACTGTTTCGGCCGCCGCGACAGCGAAACGAGCCGACACGCCCGAGCGCTGGTCGATCGCGGGCGATTCACGCAATTGACGCACGAACCGGGCCAGCACCTCGATCAGCGGATCGCCCACCTCGGCGACCAGTTCGGCCTCCTGGCGGACCAGATCCACCTCGGACTCCACATCGAGCGGGTAGTGGGTGCGGATCTCCGCGCCGAAGCGGTCCTTGAGCGGGGTGATGATGCGGCCGCGGTTGGTGTAGTCCTCGGGGTTGGCCGTGGCGACCAGCAAAACGTCCAGTGGCAGGCGCAGCGTATAGCCGCGGACCTGGATATCGCGCTCCTCCATCACGTTCAGCAGCGCGACCTGGATGCGCTCGGCCAGATCGGGCAGTTCGTTCACCGCGACGACGCCCCGATGCGCGCGCGGGACGAGGCCGAAGTGAATGGTCTCCGGATCGCCCAGGCTGCGGCCCTCGGCGACCTTCACCGGATCGACATCGCCGATCAGGTCGCCGAACGAGGTGTCGGGGGTGGCCAGTTTCTCGGCATACCGCTCGGAGCGATGCCGCCAGGCCACCGGCAGATCGTCGCCGAGTTCGGCGGCCAGCCGTCGTCCGGCCGGGCTGATCGGATCGAGCGGATGTTCGCCCAGTTCGGCGCCCGCAATGACGGGCGTCCACTCGTCGAGCAGCCCGATGAGCGTGCGCAGCAACCGGGTCTTGCCCTGGCCGCGCTCACCGAGCAGGACGACGTCGTGTCCGGCCAGCAGGGCCCGCTCGAGCTGCGGCAGCACGGTTCGGTCGAAGCCGACGATGCCTGGCCAGGGGTCGCCGCCGGAGCTGAGCAGGGCAAGCAGGTTCTCGCGGATCTCGGACTTCACGCTGCGCGGCAGATATCCGGCGGCACGCAGCTCGCCCGCGGTGGTGGGGAGGTTCTCCGGTGCGGTCACCGTATCGACGCTACGACGATCTTGCGGTCCCGTCGACGCGACCGACCTGCGTTATCGGCCGGAAAACAGATTGACGGGTATGCATCGCCGGATGACAGATCACACCGCGGCCTCGCGATGAACGGGGAAATGCCTGGCCAGCGTCGGTTGCGGAACTTCGTGGCGTGCCGATTCGGCTCTGCGCGAACACCTTCTCGGCCCGATGCGGCGCACAGTGCCGCCGGATATCCGGAAATGCCGGGCGGGCACGGGTATTGCGAGGTTCCGCGATATCCGTACCGATCGTGGCGGACTGCGCCGCCGAGCGCAGCCGCGAATACGTCTCGCGGCGCAGGCGCGCCGGTCCGCGAGCGTTCTACCCTGGTAACAGACTCGATTGTCGGAAATTTTCGGTGAGGCGGTAGCGATGGCCGATTCAGACGCCGCGGGCTTCGGAGTGCCCGCCTCCTCGGGGGCCGTGCGGATCGGAACGGCCGAACGCGAACAGGCGGCCGCATCGCTGGGCGAACATTTCGCGGCCGGGCGGCTCGAGGTCGACGAATACGACGATCGAGTGGCCCGCGCCTACGCCGCGAAGACGACCGCGGACCTCGCGGTGCTGTTCAGCGATCTGCCGCGTCCGATGAATCCGCGGCCACCGCAGCCGCCGCCCCGGCCGGCTCGGCCGCTGCTTCCGGTGCTGGTGATCGCGGTGGTGATACTCGCCGTCGTACTCGCGGCGGAGACCCATTTCGTTCCGCTCTTCGTATTCCCGGTGCTGTTCTTCGTATTCATTCGCGGCCGCAGGGGCTGGGCGCGGCAGTATCCCGGCGGGCCGCGGCGGTATTACCGGAGTTGATCGGTTCGAGCGCCGGGCGGGCTATCCGCCTGGCGCGCAACGGTTTCCCCACTCGCGGCGGTTCTGTGATCCAGATCACCGGTATGGGTCTACCTGCTGATATCCCGTGGTAAGGACACTGCGCGCCCGGTTCGGGTGGCGTGCGGCAGCGGTTCCGGGCACTCTCATCCACGGAAACCTTGTCGGGCAATGTGATCCAAAAACAACCGCCCCCGCGAGGCTTCCGCCAGAATGGATCCGGTCGAAGCGTCGGGGGTCGGACGTGTCGGTAGATCACCGACGGATTTGAGGGGAATGCATATGAGAGCCAAGAAGTTCGCTGCTACCGCGCTGCTCGCGATCGGCGCCACCGGCGTCACCGCGGGCGTCGTCCAAGCACAGCCTGTCACTCCCGCTGCCACCGGCATCCAGGGAGCCGATCACGGCGTGCAGTATTCGGTCGCGCCGACCGCGGACCACACCGGTGTGGCCGCGACCGTCGCGGCGGGTCGGTTCGCCCTCGCGCCCGACGCCCGGTCGGTCACGCTCACAAACGCCGCAGGCGCCGTCGTGGCCACGGTTCCGCTGGGCCTGCGGTCCGCCGCCGGTGTCGTCGCCCTCACTCCACGGATCGGGAACGACGGCCGAACCCTCACCCTCACATCGCAATCCGCGTCGTCGAGCGTCGTCAAGTCGATCGACGACGCCACGAACGCGCGCAAGCAGTACAACGCGGGTGTGGGCGCGCTGATCGGCGCCGGTATCGGCGCGGTGATCGGATTCTTCCTCGGCGGCGTCGGTGCCCTCGTGACCATTCCGATCGGCGCGGGCATCGGCGCACTGATCGGTTATTCCACTCCGTAATCCGGACCGCTCGGCCGATATTCACCGGGCGAGTTCTTACCTCGCGCAACGCCGTTCGGGCTCGAGCCCCGGACGGCGTTGCACTGTGTTCAGCCCTGCGAAAACGCATCGAGGCATGCAGTGCGCGGATGTCTCGGCGAACCTTCGAATCTGCTCGACTCAGGCCGAAACTCAGAGCCGGGTATCAGCGTCGGCTCGCGGGAGGCGGGTGGCGGACGCGGCGTCCGGATTCGGCTGCGGAAGCACATCGGGCCGGGGCGGGTGACCCTCGGGGGGACCGGCGAGGTCGGAAGTTCCGGGTTCGCCATGGATTTCGGGCTCGTTCGTGCCGGGTTCCGCGGGGTCCCCGACTGCGGCAACGATGGATTCGGCGGGATCGTGGTCGGTGGGGAATTCGGCTGTGGCCGTTGGTGTTTCATCGGGGATGTCGGCGCCTCGGATTCCGGGAGCGACCGTTTCGGCTTCGCCGGAGGGATTGCCCGTGTCGGCGGAACGTTCGGCCAGGGAGTCGAATTCGATACGGAGACGGTCGATCTCGGCCGCGAGTTCGTCGCGGACCTGTTCTCGTTCGGCCAGGCTGGCCCGCATCCCGTCGAGGGTGTCGTCCATCGCGGCCAGGCGGCGGTCCGCGCCCTCGAGTTGCCAGGCGATGACGGTGCGGCGGTCCACGTCGGCGCTAGCCGCGCCGACCCAATCGATGACGTAGTCCAGCCAATCGGGTTGTTTGGGCATGGGCACGGTCTCGTCCCAACCCTGCCGCAGGGCGGGTTTACCCGAGATCACCCGTTCGCCGACCGTGGGGGCGTGCAGCTGCACCATGCTCAGCTTCCCGGCGCTGGTCACCACCGCGGTCAGGCGATAGCGGCCCGCCAGGTGCATGCGCAGTTCCGCGGTGCCGCGGCCGTCGGCGTCCATCACGCCCAGCCACGGCCCGTACGCGGCGTCGAGGATCGCCTCGATGATGCCGAGCTGCCCGACGCCCCGGCGCAGGCGCGTCGCCCGCTTGCGCAGGTCGTCCGGTGTGGCCGTCATCTGATCCCAGTGCATGCATCACCTTTCCGCTCGGCAGGCCGGATCGGGTGCCCACACTACTCACGATGCGGTGTGCGCACGCTCCTGCTCGGTGAGCGTCCGCACGACGACGTCCAGGAAGGCGTCCACTTCGTCGGCGTAATAGGCCGCCGCACCGGGCTCGGCCGGTCCGAAGTCGATCGCGCGGGCATCCTGGCTGCTCAGACCGGTGGGACCGGCGTGCGCGAGGGTGGTGGCCACGACGTCGAGGAAGGTGTCGACCTGCGCGACCGCGTAGCCGTCGCGTCCGGACGGAGGCGCGGAGAACCGGAGCCGCTGCACATCGCGCGGGCTCAGCCGCGCCGGGCCGGGATGCGGCGTGTCACCGCGGCGCGCGTATTCGAGCTCCACACAGGCCCGGTCCAGATAGTCGTCCACCTGATCGCGGTCGTACCCGTGGTGTCCGAATGCGGCCGAGGCGAATTCGTGGTCGCGGATCTGCGCGGCGGTGAGCATCGACCGGCCCCGGAACGCCTCCGCGACCCGCTCGCAGAAGGCGTCCACCTCGGCCGCGTCGTAGCCGCGGTCTCCGGCGGCGGTCCTGGCGAAGCGGGCGGTTCGCACGTCCTGGGTCGTCACACCGAACATTCTTACTACGGGCCGGGCGGAATGTAGTGCGGGTCACAATTATTCGCCCGAATTTCGGTGCGCACCGATCGTTGACGGGTCCGCGGGGGCTGTGCCGCAGGCAAATGATGTGTCATTCTGTATCAGATACTTTGCGTAACGGGAGGTTCGTCGTGGCGCCTCGATTCGATGCGATCGTGGTCGGAGCCGGGTTCGGCGGCATGGGTGCGGGCATCGAGCTCGACCGGCTCGGGCTCGGCGATTTCGTGATCCTGGAACGGGAGAGCGATCTGGGCGGGACCTGGCACGTGAACCGGTATCCCGGACTCGCGGTGGATATCGCCTCGGTGACCTACTCGTACTCCTTCGAGCCCAACCCGCACTGGTCACGCCTGTTCGCGCCGGGTGCGGAGCTGAAGCGGTACGCCGAGCACGTGGCGGACAAATACGATCTGCGGCGGCGGATGCGCTTCGACACCGTGGTCTCCGGCGCCCGCTGGGACGCCGAGGAGAGTCAGTGGGTGGTCGGCATCGAGGGCGGCGAACCGCTGACCGCCCGCTATCTGCTCACCGCGACCGGATTCCTGTCCCAGCCGTACACCCCGCCGTTCCCCGGGATCGAAACCTTCGCGGGCAAGATCATCCACACCACCGCCTGGGATCAGGACTACGACCTCGCCGGCCGCCGGGCGGCGATCATCGGCACCGGCGCGACCGCCGTGCAACTGGTACCCGAAGTCGCGCGGGCGGTGACCGAGCTGACGGTATTCCAGCGCACCCCGATCTGGGTGGTGCCGAAGATCGATATGCCGATTCCGCCGGTGGTGCAGAGCATCTTCGATCGGGTGCCGCTGACCCAGCAGGCCGCCCGCCTGGCCAACACCACCGCGCTCGAGGCGCTGATGGTGATCGGCGTCCTGCACTTCCGGCAGGCCAAACTGCTGAACCGGGGCGCCGGTCTGCTCGCGAAGGCCCATCTGCGGGCCCAGGTGCGCGATGCGCGGACCCGCCGCGAACTCACCCCGCACTACGACTTCGGCTGTAAGCGCCCGACGTTCTCGAACGCCTATTTCAAGACGTTCAACGAACCGCACGTACATCTGGAGACGAACTCGATCGAACGCATCGAACCCGGCGGCATCGTCACCGCCGACGGCCGCACGACCGAGATCGACACGTTGATCCTGGCCACCGGGTTCAACCTGTGGGATGTGAACTTCCCGGCCATCGAGATCATCGGCCGCGACGGGGTGGATCTCGGAAAGTTCTGGCGGGACAACAGATTCCAGGCCTACGAGGGCATCACGGTGCCGAAGTTCCCGAACTTCCTGAGCCTGAACAGCCCGTACTCCTACAGCGGCCTGTCGTACTTCACCACCATCGAGGCCCAGATGAAACACATGGGCCGGTTGTTCGGGGAGATGTTCCGGCGCGACGCGCGGGTGTTCGAGGTGACCGAGCGGGCGAACACCGAATTCCTGGACCGGGTGACCGAGAAACTGGGATCCTCGGTGTTCTACGACGGACACTGCTCGACCGCGCGCAGCTATTACTTCAACCAGCACGGCGAGGCGGCGCTGCTGCGCCCGACCAGCACCCTCAACGCCCATCGCGAGGCGGTCAGCTTCCCGCTGGACGATTACCTCTACGCCTGAGTCCGGTTCGCCGCCTTCGGCGCGGCGGGTCGGTGGCCGCGCGGCCCAGTGCTCGCCCGGTGGGGTAGTGTTCGCCCGACCCCGGGGACGGCCGCCCGGTCGCGACGGCGTCGGTGTCGGTACGGGTGCTCGTGACGACCGCCGTGGGCGGTGGCGGCGAGCTGATGGCAGACTGGGGTACTACGCTGGCAGTTCGGCGTCCGCCGGACCGCTTCCACCGACAGACCTAGGACCGACGACAACGATGGCTCAACTGCTGTTTCCCCTGCTGCTGGTAGCCCTGCTGGTGCCGATGTTCCTCGGTGTCCGCCGTCAGAAGCGCGAGGCCGCCAACACTACCGCCATGCAGGAGAACCTGAAGGTCGGCGATCGGGTCACCACCACCTCGGGCCTGTACGGCACCGTGGTCGATCTCGACGAGACGACCATCGATCTGGAGATCGCGGAGGACGTCGTGACCACCTGGCTGCGTGCCGCGGTGCGCGAGGTGCGCATCGAGGACGCGGCGGAGCCGGCCGAGTCCGGGTCGCACGCCTCCGAGATCGAGT
>CBJNFW010000059.1:0-34002 GCA_966435935.1 uncultured Nocardia sp.
TGCCGGACCACGGCCTGACCTGGGAATGCACCCGGAATTCGGCCTCGGGCGCGGCGGCCAGGCCGCGGCTCAACAGATCGCCGAGCGTCTCGGGACGCCACCAACCCGCGTGCTCGTAGCGGCGTCTCAAGTCCTCGGGGATGGTTCGCATCTCAGCTCTCCCTCGCTCGGCCGTCGGAGCATCCCTCTTCGATGGCGACGAGAATATCGTTCTCGTCAGATGCAAAGGTCACTTTCGCAGAAAATGCCCGGAAATCCCTCGAAACGTTGGCGCTTCAGCCTGAAAATGCCCCTCGGATTACGTTGCCGGTCGCCATCTTCGGGACCTTGCGGCAACTTCGGCGCGAGAGTAGTGTTCTCTTCCACCGCAAGGAAAATTCTTCTATGGCGAGATCATGAAGCGGGCCGATGTCGTGCGCATCGGCCGCTGCGGCAACCAGCGGGGACGGGTGAACCGTCGCGGCGGCAGCGCCACCCGGGGAGAGAGATTGGAAGTCAGCTGTGGGACGTGTTGAAGGCAAGGTCGCGTTCATCACCGGTGCCGCGCGCGGGCAGGGCCGCAGTCACGCGGTCCGCCTCGCCGAGGAAGGCGCCGACATCATCGCGGTGGATCTGTGCGAGGACATCTCGACCATCGGATACCCGCTGGCGCGGCCCGAGGACCTCGAGCAGACCGCCAAATTGGTTACCGCGGCGGGCCGCCGGGTGGTGACCGCCAAGGCGGACGTGCGCAGCGCCGAACAGTTGCAGACGGCGCTCGAGACCGGCATCGCCGAACTGGGACGGCTGGATATCGTTGTCGCCCAAGCCGGTGTGGCCGGTATGAAGGGCCAGCCCGCCATGCAGGCGTGGACCGATGTGATCAATACGAACCTGATCGGCACCATCAACGCCATCCAGGTTTCGCTTCCGCACCTGAGCGAGGGCGCCTCGATCATCGCGACGGGGTCCACCGCAGCGCTGATGGACATCTCCAAGGTCGATCAGCCGGGCAAGGATCCCGGCGGCTCGGCCTACGTGCACTCCAAGCGGGCACTGACCGCCTACGTCTATGAACTCGCGCGCCAGCTCGCCGAGCGCGGCATCCGCGCCAACGTCGTGCACCCCACCAACTGCAATACGCCGATGCTGCAGAGCGAACCAATGTATCGCTCGTTCCGCCCGGACCTCGAACACCCGACCCGCGCGGACGCGGAGCCGGTGTTCGGCGTGCAGCAGTCCATGCGCATTCCGTACGTCGAACCCGAGGACATCAGTAACGCCGTGCTCTATCTGGCTTCGGACGAGGCCCGGTACGTCACCGGCTCGCAGCTGCGTGTCGACGGCGGCGGCTATCTGAAGTTGTACGACTACCACATGTGATCGCCCCCGGCCGCGCCCTCGCCGCGCATCGCACACGCGGTGCCGGCGAGGGCGCACCGAATCCGTGAGCAGCGGAGGAAGAACAACGTGAGCATCGAAGACACCACCGCCGAGCAGGACCGCAAGAAGGTCCGGTACAGCTTCGACCGGCACACCCCCGAATACCGGCACCGGTTCGAGGAGATCACCCAGGAGATGCAGGCCAAGTGCCCGGTCGCCTGGAGCGACACACACGGCGGGCACTGGGTGGCCGCGGACAGCACGTCGGTCTTCGAACTGGCCCGCTGCCCGCACGTGTCCAACGACCACGACCTCCACGGCGAACGCAAAGGCTACAAAGGCATTTCGATCCCCACCGCGCAGCGTGCCCAGGCCGTGCGCGGCGGCATGCTGGAGATGGACGATCCCGAGCACCGGCTGTACCGGCAGGTGCTCAACCCGTATCTGTCCCCCGCCGCGGTCAAGCGCTGGGATCCGGTCATCGACGAGATCGTGCGCGCGAGCCTGGACGAGAAGATCGAGTCCGGCCACATCGATTTCGTGGACGATCTGGCCAATATCGTTCCGGCCGTACTGACGCTGGCCATGCTCGGCATTCCGCTGCGGCGCTGGTCGCTCTACAGCGAACCGGTGCACGCCGCGGTCTACACCCCGGAGAGTTCCCCGGACGCCGCCCGCGTCGCCGAGATGCACCGCGCGATGGGCCTGGACCTGCTGAACAACCTGGTCGAGATCAAGGAGAAGCCGCGGCCGGGCCTGGTCGACGGCCTGATCAAACTCCGCATCGACGGCGAACCCGCGCCGGATCTCGAGATCCTGGGCATGCTCGGCCTGCTCATCGGCGGCGGATTCGACACCACCACCGCGCTGACCGCGCACTCGCTGGAATGGTTGTCCGAACATCCGGACGAGCGCGAGACGCTCAGCAAGGAGCGTGAGCACCTGCTCGATTCGGCCACCGAGGAATTCCTGCGCTACTTCACCCCCGCACCGGGCGACGGCCGCACCATCTCCGAGGACGTCACCATCGCGGACACCCAATTCGCCGAGGGTGATCGGCTGTGGCTGTCCTGGGCGATGGCCAACCGCGATCCGCAGGTGTTCCCGGACCCCAACGATGTGATCCTGGACCGAAGAGGCAACCGCCACTTCAGCTTCGGGCTCGGCATCCACCGCTGCATCGGCTCGAACGTCGCCCGTGCGGTGTTCAAGAAGATGCTCACCGCGGTGCTGGACCGGATGCCGGACTACCGATGCGATCCCGAGGGCACCGTGCACTACGAGACCATCGGCGTCATCCAGGGAATGCGGCATCTGCCGGCCACCTTCACCCCCGGCAAGCGCCAGGGCGCGGGACTCGAGGAAACCCTGGAGAAGCTCCAGAAGATCTGTGACACACAGGAACTCGCCGCGCCGGTGACGGAGCGGCCCGATATCGCGCGCATCGACTGACGCGGACGGCACACCCGGAAGAGAGCGGATGAGCAGATTACTGGCCGACGGGACCCGTATCCCCGTCATCGACGCGAGCGTGCACATCTTCTTCGGATCGAACCGCGATATGCGCGGATTCCTGCGTGAGCCGTTCGCCAGCCGGGGCATCCCGGATGTGGAGATGGACTGGTACGGCGCGCCGGGCGGCGAGTACGCCCCGGGCACCCGCGGACCGGCCAAGCAGTATCCGGGCTCGGATCCCGAACTGGTCGGCGAGGCGCTGTTCGGCGGGCGCGGGGTGGATGTGGCGGTGCTGCATCCGATGACCCGCGGCATCCTGCCCGACCGGTACCTGACCACGGCGATGCTGGCCGCGCACAACGAGATGATGGTCTCGCGGTGGCTGGAAGCCAATCCGTACGCCGACCGGTTCCGCGGCACGATCCGGGTCAATCCGGAGGACATCACCGGTGCGCTGCGCGAAATCGACAGGTGGGCAAGCCATCCCGGCGTCGTGCAGCTCGGGGTGCCGCTGCAGTCGCGGGAACTGTACGGCAAACCGCAGTTCTGGCCGCTGTGGGAGGCCGCCGCGCACGCCGGCCTGCCGGTCGCGGTGCACAGCGAGACCGGGGAAAGCATCGCGTTCCCGCCGACCCCGTCCGGGCACACCCGCACCTACGAGCAGTACCTCGGATTCACCTCGCTGAACTACATCTATCACCTGATGAACATGATCGCCGAGGGCGTCTTCGAGCGGGTCCCGGAGCTGAAGTTCGTCTGGGCCGACGGCGCGGCGGATATGCTCACGCCCTTCACCTGGCGGATGGACACCTTCGGGCGCCCGCATCTCGAGCAGACCCCCTGGGCGCCGCGGATGCCGAGCGACTATCTGCCCGAACACGTGTACTTCGTGCACAACAGTCTCGACGGTCCGGGCGAGGTCGACTTCGCCGCCGAATGGCTCGACTTCACCGGCAAACAGGACATGGTGATGTTCGGTTCCAGCTATCCGCACTGGCACTGCGGCGACATCGACCAGCTGCCCTCCGCGCTCACCACCGAACAACGCGAAAAAGTCTGCTGGCGCAACGCATCTCGCCTCTACGGAATCGACGTCCCGGCCACCTCGGCCACCGTCTGAAGGAGGGGACCAATGACCCTGGCTCATCAGCAGCATCGGGCACCGGCCGCGGAGCGGACCGCGGTCCGGGTGGTCGATTCGGACGTGCATCCGGTGCCACGCCGCGGCGAGCTCGTGGAATACCTTCCCGAGCCGTACCGCAGCTCGTACTTCCTGAGCCACCGCGTCGGCGACACCATCATCTACGACGCCCCGGACTACGCGCACACCTACGCGATGCGCGCGGACACCTTCCCCGAGGGCGGCGAATTCCCCGGCAGCGACCCGGAATTGGCGTTCCGGCAGCTGATCGTCGACGCGGGGTCCGATATCGCCATCCTGGAGCCGACGGTGAAGGCCACCCGCCTGCCCGAGGCGACCTCGGCGATGGCCACCGGCATCAACCACTGGCTGGCCAACCACTGGCTGGACGCGAAGAACAACTGGCATCAGCGGTGGCGCGGCTCGATCTGCGCGGCCATCGACGATCCGGCCCAGGCGGTGCGCGAGATCGAGCAGTGGGCCGGACATCCGTTCATGGCGCAGATCCTGATCAAGGCCGAACCGCGACCGTCGTGGGGCGATCCGAAATACGACCCGATCTGGGCCACGGCCACCAAACACGATCTGGTGGTCAGCTGTCATCTCGGTCGCGGCGCGTACGAGACCATGCCCATGCCGCCGGTCGGATTCCCCAGCTACAACCACGATTTCATGGTCACCTACTCGCTGCTGGCGGCGAATCAGATCATGAGCCTGATCTTCGACGGCGTCTTCGACCGGCATCCCAAGCTGCGCATCGTCTTCGTGGAACACGCGTTCACCTGGATTCTGCCGCTGATGTGGCGGATGGACGCGATCTACGCCGCGCGCAAGTCCTTCACCGGGATTCGGCGCAGGCCCTCGGAGTACGTCAAGGAGCACATCCGGTTCACCACCCAGCCGCTGGACTACCCCGAGGACAAGACCGAACTCACCCGGGCGTTCGAGTGGATGGAGGCGGACAAGATCCTGCTCTACTCCTCGGACTATCCGCACTGGACGTTCGATGATCCGCGCTGGCTGGTGAAACATCTGCCGGTGCACGCGCGCGACAAGGTGATGTACCTCAACGGAATCGAGACCTATCACCTGCCCGAGACCGTGCCCGCCATCGACGGCCGCAGGCCGGTGTTCTGATGGCCGCCGAACACCAAGCGGCGCAACCGGATCCGCCCCGCCTGGCGCAGGGCCGCGAGCACGTCGTCGCGACGGTCGAGGAGATCCCGCCCGGATCGTCGAAGGTGGTACCGATCGGGCGGCACGGCGTCGGGGTCTACAACGTCAACGGAACGTTCTACGCGATCGCGAACTACTGTCCGCACGAAGGCGGTCCGCTGTGTTCGGGCCGGGCGCGCGGGCGCACGATCGTCGACGAGTCCGTGCCCGGCGACCAGGTCATGGTGCGCGATCAGGAGTACATCTACTGCCCGTGGCACCAGTGGGGTTTCGAGCTGGCGACCGGAACGACGGCGGTCAAACCGGAATGGAGTATCCGCACCTATCCGGTGCGGATCGTCGGCGATTCCGTCGTCGTGCTGGCGTGAGAAAGGATGTCCCATGCCCTCGGTGACGGTGCACGGCGGCGAGGTCGTCTACGAAATCCTCGGCGACACAGGCGATCTGGTCGTCCTGACGCCGGGCGGCCGATTCGGCAAGGATATTCCCGGGCTGCGCCCGCTGGCCGAGGCGATCGTCGCCGGCGGCTATTCGGTACTGCTGTGGGATCGGCCCAACTGCGGCGCGTCGGACGTGCAGTTCTACGGTCGATCCGAATCGCATATGCGAGCCGAGACGCTGAACGGCCTGCTGGGCGCGCTGGACGCCGGACCGTGCGTCCTCGCGGGCGGCTCGGGCGGCGCACGCGATTCGATGCTCACCGCGATGCTGTATCCCGAGCGGGTGAGCAGGCTCGCGCTCTGGAATATCGTCGGCGGGGTCTACGGACTGTTCAATCTGGGCGCGTTCTACGTGCTGCCCAGCCTGCAGGCCGTGCGCGGCGGCGGGACCGAGGCCCTGCTGAAGATGCGGGAGTGGCGCGAGCGGGTCGCGGCCAATCCGCGCAACGAGCAGCGCCTGCGGGAGCTGGACCGGGACGAGTTCATCAAATTGTCGCTGCGCTGGCTCAACGCGTACGTGCCCAGACCCGGGCAGACCATCGCCGGGGTGGACGACGAGATGTTCGACCGAATCACCGTGCCCACCTTGATCATTCGCGGTGGCGTCGGCGATCTGGACCATCCGAAGCGGACCTCGCTCGAGGTGAGCTGCCTGATCGAGGGCTCGACGATCATCGACCCGCCGTGGCCCGAGGACGCCTGGGAGCGCGCGGTCGAGGACCGGGGCAGCGGGCGCGTCGATCACTTCAACCTGTTCGACACCTGGGTGCAGGCGGCCCCGCCGATCCTGGATTTCCTGGGCCGCTGATGACGCAGGCCTTCGCACCGGTCGCCCGCCGATCACCGGGTGCTGATGCGGACCTCGCAGTTGAGCGCCGCCTCGAGCGCGGTGTGGATGCGGCTCTCGGGAACGCGTTCGAGGTCGGCGGCGGGCAACGTGACGTGCACGATGTCGAAGCCATCGGTCCCCGCCTCGCGCTCGACCTCGGCGGTCAGGCCGAAACCGGCCAGCACGCCGTGCGCGTCGTCGTCGGTGCCGCGGCTGACGTAGGTCACCGCGGCGGCCACCGGGTCGGTGCCGAACGCCGCGGCGCACCGGCGAATCACCTCGCGCACAGTGGTATCGGCGTCCTCGGTGTCGACCAGCATCTGCACCTCCCGTCGCGGCGGAAGATCCGCACCGCCGCCGAGGATCTCGGCCCGGATCGTCGCGGCATGTTCGCGCAGGGCGCTGAGCCCTTCCGCCCACCGGGCCGCGGACAGCTCCCGGGCCGGGTCGACATCGATTCGCAGCACCGCCGTTCTCATATCGGCAAGCGTAACCGCAACCAGCGGCCCCGCTTCCATCCACCGGCCTGTTTCCAGCCGAAAGAGGTTGTCATGCAAGAGATTTTCGACCCCGCCGCGGAACTCGCCGCGGTCGCCGCACCCGGTGTGGAACCCCGCCTGCTCCGCCCTGGAACGGAGGTGGAGGATCTTGCCGCCTACCGCGCGAGCGGGGGGTACCGCACGCTCGACTCGGCGGCCGATCTGCTCGGGGAGGTCCGGCACAGCGGGCTGCGCGGCCGCGGCGGGGCGGCGTTCCCGGCGGCGATCAAACTGGGCTCGGTGCGCGACGCGCGGTTGCGCGGCAGCGCGACCGTGGTCGTGGCCAACGGCGAGGAGGGCGAACCCGCCTCGGTCAAGGACCGCTGGCTGCTGTGCCGGCGCCCGCATCTGGTACTGGACGGCCTGCGCCTGGCCGCCGCGATCACGGGTGCGAGCCGGGCGTACGTCTACGTCTCCGACCCCGAGGCCGCGCAGCGCGTCGACGCGGCACTGACCGAGCTGGACAGCACCGACATCACCCGGGTGCGGATCGAATTGGTCACCGTCGCACCGGGTTACGTCGCCGGGGAGGAGACCGCGGCGATCCGCGCGATCAACGGCGGGCCGGCCAAACCCTCGGACAAGCCGCCGCGACCGTTCGAATCGGGCGTGGACGAGCTGCCCACGGCGGTCTGCAACGTGGAGACCCTGGCGAATCTGCCCTTCATCCACCGGCACGGCGGGCAGGCGTCCTGCGAGCAGGGCACGTCCGGATCGCCCGGCACTTTCCTGGTGACGGGCACCGGCGGTGGCCGCGGCCCCGGCCTCTACGAGCTCGCGCACGGTGCGCGATTCGCCGATTTACTTGCCTTGCATCGAATTTCGCCGCAGGATGTGCGCGGGGCGCTGATGGGCGGGTACTTCGCGGGTATCGCCGATCGCGCGATCCTGCACGCCACGCTGGATCAC
Source organism: uncultured Nocardia sp. (assembly GCA_966435935.1). Taxonomy (GTDB): domain Bacteria; phylum Actinomycetota; class Actinomycetes; order Mycobacteriales; family Mycobacteriaceae; genus Nocardia. The sequence continues at coordinate 7,852 of CBJNFW010000059.1, forward strand.
GAAACCATCCGCGGCCTGGGCTACGGCCTCGGCTGCGGCGCGATATCGCTGATCACCGCCGAATGTCCGGTCGCCGTCGCAGCCGCGGTGCTCGGATATTTCGACCGGGAGAACGCCGGACAGTGCGGTTCCTGCTTCAACGGCACCGCGGCCATGGCGGCGGTGGCGGCCGCACTGCGCGACGGACGCGCCACCGACGCGGATATCGAACGCCTGCAACGCTGGTCGGTGGTGCTGCGCGGGCGCGGCGCCTGCGGCACGCTGGACGGCGCGTGCAATGCCGCCGCCACTGTGCTGAGCCGGTTCCGCGCCGAGGTCGACGCCCATCTGCACGGCCGGTGCCCGGATTGCGCACAGCGGACCTACCTGGCCGATCGGCCGTTCGACGCACGAGAGGTACTGGTGCCGTGAAGATTCGACTCGACCGGACGCTGTGCGACGGATTCGGCATCTGTGCCCGGCACGCACCCGGCTACTTCTCCCTGGACGACTGGGGGTACGCCTCGCTCGAGGGTGACGGCGTGGTCGAACCCGGCGACCGCGACGGGGTGATGCGCGCCCTGCTGGACTGCCCGGCGCACGCCATCACGCGGGTCACGGAACCCGAAAGCTGAACCATCGCAGCGGCTTCGGTCGGGCCGCCCAACCCGGCTCCGCGACCGGACGGCCCACCGGCAGCTTTCGGACACCGCGACGACCGGATCGTCCGGCTTCCGCAACAACTGACCGAATTCGGTGCGGGGCGGGCGCGAATCCGCGGCGCCTCTTCGACACCCGTTTTCCGGACGTGGTGTCGCAACCCGCGACACAGGGGCGAACCCCGCTGTGTCACAACATGAAAAGCTTGTGGCCCGGCGTATACCGCCGGGCCACAGGCTTTTTCGGGTATCCCGGATGTTCAGCCAGCACTCTCGCCGGTGTCGCGGGCGCGCCAGATCTGGACCGCGAGCGTCGACATGTCCAGCGTGGGACTGAGCTGGATCTCCCCGGTGGCCGCCTTCGCTCCGAACGCCTTGGCCACCTCCTCCGGAGCACCGCTGAGCTCGTACACCGCGAGATAGCGATGCGCGGGCTCACCGCCGCCGCCGAGGGCGCTGGGCACCAGGTCGTACCGCTCGCCGCCGACCACACCGGGCACCTTCAGCACATCGGCGAGGTGCTGGTTGTCGTACCAGTCGTTGAACGCATCGTCCTGTCCGGCAACGGCATTGGAGAATACGAGCATCTTCGAGTTCATGACCGAATCCTTTCGGGTCAGTCGCTGGCGGGAAGCGGTTTGGCTTCCTTGAGCGCCAGCGGCGTCGCGCCGATGCTCAGGGTGCCCGCCCCGGCCTTGGTCACCAGCACCTCGGCGCCGGACTCGTCGACATAGCGCTTGCCCAGCAGATTGCCGTCGCTGAACTCCGCGGCCGCCGATACGCCCGGTTCCGGCTTCCCGTCGATCGGGATCATGGGCACGCCTCCGGCGCGCAGATCATCCAGGCTGTCCGAAGCCCGCACGACGATCACCTCCGTATCGCACACCTGGCTCCGTAGCCGATTGCCGTTCTTGACCATTGCGATCCTTTCCTCGGCCACGACGACCGCATCCGACTTCGCCACGACACCGCCTCGTGCCGGGTGCCGCTACCTTGCGATATCGCATTCTCTTGAAAGGAGAATAACATATCCGTCACTTGGTGAGGTCGGCGCCGCCCCACAGCCCGGTCAGCAACAGTTCGCCGCAGTGGAATACCTCCACGCCGCCGACCTCGGTCACCGGCGCACCCGCGGCGGCCAGCGCGGCACCCTTGAACGCCCGCGCGGCGGCACTGAGCCGATGCTGGGCCAGGTCGAGTCGCCCGTCGAGTTCGGCGGGCAGGTCCGCACCCCACAGCGCCACCTCGGTGCGGCGCTGATCGAGGGAGTCGAGCACGCCGCGACGCACCCGGGGGTCGTCGGCCATCAACTCCGGCGCCACGGCCACCGCATGCGGCCAGATGTCGTGCACCGGCGAGGCCAGTGAATCCTCCAGATCCAGCACCGCCGCACCCAGGATGCGCAGCGGGCGCGGGTCGGCGGTCTCGGCCAGCAGGACGGTCACCTCCCACCCGGCCATGGACCGGTCGTACATCCAGCCGCCGACGTACCGGACGGCCTGCACCGCATCGGAGGCGACCACCGCGAGCCGGTACCGCAGCAGGTGCTTGCGGGCGTGCGCGCGCCGGCCCGCGACCGAATTCGGCTCGCCGGGCGCCTTTTCGGACGGCGCGGGTTTCCGTGTGACCATGACGTCCCACCCGCTCACAGCGCGCGGTTGCGCGAAACCTGCGCGGTCGCCTGTGCCAGCGCCGCATTGACTTCCTGGACGAAGCCCACCAGCGACGCCAGACTCTCCTCGTCCTGCGGCAGGGTTTCGTCCAGCGCGGCGAGTTCGCCGAACAGCGGGGCGACGGCCACCTCCGCGCGCACCGCGACCAATTCCACCCACACCCTGCGGCGATCCTGCGAATCACGGGTCCGCCGAACGTAACCCGCGCGCTCGAGCCGGTCGATCACCGCGGTGATCGCGCCGCCGCGCGCGATGCCCAGCAACTCCGCGAGCCGGCCGGGCGTCAGCCGCCCGCGCATCCACAACAGGTTCAGACAGGTCAGATCCGCGACCGTGATACCGAGATCCGCCGCGACCGCCGAATAGAGCACCACCGTGCGGGTGGCCTGCACCCGCAGGGCCTCGCGGAGCGCGTTCAGGGTCTCCGCCCGCGCGCTGTACGTCATCGTCCGCACGTCTTTCTCCATCCATCCGGCCTTGCGGGGAACTCCGACGAGAACGACACCGGCCGAAAACGCCTCCGGCAGCGCACTCGTATAACTCAAATGAGAATAGCATTCTCTCATACGGTAATGGAGGGTTTCGACCACGATCGGACACGTGCTCCGTCCGGCCCATCGTCCGGCCACCCTGGCGGCCGGGCGGTGCGCGAGAGTATCATTCTCTCCAATGGAGATTGCTAGTCTCCAATAGTCAGGTCAGCCGAGGTCGACCCATACGACATTCCGCACGAACTAGCGAGGAGTCCCGTGAATATCGACGACATGATCCTGGTGAGCATCGACGACCATGTGGTCGAGCCGATTCACATGTTCGACGGCCATGTCCCGAAGAAGTGGGCCGACCTGGCCCCGAAGGTGATCGTCGACGACAAGGGCATCGACAGGTGGGTCTACCGTGACCGCCCGACCGGCGTCACCGGCCTCAACGCCGTGGTCTCCTGGCCGGCCGAGGAGTGGGGTTACGATCCGGCCGGCTACGCCGAGATGCGGCCCGGGGTGTACGACGTGCACGAGCGCGTGCGCGATATGAACGCCAACGGCATCCTCGCCTCGATGTGCTTCCCCACCTTCGCCGGGTTCAGCGCCGGACATCTGGCCTACTTCAAGGACGAGATCACCGTCGCGATGATCCAGGCCTACAACGACTGGCACATCGAGGACTGGGCCGGGGCGTACCCGGGGCGGTTCATCCCGCTGTCGATCCTGCCGCTGTGGGATCCGAAGCTGGCCGTCGCGGAGATCGAGCGGGTGGCCGAGAAGGGCTGTCACTCGGTGTCCATGCCTGAGCTGCCGCATCTGGACGGCCTGCCCAGCTACCACGACATCGAGTACTGGGGCCCGGTGTTCCAGGCACTGTCCGATCACGGCACCGTGATGAATCTGCATATCGGACAAGGCTTCCGGGTGCTGAACCTCGCGCCCAACGCGCCGATCGACAATCTGATGGTGCTCGCGCCCAGCGTCTCGCTGATCGCCGCCCAGGATCTGCTGTGGGGCCCGGCGTTCCGCAGCTACCCGGGTCTGAAGGTCTCCTTCTCCGAGGGCGGCGTGGGCTGGATCCCGTTCTTCCTGGACCGCTCGGACCGGCACTACACCAACCAGCGCTGGCTGCGCCGCGACTTCGGCGGCAAGCTGCCCAGCGAGGTGTTCCGCGAGCACACCGTCGCCTGCTACGTCACCGACAAGACGTCGCTGAAGTTGCGGCACGAGATCGGCATCGACAACATCGCGTGGGAGTGCGACTACCCGCACTCGGATTCGATCTGGCCCAACGCGCCCGAATTCGTGCTGGACGAGTTGCAGGCCGTGGACGCCGACGACTCGGATATCGACAAGATCACCTGGCAGAACGCCTGCCGCTTCCTGAACTGGGATCCGTTCGCGCACATCCCGAAGGAGCAGGCGACCGTCGGTGCGCTGCGCGCCCAGGCCAAGGACGTGGACACCTCCACCACCTCGCGCAAGGAGTACGCGGCGGCCTACGCGCAGCGGGCGAGCTGACCCGGGCGCACAGCTATCGTGAACCCGGTACCGGAAACTCCGGTGCCGGGTTCCCGCGTTGTCCGGTGCCGCCCGGCACCGCGATCACCCACGAGAAAGGCACGATCATGGAGCCATCGGGGTATGCCGACTGGCCGGACTACCGCGTGGACGTGCGCCGGGTCCGCAATCTGATCCGGGTCACCGCCGGGGACCGGGTCCTGGCCGAGACGAGCGCGGGGCTGCTCGTCGCGGAGCAGGATCACGGCATAGCGTTCTACCTGCCGCGGGCCGACGTTCGTTTCGATCAGCTGGTCGCCGACGAGGAGACGACCAGCCGCTGCCCGTTCAAGGGCACCGCGCGGTACTGGCGCGCGATCGACGGTGACGAGCCGATCGCCTGGGAATACGCCGAACCTTATCCCGAGGTCGAGCTGATCCGCGGGCACATCGCGTTCTATCAGGACCGGGTGCGCGTGGAGGTGGGCGTCGCCACCCCCGCCGTCAGCGCACCCTACGCGAAAGCCCGCTGACCGCAACGGTTTCCGGCTACGAGCAGCTGTCAGGGCAGGTCCACCTTGCTGGCCAGCCAGCGTCCGCCGACCCGGTCCATGGTCATCAGGATGCGGTTGCGGTCGACCCGGGGATCCGGATTGGTCACGTTGGTGATCTGCGCGTCGACGAACAGCATCACCACGGCGTGATCGCCCGATACGGACTGCACGCTCGCGGCCACCACATGCCCCTTGCTGACCGACTTCGCCTGCAACAGAAGCGGTTTGAGCTGAGTGGCGGACTGGCTGTACATATCCTTGAACTCACCGGTCGCCCCGTTCAGCACGGTCGCGAAATCGGCGTCGATATGTGCGGAATCGATACTGGTCAGCGCGACGGCGTAATCCTTCGCCGCGGCCATGGCGGCTTGCCCGGCTGCCTCGTCGTCGTTGCGCGCCTTCAGTTTCCAGCCGAATACCGCCGCGCATACCACCGCGGCCACGAGCAGCACCGCCAGCACCGCGGTCACGGGCCGCGGAATCAGAGTGCGCCACCGGGATTTCGCACCGGTATCGGCGGTTCGGTCCGAATCATCTTTCCCAGCGGTGCTTTCCGGCTCCTCGTCCACCGAGGCTTTCTCCTCGGCCTTCGGTTTCTCCACGGTGGCGGGCTCTTTCGCAGCCACCGACGTGCTCGCGGACCCCTTCTCGTCCTGAGGAGCCGAACGCTTCGCGACCGCCGATCTCTCCGGCTCCTCGTCTGCGCTCGTCGACGGTCCGGCGGTCTCGCGGTCCTGTTCGAGGCCCGAATCCGGCACCGCCGGAACGGGTCCGGAGGCGGGCTCGCCGACGGGAGCCGAGGCCTCGTCGACCCGCCCCGACAGCTCGGTGTCCTCGTCCGGTGTCACCACCGTGGTTCGCTCGTTCATCTCAATCTCCTATCGACGGGCCTCGTGCGGGTCACCCTGCGACGCTTCGGCCTACGCGTGCGGGCCGCCGTACGGGGTCGGAATGGACAGCGGTCCGGTCGGAGTCGGATCCGATCGCTGCAACGGATTCGAGCCGGGCGGTGCGGTGGCGGTGTTGTCGCCCGGCGGCCGGGGCGCATTGGCCGCGCCGCGCACCAGATTCGGAGCCGCGCTGGTGCACCGCACGTTCAGGTACGGTTCGGGGGAATCGGGCACCGATCCCGGCAGCCGCGGGACGTTGTAATCGCAAGGGGTCCGGGGATAGATGCTGACTTCGGCCCAGACCCCGCCGTCGTGGAACGCCGAGGAGATGGCGTCGAGGGCCGAGCCGGCGCGCTGCTGCGGCCAGAAGAACTCGTTCAGCGCCGGAATGTGCACGTACGCCATCTGCGCGGTGGTCGTCAGATTCCCGAGCAGCTGCACCATGGTCGGCGAATTGTCCGCGATGATCTGATCGAGTGCGGTCGTCATTCCCGGCACGGTGTTCACCATGGTCCGGTAGCCGCCGGTCATCGAGCCGACCCCGGCCATGATCTGGGCCAGATTCCGGGACGTCGCCCGCAACCCGGGGCTCACCTGACTCATCGTGGTCAGCACCGTCTTGCTGTTGTGCAGCATCGAAACCGTCTGCGGCAGCACCGAATCCAGCGTCGAGAGCATGAACATGCCGCCGTCCAGGATCGCCGACAACTTCTCGGGCCCCTGTGGCCCCACCCCGAGTTCGGCCTCGATGGCCTTCAGTTTCGCCGGATCCAGCTGTCGCAGCGGGCCGTTGAGGTGATCGAGCAGGGCCGCCAACGGCACCGGGGTCGTGGTCCGCTCCGGGGTGACCACCGCACCGTCGGTCAGATAGGGCCCCTTGTCGGTGGTGGGCAGGAAATCCAGATACTGCTCCCCCGCCGCCGACAGGGCCGCGACCCGCACGTCCCCGCCCACCGGAATGCGCACCCCGGCGTCGATATCGACGACGGCGACGACCTTGTCGCCGTCCACGCCGACCGACTGCACCCGCCCGACCGGCACACCCCGCAACGTCACGTCCTGATTGGGCAGCAGGCCGCCGGACTGCGCCAGCTCCACCCGCACGTGGAACTGCGAATGCAGCGGATCGATCTGCAGCGACCCCAGCAGCAGATACCCCGCGCCGACCACGAACACCAGCGTCAGGCCGATCATCGAGGTCAGCAGCCGATGCCGGGCGAGCTGCCGCGCGCCGAACACCAGAACTCGCGCGGGCGGTTCGAACACTGCGGAGGTACTCATCTTCCCGGTCCCGTCACTCGTCCCGGCCCCGCCACCGGCCCGGGTGCGGGCGCCGGCCCAGGTGGCGTCACGCGGTCCTTCAATCTGTTCAGGCTGTACTCCAGCGAGCCGACGAAATTCGTCCAATCGGTGGGTGTCGGCGCGGTGGCGCCGGGATCGCCCGGATATCCCGGGTCCGCCCCCGCGCCCACCGCCAGGCGGGCGACGTCGACGTTCACGTGCGCGGACTGCGCGTCGGTCACCTTCACCACGATCGGCAGGATCGCCATGAGCGGATCCAGATTCGCCTTCGGATTGTTCGCCGCGGCATTCATATTGGCGGCCATCTCGTTGACCGACTTGATCAGGCTCAGGTCGTTGGTGCCCCGCACCGAGGGATACCGCGACAGCTGCGCGCTGATCCGGTTCAGCTGACCGACCAGGTCCACGATCTGCTGGGTGTTGTCGCCGATGACCTGCAACGCCGGTCCGGCCGCGGCCACCGCCCCGTCCACATCGGGCCGGTGCGCGGCCAGGGTCGCGCTCAACTCCTTCGTGGTGGCCAGGGTCCGGCGGATCTGATCGGTGCGCGCGAGCAGACTGTCCACCAGCTGACGGGTCTGCTGGATCATGGTGGCGAGGCGATCGCCGCGCCCGCCGACCGCCTGGCCGAGGCTGTTGGCCAGGGTGGTGACGTTCTCGATCGCCCCGCCGTTCACCAGCAGGGCGGCGCGGGTGAGCACCTCCTCGATGGTCGCGGCCGCGGCGGTCGACTGTTCGGGAATGCTCGCGCCGTCGGCCAGCCGGGGCGCGTCCGGGTCCGGATGCGCGGGCGGGGTCAGCGCGACGAAGACATCGCCCATCGGTGTGGCGGAACGCAATTCGGCCGAGGTGCCGGTGGGCAGCAGCACCCCGGCCTTGATCCGCATGTGCACCACGGCGGTGTAGTTCTTCGCCTGCATCGATTCGACCTCACCGATATCGGCGCCGTTCAGCCGCACCTTCGCCTTGGTCGGCAGATTGAGCGCGTTGGCGAAAGTGGCTGTCAGCGAATACGAATCGGGGCCGACGCCCGGGGCGGGCAGCGGAAGCCTGTCCAGGCTCACCGAACACGCGGTGGTCGACAACGCCGCCGCCGCGGCGAGGGCGGCGACGCGTCGTCTCGGTCCGAATGTCATCATTTTTCTCGGTATCCCTTGCTATTTCGCCGGGGCTCCAGCCATCGCGGTGAGCATCTGGCCGATGCCGAAGTCCGGCCCCATATCGCGCATCGTGCCGGTCGCGCAGCCCAGATTGTGCAGTTGCAGCAGGTTGCAGACCGACTTGACCATCTGGCCGTCCAGCAGGAATTTGTCCAGGCCGACGGTGCCGCGCAACGCGCCGTTCTTCGTGTCCAGCGCGTTGTAGACGTTGTCGGTGACCATCGGGAAGATGTCCAGGAACTCGGCCAGGTTGTCGTTGTAGTCGGCCATCGACTTGGTGACGGTGTTCGCATTGGTCGCCAGGCCGTGCAGATTATCCCGGTTGCGCTGCAACAGATCGGTGACCTGCACGAGGATCTCGACGAGTTTCCTGCCGGTGTCCCCGCTGCCGAGGTGCTGGTCGGCGAGAATCGCGCTGAGTTGGTCCACGCCCGAACCGAATTGGCGGATCTGCTGATCGTTGCGGGACGCGGCCGAGCTCAGTGTGTCCAGATTGCGCACGATCGTGGTCACCGCATCCCGGGTCGCGGCGCCGTTGTCCGAACCGAGGCGCAGCGCGCGGGACAACTCGGTCATCGCATCACGCATCTGTTTGCCGTTACCGGTGGCGATCTGCGAGCTGACGTCGAGCAGACCCGCGACCGGGCCGTTGCCCTTTCCGTCCCCGCCCAGCGACTGGGACAGCTTGTCGGCCATCGCCAGCAGGCTGTCGAACTCCACCGGCGTGCGGGTGCGGTCGGTGCCCAGGACCGCGTGATCACGCAGGGTCGGGCCGCTGTGGTAGACGGGCGTCAATTCCACGTGCCGATCGGTGAGCAGCGAATCCGAGACCGTGACCGCCATCGCGTCGGACGGGATCTTGACCCATTTGTCGACCTTCATCGTCACGTCGACGTGGGTCGGATGCGGCGTGACCGAGACGACCTTGCCGACCTTCATCCCCAGCACCGCAACGGTATTGCCGTTGTACAGACCGTTGGCGGAGGTGAACTGCGCGGTGACGGTGATCGAGGAGTCCACCAGGCCGCCCACCGGGCCGCTCGAGCACCCGGCCACCGCGACACCGGCGATCACGACGATCAGCAACTTCAGCACGCGACTCACGGAACTCACCGGCAATCCTTCAGGTACGGAGCACGATTGACCTTCTGGGCGTATCCGCTGAGTGCGCACATGAACGAGTCGATGAACGCGCCGTCGGGGCCGTTGCCCACCAATTCCTGACCGGTTCCGGTGGCATTGGCGAACAGTCGCCACGGCACCGGGAGAATCTGGAACAGATTGCGCAGCAGATCGTCGTGGCCGGCCAGCATTCCGGTCATCTGGCGCAGATTGGTGAGCAGCTGCTGGATTTCGGCGCGGTCGCCCACCGCGATCGGTTCGAGCTGCTGGATCAGCGTGGTGGCGGCGTTGAGCAGATTCACCACCGCCGCCTGCCGGGAGATGATCTGCGACAACACATCCCGGCCCTGTTCGATCAATCGGGCCAGTTCGGCCTTCTGCTGCACCAGCACGTCGGTCACCTGCTGGGTGCTGGCCAGCAGTGAGCCCAGCTGATTGCGCCGATCCGCGATGACGGTCGCGAGGTCCTGGACGTTCCGCAACACCTCGGGCACCAGCTTCGGCGTCCCCTGCAATTGGGTGCTCAGATCCTGCATGGATGCGGCGATCCGGTCGGCGTCGATACCACCGAAAGTGGTCGTGGCATTGGCCAGCGCGGTCTGCAGATCGTAGGGAACTTCGGTGTCGGACAACGGAATCACGTTGTCGTGCAGATGCCCCTGCCCCGCCGGCCGCAACTCGACGTAGCGCGATCCCAGCAGCGTGGTCAGTTTGATGGCGGCCTTGGTGTCCTTGCCCAGCGGCAGGTTCGGCTGCAGTTTCATGGTCAGCACGACGTGGTCCCCGTCGAGCCGGGTTCCGGTCACCGTGCCGACCTGAATACCGGCCAGCGTCACCGCGTCACCGGCCGAAACGCCCGCCGCCTGAGCGAAATTCGCGGTGTAGGTGTCATCGCCCACATGCAGGGAGTTCACGAAGACCGTGATGCCGACGACGACCGCGAGGACGACCATCGCGGCGACGCCGATACGCAGTTTGCCGTACTCCTCGAGCGGACGCCCGCGCATCCGCTGCCACATTTGCCTCAGTCGTCTCACCATGATCCCTATCGACAGATCGCCGAATTCTCGGCCTTGCCACTCGGTGTCGTCGCGCCGAGGATCTCCGACATCAGCGGATCAATTCCCGGCACGGCGCTCACTTGCACATTGCAGACGTACGCGTTCAGATAGGCACCGGTGTTGGTAATGCGGGACAGACCTTTCAGCATGTACGGCAGGTTGAATCCCAGATACGCGAACTTCTGTTTGTTGGTGATGAAGTGTTGGGCGAATCCCGGCCGGCGGACAATGAAGTCGTTCATCGACGGCGCCGCGCCGCGCACCACCGTGGCCGCTCGGCCCACCACCGCCGAAATCGAACTGACCTCACCGAACAGCGCGTCACGGTGCTGCGAGAGGCCGTCGAAGATGCGGCGGGTCTGCTGCACGACGGTCTGCAGATTGCCACTCTGTCTCGCCAGATCCGACATCACCCCGGAGAGATTGTCGATGATCTGCCCCAGGATCTGGTCCGGACCCGAAAACGCTTGTGCCAGTGCGGAAGTCTGGGTGATCAGCGAGGTGATCGCGCCGTTGTCGCCCTGTAGCGCGCGAACCACCGCGGCGGTGATGTTGTCCACCTGCTGGGGATCGAGCACGCTGAACAACGGCTCGAATCCGTTGAGCAGTTTGGAGATGTCGAAGGACGGCTCGGTGTGCGCGAGCGGAATCCGCCCGCCCGGCCGCAGCACCGAAGGATCGCCGTAATTTCCCAGCGACAGCCCGACATAGCGCTGCCCGATGAGATTCTGGTACGTGATCGACGCCGAGGTATTGCCGTACAGCACCTGATCGTGCTGCACCTCGAAGGTCACCGCGGCGTTCACCCCGTCGAGTTCGACCGACTTGACGCGCCCGACCCGTACACCCGCCATCCGCACGTCATCGCCCGAGTGCAGCCCGGACACGTCGGTGAACACCGCCGAGTAGGTGTCGGTGCGCCCGGATACGCTGCGCGCCAACGTGATGTAGACCGTCCAGGTCAGCAGGATCGAGACCGTCAGGAACAGGATCAGCCCGATCAACGGTTTGCGGTAGCTCATCGTTGCGCTCCTGAGGGGTCGGCGGGCTGCGTATCCGAGGCCGGGGTGACGGTCACCGAGTTGTTCCGCACCAGCGGTCCGACGATCAGATCCGTTGCGGCATTGGGCTTTCCACCCAGAATCGCGGCGATCTGCCGCTGTTCGCGGGCACTGCCGATATCGCCGACGTTGCCGCCGGTATAGCTCGCCGGCGCGGTGTGCGGCGCGACGATGGTGGGCGCGCCGGCCGGGCCGGTAGCACAGCTCGGGCCGGCCAGATTGCCGTATCGCGGGCAGTCCGCGCGGGTGTACTGCTTGTGCGGGGTGAATTCGATGACGACCTTCGCGGTCATGTTCTGCACGTCGGGATGCCACAGTGTGCGGAACTTCGACGACAGGATCGTCTCCGATGTCGTCATCTGCGTGAAATTCGAACTGCCCCTGGCGAATACATCCAGAACCGGGGAGAACTCACCGGTGAGGTTCGTGATGGTTCCGGTGTTGTGCTCGAGCGCCGCGGCGATCGTGCCCGTAGTGGTCAGGCCGCCACTGAGCAAGGCGGTCAACTGATCTCGCTGTTCGGCCACGGTGCGCAGCGGGGCCACCGCGTTGTGCACGGCGCTGAGCAGATCCGGCGCCGAATCGCGCAGTCCGGCCAGAGCCTCGGAGAGGGTGCCGAGCGTCGAGGCCGTGCCGTCCGGGGCCATTACTCCGTTGAGCGCCTGGGCGATTCGCGTCAGATCCGCACCGGCCTGCGCGGCCTTGGCGCCGTGTCCCGCGGTGGCCTGTTCGACCGTGGTCAAGATGCCGAGTACGGGATCGGATTGCGAACGCCCGGCGGCCGCGACGATCTTGTCCAGGGCGGTGAGCGAGGTCTGCAACCGCACCGTCGCCAGGCTGCGGTCCTCCGGGATGTGCGCGCCCGAGGACAGCGATTTGCCCTGGCCGTTGTAGACCAGCTGCACCGAGGGCACCGCGAAGACGTTGCTGGGCACCACGCGCGCGGTCACCGTGCCGGGAATCCCGGAGGAGTACTGCGGCAGCAGGGAGATGTGCACGTGGTTCGGGCCGCCGTCGGTCGCGGGGGTGACGCTGTCCACCATGCCGACCAGCACGCCCTCGTACTTCACGTCGGATTTGGCGGGCAGGCCGTCGCCGACGTTGACCAGGTCGGCGGTGACCTGCACGGTCTTGTCGAACACGCCCTGGGACCGGGCGATCATCGCCGCCCCGATCACCCCGAGCACCAGCAGGAATCCCAGTCCGCGCAGGAACAATTTCCAGTTGGCCAGTACTTTGCCGTCGGATTCGAATGCAATGGACATCGGCTACCCGCTGATTCTCGCGCCGGAGTTGAAACCCCACAGCGTCAGGGTCAACATCAGATCCACGAAGATCATCACGGTGATGCTCGCGCGCATCGCCCGTCCGGCCGCCACCCCGACGCCCTGCGGGCCGCCCGAGGCGTAGAAGCCGAAATAGCATTGGATCGTCGTGGTGGTGATGACGAATACGATCGCCTTCACCAGGGAATAAATGATGTCCGATCCGCTGAGCACCAGCCGGAAATAGTGTTCGTAGGTGCCCGGCGACTGACCGCCCGCCACCCCGACCACGATTTCCACACCCAGATAGCTGACCGCCAGACAGGCCAGGTACAGCGGAATCATCGCCACGATCGAGGCCAGCATCCGAGTTGTCACCAGATAGGGAATCGGCCGGATCGCGATCGCGTCCAGCGCGTCGATTTCCTCGGCGATCCGCATGGACCCCAGTTGCGCGGTGAACCGGCAGCCCGCCTGGGCGGCGAACGCGATCGAGGCCATGATCGGCGCGAGTTCGCGGGTTGCCACGGTCGAGGCGATCATGCCCGTCGCGGGGGCCATACCCAGCAGTTTCAGCGCGCTGAACCCCTCGATGCCGACCACGACGCCCGCCGCGGCCCCGAGCACCAGGATCACCTGCGCGGTGCCGCCGCCGACGACGATGGAGCCGTTACCCCAGGTGACATTGGAGAGAATCTTCAGGAATTCGGCCCGATAATGCCGCAGCACCACCGGAATCCCGCCGATCATCCGGAACAGGAACGTGGCCATATAGCCCAGTCGCATGACCGGGACCGCCGCCGCGTTCCCGGCGACCAGCACCGGTTTCGTGCCCGGAAAATAATATCGCGATGCCATCAGAGTGTCGTCCTCGGAAACAGCAGGGTGTACAGCTCGGTGAATCCGGCGTTCACGATCATCAGCAGCACGATGGAGGCGACCACCGCCGCGTTCACCGAATTGGCCACACCACCCGGCCCGCCCTTGGTACTCAATCCCTTCTGGCAGGAGACGATCGTGACGATCACCCCGAAGGTGATCGCCTTGACCATCGCCAGATACAGATCGCCGATGGTGGCGAAGGAGGAGAACGTCGCCAGATAGCTGCCCGGAACGCCGTTCTGGGCGTAGACGTTGAACAGATATCCGCCGAGGAATCCGACGAAGCAGCTCAAACCGGTCAAACCCATCGCGACCAGGATCCCGGCCGCGAGCCTGGGCACCACCAGCATTCGCAGCGCCGAGACGCCCATAACCTCCATCGCGTCGATCTCCTCGCGGATCGTGCGCGCGCCGAGGTCCGAGCAAATCGCCGAGCCGACCGCGGCCGCCAGCAGAATGGCGGTGACCAGCGGGGCGACCTGGCGGATCACCGCGAGCCCGCCCGCGGCGCCGGCCAGCGACGTCGCGCCGACCTGACCGGCCAGCAGACCGAACTGGATCGACATGGTGGCGCTGATCGGCAGGGCCACCGCGACGGTCGGCACATAGGCGGTCTTGGCCATGAACGTGGCCTGCTGCACGAACTCTCGGAAGGGGAACTGCCCGGTGGCGATGTCCGTGCACAGATACCGCACGGCCTGCACAGCGAGAATGACCTGTCCGCCTACGGTTTCCAGCGACGCGAGCGGATGGCGGCGCAGATAGCCGCCCGTCCAGCGCTTGACCTCATCGACCGCCGACTGCCCGGCGGCATTCATCCCGGCCGCTGATGCGCTCATCACGGCCTCGCTTCACTCGCAACGGATTCGGCACTGTCGGTCATCGATTCCTCCCTGATCCGGCGTACTTCCATGCCGCAACCGCGGGTTGCGCGACCGACGCAGCATGCCGAGCGCTCGGGCAGCACGAGGGCTGGCGTACTCGCCCGGCATCGGTGAGGCGGATCCGCCGGGGTTGCCCCGGCGTTCCGTCTCCTGGAGTAGGAAGCGCCATTCTCCTCAGGCGAGAATGTTACCTCCGTAACACAGTTACTGTAGCAACATTCGGCCCCGGGCAACACCCTCGACATCCACCCGCCAACCCCCGACCGAGACCTCGGCATGCACATCCAGTACCAAACATGCACGTTTTCCAGTTCGAATCGGCGACGAGAGTACAATTTCCGCATGAGGGAAGTTCCATTTTCACTTTGCAGCCGACCGAGTCAGCGCTTGGCATCCGGACGGCTTCGGCAACGCCGCGGCTGCCCCGTCCGTTCACTACCCGCCGATGCCCACCACCGGCCGTGCGCAGTTCGTCTCGACACCGGATCGATCCGCATGCCGGAGCCGCGGGGCGCCGCCGCGCATCGCACCGGCACTACCCGGACGATGTCGAAGGCACACGACTGTCGGCAGCACATGCGGGCCGATCCGCCGATGATGATCCACCCCGCGGTCGCGTAGCACCCGGCTATTGGGCAAACCCGGCCGAACATCACCGGTACGGGCGCTCAGCGCGTCACGTCACCGTCCGCACCCGACATCCGCGTGTCATCGAGCGGCCGGGGCGAGATCGAACATCCTGAACCCGTCTCCGCCGCGATCCGGACTGCCGGTGCGACCGAAGCCGTCCCCACAAGTGCGGGGCAGAGCCGGGGCCCGAGCCACCGGAACATCACGCGCGATGGCAGCCGGCGTCGCCTCGGCGCTACAGCGCGGTCGTCACCTCGGCGCTACCAGCGGGCGCGCGGGACGTCGAATTCGCTGCAGAGCGCGCGCCAGACATCGCGCGGATCGACGCCGTCCTCGATGGCCTGGGCGCCGGTGCGGCCGCCCATGGCGGGTAGCACGTGGTCGGACAGCAGGACATCGCCGCGGGACACCCCGAATTCGGTATGCAACAGTTCCTGGAATTCCGTCAACCGCACTGTGCCGAGGCTACAGGCCGCCCCACGGCTCAGCGGGAACGGGCGCGGTCCCGGACCCGATGACAGATCTCGACCGGATCGGCGACCTGGCCGGCGGTCGCCGCGGCGGCCCGGGCGGCGGCGGTGAAGGACGGCTCGGCGAGCACGGTGTGCACCGCGTCTCGCGCGGCCTCCCCGGTGAAGGGCCGCACCAGCATCGAACTGCCCTGGCGCACAGCACGATTGGCGAGTTCCCACTGGTCTCCCCCGCCGGGGGCGGTCACGATCGGCACACCGGCCAGCAGCGACTTCGCCAGCAGCCCGTGTCCGCCGCCGCCGACCACGACCGATGCGTGCGACAGCAGCTCGTCCTGGCGGCCCAGCCCCGCGGTCGCCCAGGGCGGCAGATCCGCGGGCGGCGCGTCCAGGGTCGATACCGCGACCCGCACACCCGCCCCGTCCAATGCTTCGAGCAGGGTCTGCGCCATGCCGGATACGCCCGTGTGCGCGGTCGAGGGGGCGACCACGACCAAGGGATCGTCCCCGGGCGGTAACGGCAGCACCTCGGCGGTCGGCTCCCACAGCAGCGGACCGATCACATGCGCGTCCCGCGGCCAGTCCGGGCGCGGCACCTCGAGCGCGGGCAATGTGGCGACCAGCCGGGCAGCCGGGCCCGGATCCTGTTCGGGCAGGCCGACTCCCGCACGAGCCGCCGCGCGCTGCCGTTCACCGCGGGCGATCGCCCGGCCGGTCATACCGCGCAGCACCGCATCCCGTGCCCGGCCACGCAACCCCTCCCCCGGCGCGAGTCCGCTTCCGATGGGCGGCAACGCTTTCGACGGCAGGTACAGCGGATGCGGGGACAACTCCACCCACGGCACCCCGATCCGCTCGGCGGCCATACCGCCGCCGACGGTGAGCACATCGGCGATCACCAATTCCGGCAGCATCGCCCCGAGTTCGGGCAGGATCTCGGTGGAGATGTGCGCGGCGCGCTCGTGGATGCGCTGTCCGGCATCGAGGTCGTCGTCCTGCGGCCGCGGCGCCAGCCCCTTCAGCCGACGCACCCCGATTCCCTGCGCCCGCGCCGCGTCGAGCCAGCGCGGGCCGGTGAACAGCACCGGCTCGTCCCCCGCCGCCAGCAACCGCAGGCACAGCGCGATCGCCGGAAACGCATGTCCCGGATCCGGTCCCGCGACCACAGCAACTCGCATCCGCCCAGCCTGCCATATCGTCGCGAGGGGGGCAGGCAGCCGGTCCGGCGACGGCGCTCCCGCGGTACGCACACCAGGGGTCACATCTCACCTCGCTGCGACACCGATTCCGGGAGTCGAGGGCACCCGTACCCGATTCCGTCGCGAACCGGCCAGTGGTACAACGACGTTTGTCCGATGGCCGCACCGCGCACCGCCCGGGGCGGGTTCGCGGGCAGGCAGGACAGCTACCGCGGCGAGGAGGAAACGTGGCCGAGCAGACCGACCGTGTGATGCGAACGGCTCCCGCCACCGTGGACGAGCTGATATCCCTGCTGGCGACCTGCGCCGACGTCTGGGATATGCCCGATCGCAGCGGCGACCCGATCGACATCCTCGATCACGACCGCCAATGCGCCGAACTGCTGCGCCGCGATCACCCTGACGACGAGGAACTCCAGATCGCGGGCCTGGTACACGATATCGGCCATCTGCTCGCCCCTGGCGACGACGCCGGCCACGGACGCACCGGAGCGGACGCCGTGCGCGAGCTGCTCGGCGCGCGAGTGGCGCGGCTGGTCGAACTGCACGTCGTCGCGAAACGCTATCTGGCGGCGACCGATTCCGCGCACATGGCGAATCTGTCCGCGTCCAGCAGACGCACACTCCTGGCCCAGGGCGGCCCGATGACCGCCGCCGAGGCCACCGAATTCGAGGCCGATCCGGACTTCGCCGCCGCGCTGGCGCTGCGCCGGGCCGATGACTCGGGCAAGGTGGTCGGGCTCGCGGTGGCGCCGCTGGAATCCTGGCGGCCGGTGGTCGAGCGGGTCGCGGCGGCTCAGCCGCGGATGTAGAACAGTTCGAAGCCGATGGCACGCTCGGCGGGGAACCCCTCGATCGGCGCGGTCGCGTCCGCCACGATCGCCTGCGCCTGTGCCGGAACCGGCGCCGGGCCCAGCGCCGCGAGGTAACGACCATGAGCCAGCAGCGATTTCGTCGCCGCATCGATCGAATCGGTGACATCGACGGCATGGGTGACGGCCGATCCGGTCACCGCCGCCCAGCGCACCGTCCAGATCGGCAGACCGCTCAGTTCGGTGAAGATCCACTCGTTGGCGGCATCGGCGATCGCATCCAGCGCGGCACGACCGACCGCGCGATGATCCGCGCTGTTGGCGCGCCCGGGCGCCCAGGTGTCGTGGAAGTTGAACAATACGACCATTTCCGGGCGATGGCGGCGGATCGCTCTGGCCAGGTCCCGGCGCAGCATCAGGCTCTCCTCGATCCGGCCGTCCGGGTAGTCGAGGAATTCCACGTCCTGCACGCCCACGGCCCGGGCCGCGGCGATCTGCTCTCGCTCGCGCAGCGGCCCGGTCTGCGCCGGGGGCAGCCCGGCGATCCCGGCCTCACCGCGACTGGCCAGCACATAGCGAATCCGCTTGCCTTGCAAGGCCCATCGGTGCACCACGGCCGCAGCCTCGTACTCGATGTCGCCCGGATGCGCGACGATGACGAGTCCGGTCTGCCAATCCTCGGGTACCTGATCCATGGCCCCCATTGAATCACCGCACATGCGAACGGGCCGCACGGAATGGATTCCGTGCGGCCCGCGCAGCGAGATCTACAGCTTGTCGACCGTCGATTTCGAGCCCGAAACCGCCTTGTACAGCAGGTAGAGTCCGAAGACGACCAGGCTGATCATCAGGATCGGGAACAGCGCCTTCACCAGCGCCCCGACCACGATCAACACGAGCCATACGACTGCGACCACGCCCAGAATCTTCCAGAACATGCTCATTGGTCCATTCCTCCCGAAGGTTTCCGTCGAACCTCCGCTACGTGATCCGACACCCTCCATACTGCCGATCCCGCCGAGGAAAATCACCAGGTCAACCCCGATATCAGGGATAAATCAGGGTACTTCCCGAGGAGGCGGGCCGCCGCGGTCGCCGGGGGCCACGGTTCTCCGGGAGCTCAGCTCGGCCGGCAGACGATGGTGGCGAACCTCGCCACGCCGCGCCAGGCGGCCTGGGCCCGGTGCGCCGCCCGGTACTCGTTGCCCCGGATCTGGAAAGTGACCGGCCGCAAGGGCTTTCCGGACCAGTCCAGTCCGTTGCAGGTGTACCGCTGCAGCGCGACCGGTCGCGCATCGGCGGCGGGCGCGGCCACCGTCACGGCCGGCGCCGCGAGTCCGGCGAGCACGAGCACTCCGGCGAGTATTCCTCTGACGTGCATGAATCCCACTCCCACCCTCGACGACACCGACGGGTGCGGACCCTACCCGTTGCCGGCCGCAATTCCGCACGGCCACGCCGTACGCACGGCGTGGACCGATAGTCCCGGCAATGTGGTTGCGCCCGAACGGCTTCATCCTGGACGGCCGGGCTGTCGGCACGGGGCGTCTTCGGGAATGGATCCGCACGATCTGCTCGGCGCCGACGGCTGGGACGACCCGCTTCACAACCCGGCCGCGAGCCCGGCACGAGGCCGTGCGCCGTGTTTCCGCGGCGGCGGAACACGTTCATCTCGTGAGTGTCTGCGTCCCGAGAACGGTGATCAGCGCCAGGCGTTCGGCGTCCTCGGTGCCCGGTTCGGCGGTGTAGATCATGATGCGCAGATCGCTGCCGGTGACGGTGAGGATGTCGCAGTCCAGGGTCACCGGGCCGACCAGCGGGTGATCGATGATCTTGGGCGCGGCGTCACGGCGGCCGACCGCGCCCGAATCCCAGATCCGCGCGAATCGCGGACTTCCGGTGTGCAGGGTGGTGATCAGATCCTGGAGCCGACGGTCGGCCGGATAGCGGGCCGCGGCGGTGCGCAGATCGGTCACCAGCGCGGTTTCGTAGGCGGCGAGCGCCTCCGGGCTGCGGCGGGCGTTGGGTCCGGGCCCGAGGAAATGCCGCCACACCCCGTTGCGCTCGATGGCGGTCAGCCCGGACTGATCGCCGACCAATGCCGCATGCTGCGGATTGGCCAGCAGAAGTTGCCAGGTCGCGTCGTAGACCGCGACCGGCGTTCCGGTCAGACGATCCAGTACGCGCTGCACGCTGGCGGTGATGTGGCGCGGCACCAGATCCGGATCCGGCAGCGGCAGCTTCGCCAACCGGAACAGGTGCGCCCGTTCGGTGCCGGACAACCGCAACGCCCGCGCCAGCGCCTCCACCACCTGCGCCGACGGATTCGACGCGCGCCCCTGCTCCAGACGGGTGATGTAATCCACCGAGATGCCCGCCAGCAGGGCCAACTCCTCGCGGCGCAGTCCGGGAGCACGCCGCCGCTCGCCCGCGGGCAACCCCGCGTCCGCGGGCTCGAGCCGGTCGCGCCACCGCCGCATCGCCGCACCGAACTCCGAGGTCGCCATGATTCCAGTCTGCGGCAACCGGTCGCATCGTGCCTGGTACCGCCAGTCCCAGGACATCCGGACGACTGGCTGAGCGGGAACGGCCGGATCAGGCTGGAGCCATGACGACAACATTGATCACCGGAGCGAACAAGGGCATCGGACTGGAAACCGCCCGGCGGCTCATCGCCGCCGGACACACCGTCTACATCGGCGCACGCGATCCCGAGCGGGGCCGCCGGGCCGCCGAACCGATCGGTGCGCGGCTGGTACAACTGGACGTCACCGATGACGCCTCGGTCGCCGCCGCGGCGAAGACCGTCGAGGCCGACGGCGGGCTGGACGTGCTGATCAACAACGCGGGCATCGAGACCCGCAATCCGGACAACAGCGTGCCCGGCGCGGCCGAGATCACCGGCGAGATGATCCGGGAAGTGTTCGACACCAACGTATTCGGCGTCGTGCGGGTGATGCACGCCTTCCTGCCGCTGCTGCAGCGCTCCGCCGCCCCGGTGGTGGTGAATCTGGGCAGCGGTCTGGGTTCGCTCACCGCCGTCTCGACCCCGGACAGCCCCGCCCACGCCTATCCGGGCCTGGCCTACCCGACGTCCAAGACCGCGGTGAACATGCTCACCGTGCAGTACGCCAAGGCATTTCCGGCGATGCGCATCAACGTCGTCGAACCCGGTTACACCGCGACGGATCTCAACGGCCACTCCGGCCACCAGACCGTCGAGCAGGCCGCCGAGATCGTCGTCCGGATGGCGCAGACCCCGCCGGACGGCCCGACCGGAGGTTACTTCGACATCTCCGGGCCGTTGCCCTGGTGATCGACGGATGCCGCGAGGTCGCGACGCAGGTCCGCGAGCAACGCGAGGGTGCGGGCGCGGTCCGGCGCGTCGCCGGCGAGACTGATCAGCAGATCCGTCACACCGGCCGACGCGTAGCCGCGCAGCCCTTCGGCCACCGCCGATTCGGTACCGATCAACGCCGTCTCGTGCACGCCGGTCAGTCCTTGAAGTTCCAGTAGCGCACGGTAATTGGCGAGATCGGATGCGGCGGCGGTGCGTTCGGCCAACTGCCGGGCGGCCCGGCCGGGATCGGCGGCGACGGCGGCGGTGACGATGGCGGCGATTCTCGGCCGTGGGCGATCGGCCGCACGGGCCGCGGCGGCGAGCCGGGGCGCGATATTCGTCGCGACGAAATCAGCTGTGGCCCAAACGGTCACGATGCCGTCGACGGACGAGCCCGCCAGCTCGAGCATCGCGGGACGCAGCGCGGACAGCAGTACGGGTGGCGCTACCGCATCCGGAACCGCCACCGCGGCGGTCGATCTCATCGTCTCGCCGCGGAATTCGATACTCTCCCCGCGCAACAGCGGCAGCAGCACGGCGAGATATTCGCGCAGGTGCCGCACGGGCCGTTCGGCCCGAACTCCGTAGACCCGCTCCACCACCGCGGCGTGGCTCGGCCCGACCCCGAGAACCAGGCGTCCACCGGTGGCCGCCGCCACGGTCAGCGCCTGCTGCGCCAGGGCCAACGGATGCCGCGAATAGGTCGGCACCACCGCCGTGCCGACCTCGAGTCCGGGCGCCGCACGACCGGCCAGCGCGGCGAGGGTGAGCACATCCCAGCCCAGCACCTGATTGAAGTACACGCCGTCCAGACCGGCCGCCGCGACCGCACGGACCGTGGCCATCATCTCTTCGAACGGCGGTGTGCCACCGATGTTCACGCCTATGCGCATAGTGCTCCTTCTCCGGTATCAGCGACCATGGTGGTATCGGTTCAGTACGAGCGGAAGAAGGCACTTTCGTGTCCCGGAGTCACATCGATGTACCCGTCCTGGTCAGTCGCGCATGCCCGGTCGCCGAGGTGATCGATCACGTACGCGGCAAATGGAGTATCAGCATCCTGACCGCGGCCGCACAGGGTCCGGTTCGCTTCGCCGACCTGCATCGCGCCATGCCGGGAATCAGCCGCCGCATGCTGACGCTCAAACTCCGCAGACTCGAACGCGACGGCCTGCTGACTCGCACGGTGTATCCCACGGTCCCGCCCCGCGTGGAATACACCCTCACCGAGATCGCGACCGAACTCCTGGACTCCCTCCAGGGCCTCACCGGATGGGCCACCCGTCACCGCGACACCGTCGCCGCCGCCCGCGCGGCATACGACCGGGAGCACGGGACGGCCGCCGAGGACTAGCTGCGGTCGCAGCCCGTCCCACGGGTATGCCCGACCCGAACGGGCTGCACACGAGATGCATTGCCGCCCAAACTTTTTGCACCCAACCGATCGATCAGCGCGCAGCCGGCATCGGTCCGATCGATCGGCTTCGATGCCGACCGAGCCTGGGCCGCTGATCACTGTCCCCCGAAAGCCGGCCGTGTGACCGGCTGCCTACGAGGCCCGAGCTATGCGAGATCACCACCGAATTCTTCGACAGCACACCGCCGTCGGCCGACACCAGCGCGCAACTGCCGCGCTTGCCTGGGTGCGCGTCACCGCCTCGGCCGATCGACTGCCGGCCGCGTCGGATGAAAGGCATCCGAACGCAGCAACTCCTCGTCGCCTCTGGTGGACCGGGTCCGGTGACTATCCGCGAAACCGGCTGTCCGCGAGGTCGGTCAAGGCCTGTGCCCAGCCGTCCAGCCGGTCGGCGGATTCGCGCAGATTCAGCAGCACCCAATCGGTTTCGGACAGGACGGCGGCGGATTCGGGCACCGCCAGGATGCGGCCCGCGGCGGCGACCAGGGCCTCGTACTCGGTGACGCCCGAATCGAGCCGGGAGGTCGCCGCGCGCACCTGACCGGATAAATCCAGGCACGGAATCGAAGCAGCCGCACCTACCGCCTCGGCCGTCTTCTCCATCGCCACGACATCCGCGGCCAGGGCGTGCAACGCCGCGGCGCAGGAGGCCGCGGTCTCGACGGTGTCGACGAGGTCCTCCGCAGGCATCCGGCCCCCCTGCGCGATGCGGCCGCTCAGGGCGTGCAACGCCGCCTCGGCCCGCACCAGGCGGGCGATCGGCGCGCGCGCCGCCGACCGGACCGGCGGCAGACGGCGCGGCACGAATGCCGCCCGCGGCAATGAATTTCGACGCAGTTGCAGATAATTCCGGGTGCTGACGGCGGCCCCGGTCACCATGGCCGCCGCACCGCCGCCGAGAACGATCACCGCCCACGCCGGAGCCGAGACGACGGCGAGCCCGGCCGCGCCCAGGGCCGTGATGCCGGAGGCGGCACTCCACCGCAGGCTGCGCCGACGGGCGCGCCTGCGCCGCAGCAACTCCCGCTCGCGGGGATCGGCCCACGCCCGCACGGCGTGCATCGCGGTCTCCCCGGCCTCGCGCAGGGTGTCGGGCAGCCGCCGCGCCCGGTCGAGCTGCTCGGGCTCGATCCCGGACTGCGACAACACTTCTCGAACCACCCGCGCGCGCACCGCTCCGGACGACCGGCCGCGGGTGCGGCCCGTCGCAGGCTCGTCTGCCCGCGATCTCCCCATCACCTCGATGCCTTTCGAACCAACCCCGCGAGCGCCACGGGTACTACCATTGCGGGACTACTGCTGCGCGGCCTGACCGGGGTTGGTCTGCGGCTGCGCGGCGGCCGGATTCGGGGTCGGAGCGGCGACCTGCGGCGTGGCATCTCCGGCGGTGAGCGAATCACCGCGCATCGAGGCGCGGATCTGCTCGAGCCGGCTGTGCCCGGCCATCTGTACGCTGGCCTGCTGTACCTCGAGCATGCGGCCCTGCACCGAGTTACCGGCCAGCTCGGCCGCACCCAGCGCGTTGGCGTACCGGCGCTCGATCTTCTCCCGCACCGCGTCCAGGCTCGGTGTGCTGCCCGGGGCGGACAGCGTCGAATCCATCCGCTGCAGCGAGGCGGACACCTGCTCCTGCATCTTGGCCTGCTCGAGCTGGCTGAGCAGCTTGGTGCGCTCGGCGACCTTCTGCTGCAACAGCATCGCGTTCTGCTCGACGGCCTTCTTGGCCTGCGCGGCGGCCTGCAGCGACTGGTCGTGCAGCACCTTCAGATCCTCGACCGCCTGCTCGGCGGTGACCAGTTGCGCCGCGAACGCCTCGGCCGCGTTGGTGTACTGGATCGCCTTGTCGGTATCACCCGCCGTGGTCGCCTGGTCCGCGAGCATGACCGCTTGACGGGCGTTGGAGTTGAGCTTCTCCACCTCGTCGAGCTGACGGTTCAGCTTCATCTCCAGCTGACGCTGGTTTCCGATCACCGATGCGGCCTGCTGCGACAGTGCCTGGTGCTGCCGCTGAGCCTCCTCGATGGCCTGCTGGATCTGGACCTTCGGATCCGCGTGCTCCTCGATCTTGGAGTCGAAGAGGGCCATCAGGTACTTCCAGGCCTTGACGAACGGATTAGCCATCGATTGATCCCGCCTCCATCTGACGCGCCGCGCTCCAACGCGACTGTAGTGCGCGACCGTCACGCACCCCTGTGGTATCTATCCTCCATGGCCCGACGCCCCGGGCAAGCGAACTCGCCCGGGACCGATGCTCATCACAGAATCTATCCGTTTCCGTTCCGTCGCACAGCCTCGCCGATACCGATCACATACCTTTGCCGATCGAATGACTTACCGCGGGTCAGTTCGCCTGAACCAGCACCAGCTTGTCGGCGCTCGGCGCGGGAATGACGATCCTGGTCTCGCCCGGGATCCGGGCGAAGGCCGACGGGGCCGGAACGGCGGACTCGGCCGGTGCGGCGACCGCGGCGGACTCGGCCACCGCCGGTTCGCGCCGGGTGCGCCCGGCGGCGAAATCCTGCTCCGCCATGGTGATGCTCACATCGGACAGCACCTCGGACAACGGCACGTCCAGGGCCTGGCAGATCGCCGCCAACAGCTCGCTGGACGCCTCCTTGCGGCCGCGCTCCACCTCGGACAGATATCCCAGACTCACCCGGGCGGACGTCGACACCTCCCGCAGGGTCCGGCTCTGCGCGATCCGAGCACGCCGCAAACTGTCTCCGATTGCCTCTCGTAGCAGCGTCATCTCGTTCTCCTAACGGTTCATGCCTGGCCGGACCGAGCCTATGCAAGTGACAACGTCACATGCCCTCGGCTGGTTCCCATCCGTGGCCGCTGCTCGCCGGCGCCCCGGCGTCACGAGTGCCACACGGACCGGGCCCGCGCCGCCTCGCTCATCCCTCGCCCAGGCCGCGAGCGAGTTCGGTCACGGCCGCGTGTACCGCTCCCAATCTGATCGTCCACCGGTCACCGGCCAGTTTCAACCGCAAAACCTCGGTGCCTTCCGGGCCGGACACCCCCAGGAACACCGTGCCGACCGGATGTCCGTCCTGCGAATCCGGCCCTGCCACCCCGGTCAGGCCGATCCCCCAGTCCGCCGCGCACACGCGCCGCGCCCCGGCCGCGAGCTGTTCGGCGGTTCCGGCCGCGACCGGGCCCTCGGTAGCCAGAAGATGTTCGTCCACTCCGGCCAGGGTGTGTTTGAGGTCGGTGGCGTAGACGATCAGGCCGCCGCGCAGCACCGCACTGGCGCCGGGCACACCCGCGATGGTGGCGGACAGCAGACCTGCGGTGAGCGATTCGGCCGTGGCGACCGTCGCCCGGGCAGCCAGCAGACGTCGCACCAGATCGGCCGCCGGGACCCGCGCGGTCAACGGATCGGGCGTGGTCATCGCGAGGTGGCCGAGCGCGACCAGAGCCGCGCGGCCTGTACGACGTAGTCCAGGCCGGTCCCGACCGTCAGCACGACGGCCACGTACATCAACCACAGCCCCGCGGTGGCGAACGCGCCGGACAGCGGCAACAGCAGTACCGCGATGGCGAGCGACTGCACGAGTGTCTTGAGCTTGCCGCCGCGACCGGCCGGAATCACGCCGCGCCGCACCACGGCCAGCCGCAGCAGCGTGATTCCGATCTCACGGGCACAGATCACCACCGTGAGCCACCAGGCCAGTTCTCCGAGCACCGACAATCCGATCAGCGCCGCGCCGATCAGCGCCTTGTCCGCGATCGGATCGGCGAGCTTGCCGAAGTCGGTGACCAGACCGTATTTGCGCGCCACCTGGCCATCGATCCGGTCGGTGATG
>CBJNFW010000060.1:0-33951 GCA_966435935.1 uncultured Nocardia sp.
AACCAGAGTCCGAAAACCTAACCTAAACGCCAGCCGGAAAATAGCTGACAAAAAATATCCGACCCTCACACGGGGGTGTAAGCGCCGGAACCAAAATAAATATTTGGCACTGACATTCATCGACACACTATTGAGTTCTCAAAGAACACACGCACTGAAGATCCGGCCGATTTACTCGACCTTCTCTGGAGGCAGGTTTTCCAGCCTAACCACTCGACACCCCAGAGTCAAGCTCCGGCACGAGATCGGTTGCGCATGGCGTCAGGCGCTCCTCGTCCTACCTCGTTTCCCTGGCCTCTGGGGCCCGGGTCGGAGTCCGTGTCGCTCTGACTCGCAATAAGTTACGTGGCGGGTAACAGAACGTCAAATCCCCAAGACAGCAACCGTTTACGCAGGTCAGGACGCCTGAGAAAACGCCCCGGACGACCCGAGTCACACGATTGTGACTCAGGTCATGCCGACGGTCAACGGGCGGCCCGGCGAACTCCGGCGAAATTCTTCTTGCCGCGACGCAGCACCAACCACTGTCCATGCAGGTAGTCGGACTCGGCGGGGGACCACTCCGGATCGCTGATCCGGGTGTTGTTCACCGAGACCCCGTTGTCGTTGACCGCCCGGCGCGCGGCCCCACGACTCTCGGACAGACCCGAATCCACGAGCAGATCGACGATCGTGGCCCCGTCCGCGGCAGCGGCGACGGGATTCTCCCCGGCGGCCTCGGTCAGTGCCGCCGACAGCGTCGAGGAATCCAAATCGCTCAGCTCACCGCGACCGAACAGGGCTTGGCTGGCGAGCTGGACCGCGGCGGTGTTCGCCGCCCCGTGCACCAGGGTGGTCATCTCCGCGGCCAGGCGTCGCTGTGCCTCGCGGGCGTGCGGACGCTCCTGTGTGGCGAGTTCCAGTTCGGCCAGTTCCTCGCGATCGAGGAAGGTGAACCAGCGCAGGTACCGGATGACGTCGGCGTCGCCGGTGTTCACGAAGTACTGGTACCAGGCGTACGGGCTGGTCATCTCGGGATCGAGCCACAGACTGCCGCCGCCGGTGGACTTGCCGAACTTCTTGCCGTCCGCGGAGGTCACCAGCGGTGTGGTCATCGCGTGCACCTGAGCGCCGTCGACGCGCCGGTTCAGCTCCACCCCCGCGATGATGTTGCCCCACTGATCCGACCCGCCGACCTGCAGCGTGCACCCGTAGTTCCGGCGCAACTGCAGAAAGTCGTTGGCCTGCAACAACATATAGCTGAATTCGGTGTACGACATGCCGTCGCCGTCGAGGCGGCGCTTGACCGTCTCGCGGGCGAGCATGACGTTGACCGAGAAGTGCTTGCCGACATCGCGCAGGAAGTCCACGGCCGACAGCGGCCCGATCCACTCCATGTTGTTCGCGACGACCGCACCGGTCGGCGAGTCGTCCAGGTCGACGAAACGCTCGAGCTGACCGCGAATCCGATCCGCCCATTCGGCGACGGTGTCGGTCGAGTTCATCACCCGCTCGCCGACATCGCGCGGATCGCCGATCAGGCCGGTCGCGCCGCCGGCCAGGACGACCGGCCGATTTCCGGCGCGCTGGAAACGCGCGAGCGTCAGCAAGGGAACCAGATGGCCCGCGTGCAGACTGGCCGCGGTCGGGTCGAAGCCCGCATAGAGAGTGATCGGCCCCTTCGCGATCTCGGCCCGCAGGGCATCCAGATCGGTGGACTGTGCGATCAGTCCACGCCAGGTCAGTTCATCGATGATGTCGCCGCTTCCGCTCACGTCATCCCATCTTTCCGCACGTCCACGGCTCGCCCGCAGACAGGTCGCCACCGAGTGTGCGCCGGGACCGGCCTCCGGTCGAACGAAAAAACGGCGAACGGCGCGGCAGCGGGTTGATCGCCACCGCTCGGTCGGCGATTGTCGGAGGATGGACGCCCTTGCCGATCTGCTCGATGGTCCGCGCGCACGCGGCGCCTTCGTCATGCGTTCGCTGCTCGACCCGCCGTGGTCGCTGCGGATCGCCGATCACGCCCCGCTCACGGTGGTCGTGGTGACGCGCGGTTCGGCGTGGATCATTCCGGACGACACCGAACCCACCCGGCTCGGGTCCGGGGCGGTGGCGATTCTGCGCGGACCCGACGCCTATACCGTCGCCGACGATCCGGGAACGCCGCCGCAGGCGATCGTGCACCCCGGGCAGACGACGACCACTCCCGACGGCGAATTGCTCTGCGAGACATGGGATCTGGGCGTCCGTAGTTGGGGCACGAATCCCGGCGGCGAGACCGCGCTGCTGACCGGAACGTACGAGGTCGCCGGGACCGTCAGCGAGCGGCTGCTGCGCGCCCTGCCGCCGCTGGCCGTGCTCGACGGCGACGAGGTCGACGCGCGTCTGCTCGGTCTGCTCGTGGACGAGTCCG
This sequence comes from uncultured Nocardia sp., assembly GCA_966435935.1. GTDB lineage: Bacteria > Actinomycetota > Actinomycetes > Mycobacteriales > Mycobacteriaceae > Nocardia. The sequence goes on from CBJNFW010000060.1 coordinate 2,396, forward strand.
GCCGTGACGCACCCGGACAGGCGGCGCTGCTCGACCGGCTACTGGATCTGCTCACGATCGCCGCACTGCGCGCCTGGTTCGCGCGGGAACAGGCGCCGCGTTGGTATCACGCCTATGCCGACCCCATGGTCGGGCAGGCGCTGCGGCTACTCGAGCACAATCCCGCGACCGATTGGACGGTCGCCGATCTGGCCGCCGCCGTGGGCTTCTCACGCGCTGCGCTCGCGCGCAGGTTCACCGATCTGGTCGGCGAACCGCCCATCGCCTACCTCACCGAATGGCGGCTCGCCCGCGCCGCGGACCTGCTGCGCGGCACCGACGCCACCGTGGAATCCATTGCCCGCCAAGTTGGTTACGGCACAGCGTTCAGCCTCGGCGCGGCCTTCAAACGTCGCTACGGGACCAGTCCGGGCGCACACCGGCGAGGCGCGACCCCGATTCGCGGCGACGACCGGTCGGCGCTGGATGCTCTCGGCGCCGACACCGTCGGGTGACACGCCGCGCGCCGACCAGTGCATTCCGAACATCTCGCGCGTGATCTCTTCGCCACCGGCCCTCGAGTAGTCACGCCGGCAGCCTGCTCACGAGGGTCGAGCGTGCTGTGACCTCGGATACGGGGCGATCTCGGCAGGGCGGCACCGACCCGGTGCGTCTGCGGTACGACACCGACGAATGGCCCCGACCGGCAGTCGGTGTACCGCTGACCCGTGATGAACAGTGACACGGCGCACGTGAGGGTCGCGGAGTTCGCCGTCCCGGGAAGCCGTGACGGGCCGACAGAGACAACCCTGCTCACAGCCGAGTCCGCACTGTCGACCTGGTCGCGCCGATGACGCCATCCACGTCGGCCTCCCCGCTACCGGAGCCGAATCGCCAGCGCTCGGACCGCGTGCCGATGTCATCGTTCCGCGGCGAGTCGGCGACCGATGAACGACGGGCTCGCCGGACGAGCGGGGTACGCACACGGAACCCGCCGCCGACTCGGCGAGTCGGCGGCGGGTTCAGCGATGGGGATCAGCGGCGCTGGGTGGCGAGCCAGCCGAAGATCACGGCCAGCGCCAGAGGAAAGATCGCCGCGGTGGCCGGGGTGTGCATGAGGAATATCTGCGTGGCCGCGGCGCAGATCATGGTGATCGTCAGGCCGGCCGCCGCGGCGCGGGTCAGGCGCGGGACCATCAGGCCGATGCCGCCGGAGACTTCCACGACGCCGGTGAGGTAGCGGAACCAGTCGCCCCACCCGATCTGCTGGAACACGTGCACGGCCGTCGCCTCGCCCAGCAGTTTGGGCAGGCCGGAGGCGATGATGAAGAAGAGTCCGAGCACGATTCGCAGGGTCCACAGAATGCGGTTGCGGACCTTGCCGGAAGTCGGGGCGGGATGGGCGATGGCGGTCATTGTGCTGTCCTTCGGGTTGCCGGGTCTGCTGTCGAGCGCGCTTGCTCGATAGGACGAGGCGGTCCCGGAAAATTCATCGGCGGCCGGAATGCTTCATACGAAGGCGTCCTTCAGGGAGGTGAGGTGGACCCGGCTCGTGGTCGCGGCCGCGGCGGTGTCCCGCGAGCGGATGGCATCGAGCAGGAGTTCGTGCGCGTGATGGTCGGCCCCCTCGTCTTGCAACGGACGGATGCGCAACATATCGATCATCGCGTGCCGCGAGCGCGGAACGAACGCGTCGAACATCCCGGTGAGCACGTCGTTGTGGGCGGCCAGTACGACGGCGCGATGGAAGGCGGTATCGGCATCGACCAGATCCTGCACCGAATCGTGCCGCTCGGCCCGCGCGGCCAGCGCCCGCCACATGGCACGCAGGTCGGCGGGAGTTCGGCGCCGCGCGGCCAACGCCGCCCCCTCGGCCTCGATGGCGATGCGCGCCTCGATCACGGTGACGATGTCGGTCCGGCGCAGGACCGTGTCCCAATCCTCGGTGACATCCAGCGCGGTGACGAAAACGCCTGCGCCCTGGCGGCTTTCGAGCACGCCTTTACCCGCGAGCTCCCTGATCGCCTCCCGCAGGGTCGAACGCCCGACGCCCAGTTGGGCGGCGAGGGTCGTCTCGCCCGGAAGTTTGTGGCCGAGTCGCCACTCGCCGGCACGGATCCGGCCCAGGAGTAATTCCGCCGCCTGGGCGGCCAGCGGATGCCGCTGCACGTGCACCAAGATCCGTCCACCTCTCTACTTGTCTGAGGAGTTATTTCTGTCTAGTGTATGCCACATGGGATACCGGGACATGCTTGCGCTCCTTCGCCGCGGCGGGGTCTGATCGACCGGCACCCTGCCCGCGGGTTGCAGGGCTGCGCCGGTCACCCCTCCGACGCGAAAGCTTTCGAACCCATGTCATCCCACTGGAATCGCCAGTGCTCATCCGTCATGCCCTCGCACCGCTATCGCGATGTGTACGAACGGGTTTCGGTACCGCTCACCGATCGCCGGTGGCCGTCCGCGCGGATCACCGAGGCCCCGCTGTGGGTGCCGGTCGACCTGCGCGACGGCAATCAGGCCCTCGCCGAGCCGATGGATCCCCAGCGCAAACGCGCACTCTTCGAACTCATGGTCGCGATGGGCTACAAGGAGATCGAGGTCGGCTATCCGAGTGCCTCGCAGACCGACTTCGATTTCGTGCGCCTGATCCGCGACGACCCGGACCTCGCGCCCGAGGACGTCACCATCGTCGTATTCACCCCGGCCCGGCGCGATCTCATCGAACGAACCGTCGAGTCGGTCGAGGGCATCGCCAACGATGTGGTGATCCACATGTACACCGCCACCGCGCCGATCTGGCGCGAACAGGTGCTCGGCCGCAGTCGCGCCGAGGTTGCCGAACTGATCACCGCGGGCGGGCGGGACATTCTGGAGCTGGCCGGGGACCGGGCGAACGTCCGATTCGAGTTCTCACCCGAGGTTTTCATCCTCACCGAGCCGGATTTCGCTCTCCAGGTGTGCGATTCGATGACGACGCTGTGGGATGCCACGCCGCAACGCCCGGTGATCCTGAATCTGCCGGCGACCGTGGAGGTTGCCACGCCGAACGTGTACGCCGATCAGATCGAATACATGCACCGCAACCTGGCCCGGCGCGACGGGGTGATCCTGTCGGTGCATCCGCACAACGACCGCGGCACCGGCATCGCCTGCGCGGAATTGGCCGTGCTGGCCGGTGCGCAGCGGGTGGAGGGCTGCATCTTCGGCAACGGCGAGCGCACCGGTAATGTCGACATCGCAACGCTGGCACTGAATCTGCACGCGCAGGGCGTCGATCCGATGATCGACTTCTCCGATATCGACCGGGTCCGGCGCACGGTGGAGTACTGTACCCGGATGCCCGTGCCCGAACGGCACCCCTACGTCGGCGATCTGGTGTACACCGCGTTCTCGGGAACCCATCAGGACGCCATCAAGAAAGGGCTGACGGCCCATCGCGAGCGATCGGCGCTGGCGGGCCGGCCCGAGCGCGAGATGCCCTGGGAGGTACCGTATCGGCCGATCGATCCGGCCGACGTCGGCCGCTCCTACGATGCGGTGATCCGGGTGAACTCGCAATCCGGCAAGGGCGGCGTCGCCTATCTGCTCGACACCGAATACGGCATCGCGCTGCCTCGCCGCCTCCAGATCGACTTCGCCCGGCACGTCCAGCGGCTCACCGACGAGACCGGGAACGAGGTGACCGCGACGATGCTGCACGAGTTGCTCACCTCCGTGTACTCACCCCGATCGGAACGAATTCGCTTGTCGGAGTGCGCTCTCGCGGACGGCACCGTGCGCTTGGCACTCGTGGTGGACGGCCGGGCCATCGAGCGCACCGCCGGAACGAACGATCCGGCGACGCTGTTGGCGGCGATGGCCACCGAGGCGGGCCTGCCGATCGAGGTGCTTTCCCTGACGCAGCAGACCGTCGATCGGGTCGAACCGAATCCGCACATCGCCTATCTCGAGTACCGGTCCGAGGCAAACGTCCAGTGGGCCATCGGAATCGGCGATTCCCGCACCGACGCCGCCTGCGCAGCGGTACTCGCGGCGGCCGAGCGGATCTCGGCGAGCCGGGCCCGTTCGGCCGACCGGGTACCGATCGCATAGGCACCGGCCGGATTTCGACCCGAACTCAGGCCGAGGTCTCTTCCTGGGGTGCGCGGGGACTGCGACGGTAGGTGGATACGGCGGGCGAGTCGGTCAGCCAGAACCGCCACGGCCGGTCGGCCTCGAGGCGTACACCGACGCGGGGGCCGACGCCGACCTTTCTCGGCTCCACCGGCCGGGCGATCAGCTCCAGCCGGATGGGCGAGTCCGGGTCGAACAGCGCGGTGCCGTAGTCGTCCAGGGTGATCCCGAGGGCACTGCCGAAATTTCCCGGCCCTTTGGCCAGGTCGGCCTCGGTGCGAGCGGCGGGTCGCCGGGCGCGGGCGATCTCGTGCCCGGCGACCACCTCACCCGCGCGCAGCAGCACACCGCTGGCGGCGCCGTCGGGCCCGCAGGTCACATTCACGCAGGTGTGCATGCCGTAACTGAAGTAGACGTACAGCACCCCGGGCGGACCGAACATCACCGAACTGCGCGGGGTGCGCCCTCGCCCGGAATGTGCCGCCGGGTCCGGCCACGGCCCCGCCGGGTCGCCGCCGTACGCCTCCACCTCCACGATCCGCACGCCGACCTGCCCGGACCACAACGTCGAGCCGAGCAGTCGCCGGGCGGCCGACACCGGATGAACAGCAAGTTCCTTCGCACACACAACACCCGATTGTCCAGATCATCGCCGCCGGCGAGGATGCGCCCCCGGACCGAACGCACCAGTTCGGGCAGCGCGATCCCGCCGCCAGGGGTGCCCGTCGTAGCTAGGCCCGGAGCGAATCCGCTGGTAGAACCCGCCTGCGAACGACCTCGTCGTTCGCATTGGCACATCGAGGGCGATCGGCCGGGCGGTTCACGCGGAACGCGCGCGGGCCCGGATCAGGTTGTTCCCGTCACAGCCAGCGCGCGACGCCGCCGTGACCGGAGCAGGTGCCGCGACGATGCTGACTGAAGCTGTATTCGCCGTCGCGGCACTGTGCGGTCGCGCCCGTGGGTGCGCCGTTGGCGTCCGACTGGGGGCGGGGGACGCAGTTGCCACTGGAGTTCTGGTAGTCCTGGGCCGGGCAGGAGACGAAGGCGGGTGCTGCTGTGGCGACCGGCAGGCCGACCAGCGAGCCGCCGCCGATGACGACGGCGAATACCCAGGGCGTCAAGGCGATTCGGCGCGCGAGCGATCGGCGGGCTCCGGTACGACGCGTCCCGCGGCTCGATTCGGCGTTCATTCGTGTGCTCCCTATGACAATGCGATTCCCGACCCGCCTCCGGACGGAGGAGATCGAAATTAACCCGGCGCGCATCCGAATATCGGCCTCCCGCACGGATCGAGGACTTTGGTCCCTCGATCGACGACCGTGGCAACAGCTCGCGGAAACTGTTGCGCCGCTGCGACTCCGCCCGTGAGTGCAGACCGCGGAGCTTGTCCGGGTTCACCTGGAAACGCATGTTCAGCATGCGACCGTCGAGAAGGTCGTAGGTGAGCGCGCCCACCGGAACCTCGCCGGCCAGCACCAGCAGTCCGAGTTCACCGTTGATCACCGCCGGTGTCATCCGCATACCGGCGGACACCGGTTTGGCCATCACGCCGAGCAGCCAGCGCGCGACGTGGTCCGGCCCGTACAGCGGGCGACGCGCCGCGGTGATCTTGCCGCCGCCGTCGTTCCAGAGGGTGACCTCCGGGGCGAGCAACTCCATCAGCGCGTTGACGTCGCCACCGTGGGACGCGGCCAAGAACTTCTCGGTGATCTCCCGCCGGCCGGCGGCATCGCTGTCGCAGCGCGGACGCCGCGCCTGCACGTGCGCGCGGGCTCGATGCGCGATCTGCCGGACGGTCGCCTCGGGTCGTTCGATGAATCCGGCGATTTCGGCGTGGGAGAAACCGAACACCTCGCGCAGGACGAAGACCGCGCGTTCGACCGGGCTCAACGTCTCCAGCACGACCAGCATCGCGGTCGAGACATCGGCGGCCATCTCGGTCTCCTCGGCGGCGCTCGGTTCGGTGAGCAGTGGTTCGGGAAGCCAAGGGCCCACGTAGGTTTCACGGGTCGCGCGGGCGGAGGTGAGGCGATTGAGCGCCAGGTTGACCACCGTCCGCACGAGATACGCCCTGGGGTTGCGCACCGAGGAGCGGTCCGCGCCGTGCCAGCTGATCCAGGCATCCTGCAGAACGTCCTCGGTGTCGGTGACGGTGCCGAGCATCCGGTAGGCGGTGGCGAACAGCAGCCGCCGATGTTCGGCGAACGGATCGGCGGACTCGAGTTCCGCAGGTGTGTTGTCCCGCATGGGGATCATGCCTACCGGATCGCGTGCGGCCGACGCCGGACTTTCGGGCCGCGAGGTCATACCCGCTCCCGGGTGCGGCGACCACCGCGGGAGAACTGCACCGGCACCGTCATCCGTCGGCTGACACCGAACACCGGCCACGGGCTGGCGCTCACCGCCTCCTTGTAGCGAACCGCGGCTCGGCCGGTCAGATACCAGCGCTTGGGTGTGTCGTCGGCGTTGGTGAACTGGATGACCGCATCGCGGCGCCCCAGGCTCACCGGCTGATGGACGTACCCGAACCGGAACGGCCGGACCTTGCGGCCGCGCAGCCCGCGCGCGATGGCATCGGCGACGTACGCGGCGGTCGGCATCCCGCTCTGACAGGTACCGTGCAGCCGGCCGAACGGCTGCCGCACGGCGGCGGCATCGCCGACCGCATAGATCTCCGGATGCGACACCGAGCGCAACGTCGCGTCGGTGATCACCGAACCCCATGCGTCCGTGTCTATTCCGGCCTCGGCGGCGAGCGGCGGCACGCGCACGCCCGCGGTCCACAGCGTCAGGTCGGAGCCGATCAGCTCACCGGTGCTCAACCGGATCGCATCCGGCAGCACCTTGTCCACCTGCACGCCGGTCCGGCGCACGATGCCGAGACGATCGAAGGCGCGGTCGAGATGGGCGCGGGCTCCCGGACCCATCATCGAACCGGGTTCGGCGGCGGCGAGCAGCGTGACCGTCAGCGCCGGATGACTCTCGGCGATCTCGGTCGCGGCCTCGACTCCGGTGAGGCCGCCCCCGACCACCGTGACCGAGCCGCGGGCGCGGGCCAGTTCGGCGAGACGTGCCGAGAAATGGTGTGCCCGAACGGGATCGTTCAACGTCCAGGCATGATCGGCGACGCCCGGCACCCGTCCGGTGTCGGTGGCGCTGCCGAGGGCGTAGACCAGGGTGTCGTACCGCAGCCTCGCCCCGTCGGACAACGTGACCTGCCGGGCGGCGGGATCGATCCCGGTCGCGGCCGCCCGATGGAAACGCACCCCGGTCCCGTCGAGCAGTTCGGTGATGCGCCGATCGGCCAACTGCTGGCCGGCGGCGACCTGATGCATGCGAAGCCGTTCGACGAAGCGGTCCGACGGGTTGACCAGCGTGATCCGCACCTGCGCGCGGCGGGTCCGGTGAGCGAGCCGGACGGTGGCGAGCAGACCGGTGTAGCCGCCGCCCAGCACGACGATCTCGTGATTCGCAGTGGTGTTCATGATGCCCTCCGATGGGTCGCGATTCGCTGTCGTCCATGGGACAGATCAGCGCACCCACCCGTGACACCACCGATAGTGATGCACGTCACAGCTACTGGAACGGGGTGAACGCCCCGCGTGGCGGCCCCGGGGAACGCCGCGCGGGGCCTCGTTCACGGCGTGACGATGGGGAACCAGAACGGGAACGTGTCGAACAGTTCGAACAGATCGGACAGCGCGGCGGCATCCCCGTCGACCCGCACCCCGCCGGAGGCGATCTCCCGATCCAGCGTCGTCGTGCCGAGGATGATCTTCTGGAACGCCTCGCGATCCCAGTACACCCCGGCGTCCGGATCGGGCAGGGTCTTCTCGGCCGTGTAGACCAGGGCGCCGTTGCTGAGCCGGACCGCGAACTGTTTCTCGACGCCGTCGAAATCGGCGAACGTCCAGTTGAACGCGGCGGTGCGCAACCAGGCGGCGGGGCCGTCGAGACGGATGCCCAGATAGTCCAGCAGCATGTCCAGCGACATCGCCGCGAGCACATCGGGCCCGGCCAGTTGCACCGAGCCGAGATCGTGTACGCCTTCCCGCAATTCCTTTGCGCCCATGAGGTATTCGTTGCGCCAGGTGCCGTTCTCGGCCTGGTAGCCGAGCTGTTCGAGCGCATCGGCCTGCAGGTCGCGGGCGGTGGTGTTACGCGGGTCGGCGAACACCACATGGGTGAGAACCTCTGCCACCCAACGGTATTCACCCTCCTCGTAAGCGGTGCGGGCACGGGCCACGATCGCCTCGGCACCACCCATGTACTCGACGTACTTCGAGGCGGACGTCTCGGGCGGGAGTGGGTCCAGATGCGCCGGGTGACTGTCGTACCAGCCCAGATACCGCTGGTAGACGGCCTTGGCGTTGTGCTTGGCCGAACCGTAGTACCCGCGGCAGTGCCATTGCCCGGCCAGGCCCGGCGGCAGTTCGATGCGCTCGGCGATCTCGGACATGGTGTAGCCCTGGTTGGCCAGTCGCAGCGACTGGTCGTGCAGATATTTGTACAGGTCGCGCTGCTGTTCGAGGAATCGCACGACGTCGGCGTTGCCCCAGCGCGGCCACTGGTGCTGCGCGATCACCACATCGGTGTCCGCGCCGAACATCTCGATCGTCTCGTCGAGCACCTTCCACCAGGTCGCCGCGTCGCGGACCTGTGCGCCGCGCAGGGTGTAGAGATTGTGCATCGTGTGGGTGGCGTCCTCGGCCGCGCACATCAACCTTTTCGCCGGGAAGTGGATGAGGAACTCCGCGGGCGCCTCGGTGCCGGGGGCCATCTGGAACACCATCTCGACGCCGTCGACGACGCGGCTGTCGCCGGTGGTGGACACGGTGTCGGTCGGGGCGATCAGCGAGGAGGTTCCGCCGTGCGGCAGCCCGTTGGCGAGCCCGGCGTTCACCTGGCCCTGCGGGCCGCGGGCCAGGACCGAGCCGTACATGTAGATGCTTCGGCGGGCCATCGCGTTACCGGCGTAGACGTTCTCGGCGACCGCCTCCTTCAGGAAGCCCGCGGGCGCGATCACCTGCGTCAGCCCGGCCCGCACGTCGGCCTCGTCGATGACGGCCCGGACGCCGCCGTAGTGGTCGGCATGGCTGTGCGTGTAGATCACGGCCCGGACCGGCCGCGTCGGACGATGCCGGAAGTACAGATCCAGTCCGGCCTTCGCGGTTTCCATGTACGTCAGCGGGTCGATCACGATGATGCCGGTGTCGCCTTCGATGATCGTCATATTGGACACGTCCAACCCGCGCACCTGATACACCCCCGCCATGACCTGGAACAGGCCGTGCGGCTTGTTGACCAGGGCATGTCGCCACAGACTCGGGTTCACCGTCGACGGCGCGGCCGCGTCGGTGACGAATCCGTAGCCGTTCAGATCGAACAGCGTGCCGCCGTCGCGGCGTTGGATTGTCGGCGGATCGAGTGTGCCGACGAATCCGCGCGACGAGTCGTCGAGATCGCGCCGATCGTCGAACGGCAGCCCGGCGATGCAATCGAGTTGCGCGGCGCGGGTCGCGTCGGTGGCTCGTTCGACAGCGAGCGCGGGATCGGGGCGCACCTTGGTCATGATGGGACTGCCTTTCTGCCGCAGAAGGTTTCGACCGAACAGATCACCGCTCGGTAACCGAACCGCCCATCAGGCAGGAGCATCCCTCGCGTGCGAGCGTAACCAACCGCCGCCGTCCGGGGAAGCCCGTCGAGTCACGGCCGCCGGCGCATCACGCGCAGCACCGCACCGGCCGGGGTGAGGTACGCGCTGGTCGCGCCCCTGCGCAGACTGAGGTAGTCGTCGGTGATCACGAATCCGAACGCGACCACCAGCAGTACCGCCAGCTGGCCCCACGCCACCCAGAGGACACCGAGCGGCGCGGTCGCGAGCGTCGCGGGCGCGGCGATCAGCCGGCTCCACGGCCACGGCAGGCCGAGCACCAGACGGAAACAGAACTGGCCGAGGAAATACAGGGCCACGCCTCCGGACAGCGCCACCGCCGCCGCCCAGGACACCGCCCGGTCACCGTGCACGATGCACAGCCGGATGCCCGCCGCGGCCACGATGATGCCGATCAACAGCGGGAACAGCGAGTAGCCGTAGGCCAGCAGCGCGTACCGGGCCCGCCGCGGTCCCGGAACCGCGCCCAACGCCGCCTCGCCCCGCTCGTCGTCCAGGCCGAAGTACGCCCACCACAGCACATAAGCCAGCGCCAGTCCGAGCGCGACGGTGAGGATCAGGCCGACGGTGATCTCCTCGCCGGCCAGCGCCGCGCCGATCGCGACGACCGATTCACCGATCGCGATGATGACCACCAGCCCGTGCCGTTCGGCGAAGTGCGCCGAACGGACGACGAATCCCCCGGTGTCGGTCAGATACGGGGTCACGATCTGCCCGGCCAGCGCCGCGCACCACAGTAGGTATCGCGGCCAGCCGTGCACGAGACCGCCCGCCAGCACCAGGCCGGCCGAGACGAGATTCAGCGGTGCCAGATGGATGACCGCGCGCGTCACGGTACTGCCCCCGTTGGCGTAGAACAGCGCGGTATGCACCGAGTTGACCAGGAAGTACGCGGCGCCGAAGGCCACGCCGGAACCGCCGAAGGCGGACGGAATCGCAAGCGCCACAACGAAGAAGCCGAACATTCCGACCAGCAGCCAGGTGCGTCGCACGGTACTGGTCGGCGCGACCTCGTTGGTCAGGAAGACGTATCCGCTGTACATCCACCAGATCACGCCGAACATCAGCGTGACCCGGCCCAGCGCGGGCCAGCCCGGATTCTCACCGAACGCGTGGGTCAGCTGGGTGATCGTGAAGACGAAGACGAGGTCGAAGAACAACTCCAGAGTCGAGGCGCGCAGCTGACCGCCCTGCATCCCGTCCTCGGCCGTCGCGTCGGGTATTTCGCTGGTCACGCCCCGAGAGTAAAGGCGACACGCCCGACCGCGGCGGTACGGGGTTGCGCCACGAGCCGGAGGAGCGCAGAATTCAACACATAATGAATTCAACACTCGGTGAAATTTAAGGGGTCGACCATGACGGCATCCGATCCGTCCCCCGCGATAGAGGTGGAGCACCTGCGGGTGCGTCGCGGCGAACGCGAAGTGCTGCACGATATTTCGCTGACCGTGCCGCGCGGTTGCATCACCGGCCTGCTGGGTCCGTCCGGCTGCGGGAAGACCACGCTCATGCGCAGCATCGTCGGCACTCAGCTGGTAGCGGCGGGCAGCGTGCGCGTCCTGGGTGCGGCGGCCGGAACGCCCGGGCTGCGGTCACGCGTGGGATATGTGACGCAGGCGCCCAGCATCTACGACGATCTCACCGTCCTGGACAACGTCGGCTACTTCGCCGCGCTGTACGGTCGGTCCCGCGACGACGTCGCCGCGGCCATCACCGCGGTCGGACTCGGTGAACACACCCGGCACCGCGGCAATCAGCTCTCCGGCGGCCAGCGCACCCGCGCCTCGCTGGCCTGCGCGCTGGTCGCCGATCCGGAGCTGCTGGTGCTGGACGAGCCGACCGTCGGCCTGGATCCGGTGCTGCGCGTGGACCTGTGGCAGCAGTTCCACGCCCTCGCCGAACAGGGCCGCACGCTGGTGGTCTCCAGTCATGTGATGGACGAGGCCGAACACTGCGATCGGCTGCTGCTGATGCGCGACGGGCACCTGCTGGCTCAGCTCAGCCCCGACGAACTGCGTGCCGAAACCGGCGAAACCAGCTTGGAGAGCGCATTTCTCGCGCTGATCAGAATGGGAGACCCATCATGACAACGCCTTTGAGCTGTTACACCGCCACGACCGGGCGAATCCTGCGGCAGCTGAGGGCAGATCGGCGCACGGTGGCCATGCTGGTGCTGGTGCCGACGCTGCTGCTGGCGCTGCTGTATTTCGTGTACCACGACATGCCCTCGATGCCGGGCGTGCCCACCCTGTTCGACCGGGTCGGCATCAGCATGCTCGGTATCCTGCCGTTCATCGTGATGTTCCTGATCACCGCGATCGCCATGCAGCGCGAAAGAACCTCCGGCACACTGGAACGCCTGATGACCACTCCCTTGTCGAAGCTGGATCTACTGGCCGGATACGGCTCGGCCTTCTCCTTGGCGGCCACGGTGCAGGCGGCGCTCGCCTGTCTGGTGGCGTTCTGGCTGCTGGGCATGCATTCGGCGGGCAGTGTCTGGCTGGTCCTGTTGATCGCGGTGCTCGACGCGGTGCTGGGCGTGGCACTCGGGCTGCTGGCAAGTGCGTTCGCGCGCACCGAGTTTCAGGCCGTGCAGTTCATGCCGCTCATCGTCGGACCGCAGTTCTTCCTGTGCGGATTGCTGGTGCCGCGCGGCCAGCTGCCGCGCTGGCTCGAGCTGATCAGCGATGTGCTGCCGCTCAGCTATGCGGTCGACGCTCTGCAACAGGTGTCGCGGTACACCGGGGTGACCGGGCAGATGTGGCGCGACCTGGCCGTCGTGGCCGTATTCGCCGTTGTCGCACTGGCTTTGGGGGCTGCGACACTGCGCAGGCGCACGGCGTGAGCGAACCGGACGACACCACCGCACCGGGCCGCAGCGGGCGGCGTCCGGGGCAGTCCGGAACTCGCGAGGCCATCCTCGATGCCGCCCGCAAGCGGTTCGCGGAGGTCGGATTCGACAAGGCTTCGATCCGTTCCATCGCCGGTACCGCGGGCGTGGATCCCGCGTTGGTGCATCACTATTTCGGCACCAAACAGCAATTGCTCACGGCCGTGGTGAATTTGCCGGTCGATGCGGACGTCATCCGGGCGCACATCGCGGCCGCGCCGGTCGACGCACTCGGGGAGACGATCGTGCGTACCGTGGTCGGGGTCTGGGACTCCCCCATCGGCGCCTCCGCGATCGCCGCGTTCCGCGCCATCCTCGGTGGCGGTGACGCGGCGCTGGTTCGCAGCTTCGTACTCGAGGTCATTCTGCGCGACGTTCGCGACCGGGTGGATTCGCCACCCGGCTCCGGGTACACGCGGGTGGCGCTGGCGGTGGCGCAGATGGGCGGGATACTCATGGCCCGCAAGATCGTCGGTATCGAGCCGATCGTCGCGATGAGCGCCGACGAACTCGCACGCCTGGTCGGACCGTCGCTGCAGCGCTATCTCACCGGCGATCTGGAACTGCCGCTCGCCGGCGCCTGAGTTCCGGCGGCCGTTCAGCCCTGGGCGGTGAACGCCTCGTGCTCGGCGTCGCCGACCTCGCGGGCCTCGTCCGCCAGCAACACCGGAATTCCGTCATCGATCGGGTAGGCCCGGCGCAGCCGCGGGTTGTAGAGCACGCTGGCACCGTCCTCGGTGCGGACCAGCGACAGCGGTCCCTTGTCCTGCGGGCAGGCCAGCAGGCTCAGCAGAGTGGGGTCCAAGGTTTCCTCCGGCATGACCGACAACCTACCGGGCAGCCCACGGCCCGCGATGACGGCATCGGCAGCCGGGCCGAGGATGACCTCGTTCCCGGTCGGTGGTGCTCCCGCGGCTCGCCGGTCAGGCGGTGAGCGTGGCCAGGACGGCGTCGCTGAGCGGCTCGTAGTTTTCGCCGCCCGGGGCGCGGTACCAGACGGTGGGGCCGGACCGTAGTTCGAACGCCGCCTCGACCGCGCGGGTCGACGGACGGTAGGTCGAACTGCGGGGAATCTCGTCCACCAGGTAGACCAGATCGGGGCGACGGGCCGGATCCAGCGAACGCAGCGCCTCGGTGACGTCCTTCGCGTCCAGGCGGTATCCCTCGCGCACACTCACCGCGGCCACTGCCAGCGTGCGCCCCGGTGCGGCGGTGTACCCGAACGCGACCTCCATATCCACGGCACTGATGTCGTTGAGCGCATCCACGATCGGCTGGGTGTAGACCGGGCCGCGTGCGGTCTGGATGACGGTGTCGCGGCGATCCATCAGCCAGTAGTCGCCGTCGCTGTCGCGGCGGAACAGGTTCTCCGTCGGCATCCAGGCATCGCCCGGCGCGAACACCCCGCGCAGGCCGCCCTGGGAGATGTCCACTGCCTCGGAGGCCTTGCCGATCAGCAGACCCACCTCGTTGTCCGCGGTGCGGCGCGCGAAACCCTGTGCGTCGGTGCGGATCCGGCCCGTCGCCGAATCGTAGGAAATCAGCTCGACCCGTGCGGTGCCCGGCACCGGGCGGCCCTTGCAACCGAGTTTGGTCCCGGCCACGTTGGCCAGCACCACATCGCCCTCGATCGAGGCGTAGAACTCCAGAACCCTTGCGGGAGCAAATCTTTCGACTGTGCGCCGCCACAGACCGGCGGGCATGCCGGAGCCGATGAACAGCCGGATCGGATGCGGATGACCGCTCGGGAAGGTGTCCGCGTCGAGGATGTCGCGCAGCATCGTCCAGGTGTAGGTGACGACGGTGACTCCGTAGCGGTGCACCTCCTCGGTGAACCGGGCCGGATCCAGCGAACGAGCCAGCGCGACCCGGCTGCCGCCCGCCACCGCGCCGCCCAGGCTGACCAGCAGGCCTGACGAATGATGCATCGGCGCAAGGCAGTACACCGTATCGCGGCGGTCCAGATCCGCCGCGGTCGCGGTGCCGAACGCGGACAGCGCCCAGCGATGATTGGTGATGTACTTCAGATCCAGTTTCGCGCCGGTGCCGGTGACCAGGACGAAGGCCAGTTCGCGCGCCAATCCGGGGTCCGGGCGATACCAACCGGGCAGACTCACCGCGGCCGGGTCGATCTGCTCCAGGTCGATCACGTCCGCGTCCGGCGGCATCGACAGCGCGCGGGCGTCACCGCCGCCGAGCACCAGAACGCGCCCGGCCGCCGCGGCCGCATCGCGCAGGTTCTCCGGATCGGCGATGATCGTGTTCGCGCCGGTCAACTCCACCGCACGCGCGATCTCACTGCCGGGCGCGAGCAGTACCGCCACCGCGCCCAGCCGCGAAAGCGCGGCCACCGCCGCCAGCGCGCTCGGCCTGGTTTCCATCAGCACGCCGACCCGGCTAGCCGGGCGCACACCCGCCGAGATCAGCCCGCGCACCACGTTGTCGATCCGGGCGCCGACCGCCTCGTTGGTGTGCACGCGATCGTCGAAAAGGAACAGATCCCGCAGCGGCGCGCGACGCGCCTGCTCGGTCAGCAAGCGCCCCAAGGAGATTCGGGTGTGCGGCTGGATCATGCCCAGCCGGGTCAGTCGCGGCAGCGCGCGAGCGGCCTCACCGGTCAACTCCACCGAACCGCGCAACGTATTGTTCGCGATCGAACCCAGCGCACTGCCCAGTCCGGCGCCCGCCTCGGCCAGCGTGCCCGCCGCGTGCACCACCCGGGTCGCCGCCGAACGCTGCGGATTCGCCTCGACGTGGGCGGCCATCGGGGCGATCGCCTCGGGGCGTTCCCCCTCCCCGCCGAGCCAGCGCACCCAGTCCCGCACCAGCGGCCAGGTCCGGGCGGTGGCCGTACTTCCCGCGACCAGACCGAAATGTCCCGCCACCAGCGACGCCTCGTAGACCTCCGCGTTCGGCGCGGCGCGCACGATACCGCGCACCGCCGCCGGCTGGCCGATATCGTCCACCTCGCCGACGAAGGCGAGAATCGGGCATTCGATCTCGGCCAGCGAAACCGGGCGGTCGCGGATCACGAAGCCGCCCACCATCATCCGGTTGTGCGCGACGAACTGTTTGAGCAGGTCCGCCGCGGCGGGTCCGGAATAGCCCACCCAGCCATCGTGTTCGAGGAACCGGCGCTGACGTTCCTTGGGCAGCAATGCCTCCCGGTCGTGCAGCTGGCGCAGGAAGTCCAGGCGGGATTTGGCGGTCTTCACCGGATCGAGCATCTGGAAACCCAGCCGGACCATCGAATCGGTGATCGGCAGCCTGGTCAGCACGTGATCGGCGACGAAATCCGCGACCTCGGACACCAGCCCCTGCGGCAGGCCGAAGGGCAGTCCGGCGACGATGTCCACCGGGCTGCCGAAGGTGACGATGCTGTCCACACCCTTGCCGTAGCGATAGGCCGCGGTCTGGTAGGCGAACATGCCGCCTTGGGAATACCCCATCAGGTGGACACCGCGTCCGGTCAGTTCGTTCACCGTATCGATGGCGCTGTTCAGCGCGACGACATGGTCGGCCAGATCGCGCTGCCAGCCGCCCTCCTCGGTGGCCGGAGAGCCGAAATCCAGGACCCAGCAGTCGATTCCGGCGCGACTGAGGATACCCACCGCGCCGCCCTCGGCGTTCACGTCGTAGATGTCGGCGCTGACCATCAGGGGCGGGACGAGCAGGGCGACCGGACGGCCCGTGTCGGCGGCGGGGACGTCATCGGGGAAGTAGTGGCGCAGCCGGTACATCCGCTTGCGCTCGGCGACCTCGTACGGCGAGGCCTCCACGTCGTGGGCCAGCCCGCCGAACCGGATCACCTCCAGCCCGTTCTGTGCGGTGGCCACCAGCCGCCGCACCGATCCGATGACCGATCGCCCTGTCAACTTCACGGTAGCTCCCAGCCCTCACCTCGTGCGTGGCGCCCCGTCACGGGCTCCTTGTCCGACGAAGTCGAGCTTAGCTCCGTCTTCGGGCTCCGCCGCGATGCGGCGGGTGCCGCATTTTCCGGAATCCGGTTCGCTCCCGGTACACGGGACCGGGGGAGCCTTTCCCGCCGGGAATTCCTCGCTCCCCCCGACGGGTGCCGACGACGAGATCGGTCGCGCCCCGGGGTCGGCGTCGTCCGGTTCGCGGAACCGGATGTTTTCGCCGAAGCCGACATGGGCTCGTCGATCGACGAACGTTCGCGGGGCAACTCGATCGCGGCCGGGCACGACTCCACGCCGGCGGGGCCGCGGAAGCCGGCAGCCCGCCCAGCGGGACGACGAGCGGGTGGCCGACACGGGCGTATACGCGGAAAGCCAACGACGATAGTGCCATTCGCAGCTTTTCGAACATATTGGATTGCGGCACAGCATGTTACGGGTCACACCTCGGGCTCGCCCCGATGGGGTACGCGTGATCACCGGAAGTGTGCACGGCGTTCACGGCCGGGAGCGAAGTTTGGGGTGAATGTCGTTATCCGCGTGACGAAGTCACGTCCGACCCGCGTGTCGGATTCGAGAAGGTACGGATTGGTGCGATCAGGGCACCGTTGCCACATTGTTACGAGTCGTTTGCTGTCGCGTCGTCTTCGGTGATTCCGCCACGGTCCCGCTTGCCCCGCGCCTATCATCGAACTGCTGGATCGCACTGTCGCGCTACCCAATTCGCTCGAGTTTTCGGTTACGCAGGCATCTGCCGCCTGCCGCATCTCCCTGTACGCAAATCGCCCCCAATGTCGTGTGGCAATCTCGAGGTGAGGACCGCAGCATGACCCTTGAACTCCCGGTGAACACCGACAACCACGTCCGTAAAACCCTGTCCACCACCGCAGCTCATCAACTCGCGCACACCACCAAGTCCGAACCGCAGATGCAGGGCATCAGCTCCCGGTGGCTGACCCGCGCCCTGCCGTGGGTGCAGGTCCACGGCGGCATCTACCGCGTCAACCGGCGTCTGACCCACACCCTGGGCAACGGCGAAGTGGAGTTCGTCATCGACGGCGGACAGGCCCGCGTCATCCCGCTCGAACTTCAGGAACTGCCGGCGCTGCGGGACTTCGAGGACGAGGACATCCTGCGCACGCTCGCGGAGCGCTTCGAGCAGCGCGATCTCGAACCCGGCACAGTCCTGGCCGAATTCGGCAATCCGATGGACCAGGTGCTGCTGATCGTGCACGGCAAACTCAGCAAGCTCGGCACCGGCGATTACGGCGAGACGACCAAGCTCGGCATGCTCGCCGACGGCGACTACTTCGGTGACGCCATGCTCACCGACCCGAACGCGATCTGGCCGGTGACGGTCCGGACGGCGACGCACACCACGCTGTTGTCCCTGCCGCGCAACGTATTGGACCAGATCACCGAGGAGATCCCGGCGCTGCGCGAACAATTCGACCGCATCGCCACGGCGCCGGCCAAGGCCCAGAACAAGCACGGCGAGGCCGAGATCGAGATCTCCTCGGGGCACGCGGGCGAGCCGCTGCTGCAGGGCACGTTCGTGGACTTCGACGCCTCGCCGCGCGAATACGAATTGAGTTTGGCGCAAAGCGTTCTGCGCGTGCACAGCCGCGTCGCGGACCTGTTCAACGAGCCGCACAACCAGATCGAGCAGCAGCTGCGGTTGACCATCGAGGCCCTGTACGAACGCCGCGAGAACGACCTGGTCAACAACCCGGATTTCGGTCTGCTCAACAACTGTGACCTCAAACAGCGCATCTACACCGAGCACGGCGCGCCCACCCCGGACGACATGGACGAGCTGCTGAGCATGCGGCGCAGCACGAAACTCTTTCTGGCACATCCGAAGGCGATCGCCGCATTCGGCCGCGAATGCAACAAGCGCGGACTGTACCCGGATCCGGTGGAGATCAACGGCCACCGCATCCCGTCCTGGCGCGGCGTGCCGATCTATCCGTGCGGCAAGATCCCGGTGAGCGAGAACCAGACCACCTCGATCCTGGCGATGCGCACCGGAGAGAAGGAACAGGGCGTCGTCGGCCTGCACCAGACCGGAATTCCCGACGAGTACGAACCGAGCCTGAACGTCCGGTTCAAAGGCATCGACGACCAGTCGATCATCTCCTATCTGATCAGCTGTTACTACTCCGCGGCGGTCCTCGTACCGGACGCGCTGGGCATCCTGGACAACGTCCTGGTCGCCCGGCAGAGCGACTGACGAAAGGCGCTGCCATGTCGGTGCTCTCACGCGCCGCGGCGCCCCCTGCCGCCTCCGAGGTGGCCACGGTGATCGCGGCTCTGCTCGGTAATCTGGACAACGCTCCCCCGGCCACCCCGACGTGGTCGGGCAGGAGTGAAACCGCGGTCCCCCAGGCACATTCGGATCAGCTGACCGCGATGACCGCGGGGACCGCCCCGGCACGGCTGCTCGGCCCGGCCGGCCTCGGCGCGGCGGGACTGCTGCTCACCCCTCCGCTGGTGGATGTCTCGACACTCGACACGTCGGCCTCCGGTCTCGGCGGCGAATCGGCCTCTGCCGGAACGGCACCCGCGGCCGGCCCGGCCGCGCGAGTCCTGCCCGAGACTCCGGCGGGACCGAACGGTACGCCGCGAATCCCATTGGGGCCGACCGGCATCGGGACGTCATCGACGCGCTTCCCGCCCCGCCGCGGCAGCGCGGTGGCAGTCCCACCGAATTCGCCGGTCCCGCCGATTCGGGACGATCCGCTATCCGGATCACTGGGCGGCACAATCGATTCGGTCTTGTCCCGGATCTCGAAAACGGGGCCGGCCGGCGCCGCACCGGATCGCGACGACGCGGACCCCGGTGAATCCGGGACGAGTTCACGCTCGCCCATCCCGGCGCTGTACTGTCCGCCGCCGATTCGCGACGATCCGGCCCTCGCCGAGGCCGTCAACGAGGGAATCCTGTTGTGGGCCCAATCGATCGGGCTCTACGAGGGACGCCTGGACGACCTCCGCAAGGCCGATTTCGGGCGTCTGATCATGTTGGCGCATCCGGATTGCGACGATCCGGATCGCCTGCTGGCGGCGGCGAAATGCGCGGTCTCGGAGTGGTCGGTCGACGACTACTACTGCGAGGAGGACGCCGACGACCACGCACCCGACGGCACGCCGTCGAGCGCGGAGGCCGAACTGGGCCCGAAACTGGAAATGGCTGCCGCCGTGATGGATCCGGTCCACCTGCCGGCGAAATATCAGGTGCAGCTGGAACGGGCGCTCGGGTCCGATCCGATCCTGCGAGCCTTCCGCACCTCGTTCGACCATCTCGCGCAGTTCGCCACCCCGGCTCAGGTGGCACGGTTGCGCACGGAGATCGCCGGGTGGTTCATCGCACTCACCGCCGAGGCCGGATGGCGCGCCGCGCACCGGATGCCGCCGGTGTGGGAGTACCTGGCCAACCGGCAGCCGCACAGTTTTCTACCGTGCATGGCGCCCATCGACGCGGTCGGTGGCTACGAACTCGGTGCCGCCGAATACGCCGATCCCCGCGTGCGGCGGGTGGTGACCACCGCCGCGCTGGCCGCTCAAATGGTCAACGATCTGTATTCGATGGCCCGCGAGGACCTGTCCAACGGCCGCGAGTTCAACCTGCCGACCGTGCTGGCCGCCGAACAGCACTGCAGCCGCCGCGAGGCGATCCTGCAGACCGCCGAGGTGCACGACGAGCTGATGCATCGTTTCGAACGCGAGGCGGGCATCCTCGCGGCCGACGGCTCACCGGCGCTGCGCCGGTTCCTGGGCGGCCTGTGGGCATGGATGGGCGGCAATCGCGCCTGGCACGCCGCCAGCCGCCGGTACAACGACATCTCCTGATTCCACCCGACGCCGCGTATCCGGCGCGATGAGTACTGCCCGCAGCACCAACGATCGAGAGGACTGATTCGTCATGACCACGCTCGACCCCCAGACCGATGGCGTACTGCAGACCAGCTACCAGCGTTCGGTGGCGGCGTATTGGAACGACAATCCCAACGACGACCGGGTGAACACCAAGCTGGGCGAGGTGGACGGTCTCTATCACCACCACTACGGCATCGGCGATCCGGATCTGTCCGTTCTGGAAGGTCCCGAGGACACCCGCCAGGACCGCATCGTGCGCGAACTGCACCGGCTGGAGACCGCACAGGCCGATCTGCTGCTCGACAACCTCGGCGACGTACGGCCCGGAGACCGGCTGCTGGACGGCGGGTCGGGCCGCGGCGGCACCAGCATCATGGCCAATCAGCGGTTCGGCTGCCGGGTGGACGGGGTGACGATCTCGGAATACCAGGTGGGATTCGCCAACGAACAGGCCCAGCAGCGCGGAGTTTCGGACCGCGTGCAATTCCACTTCCGCAATATGCTCGACACCGGTTTCGAGGCGCGGTCCATGCGCGGCATCTGGACCAACGAGACCGATATGTACGTCGAGCTGCCGGATCTGTTCAGCGAATTCGCGCGGCTGCTCGAGCCGGGCGGGCGGTATGTGTGCATCACCGGCTGCTCCAACGATGTGACCGGCGGGCGGTCCGCGGCGGTGAGCTGGATCGATGCCCACTACGGCTGCATGATCCATCCGCGCAGCGAGTATTTCCGGGCGCTGGCGGCGAACAATCTCGTGCCGATCGCCGTCACCGACCTCACCGCGGCCACCATCCCCTACTGGGAATTGCGCACCCGTTCCGAGCTGGCGACCGGTGTGGAGAAACCGTTCCTGACCTCGTACAAGGAGGGCAGCTTCCAGTACCTGTTGATTGCCGCCGATAAGGTGGGGCGGTGACCGCCGCACCACAGGACAGCGCCGGAGCACCGCCGGTCGACCGTGAGGCCCTGCTCGTCGAGCTCGTGGACGAGCAGGGCCGGGCGACCGGCTCGTGCCCGGTGGCACAGGCGCATACCGCGCCCGGACAGCTGCACCGGGCGTTCTCGGTGCTGCTGTTCGACGCCGCGGGGCGGCTGTTGTTGCAGCAGCGGGCCGCGGTCAAGACCCGCTTCCCGCTGCTGTGGACGAACACCTGCTGCGGGCATCCCGCACCCGGTGAGCCGCTCACCCGCGCCGCGTCGGTAAGGCTCGGTGAGGAGCTCGGCATCGCGGCCGAGCTGACCGAGGTCGGGGTGTTCCACTACGAGGCGGACGATCCGGCGACCGGCCGGGTCGAGCACGAATGGGATCACGTCCTGGTGGGCCGCTTCGACGGCGCTCCGCCGAACCCCGATCCCGCGGAGATCGCCGATCACACATGGCTGTACCCGGCCGATCTGCGGACCGCACTCGAGTCCGAACCCGCCCGCTTCACCCCGTGGTTGCCGGGCGTCCTGGCGATCACCCATCCGCCCGTCGGCAGTCTGCACGACTGATATCCGGCGGGAGCCTTCGGAGTGACCAATCATGTCGGAACACGCGGGAGGGGCGGCTCCCGCGACACCGTCTCTCGTTGTTCCGATTCCGGATAGGTTGTCCGGCAACGTGTTCCGATCGGAGGCGAGCCATCCGCACACCCGAACCGCCGTGACACGGCGAAATCGACCGGGCACATCCCCGGACCGGCGTGAAATG
Organism: uncultured Nocardia sp.; assembly: GCA_966435935.1. Classification (GTDB taxonomy): domain Bacteria; phylum Actinomycetota; class Actinomycetes; order Mycobacteriales; family Mycobacteriaceae; genus Nocardia. The sequence goes on from CBJNFW010000060.1 coordinate 24,544, forward strand.
CGGTTCCGCGGCTCGCGGGCACCTCGTCTGGCAGCATGGCGCCATGGACGGGATCGGGCTGGATCGGATCGAGGCGGCGGCGAAGCTGGTGGGACCCGCGGTGCGGCGCACGCCGTTGATCGCGGCCCGGGTGCTGACCGAGCGCGCGGGCGTCGAGGTGCGGCTCAAATGTGAGAATCTGCAGCGCACCGGATCGTTCAAACCCCGGGGCGCGTACAACCGGATCGCGAATCTGTCCGAGGCCGAGCGCGGCCGTGGAGTCGTCGCGGCCAGCGCGGGGAATCACGCGCAGGGCGTGGCCTGGGCGGCCTCGACGCTGGGCATCGACGCCACGGTGTTCATGCCGATCGGCGCCTCGCTGCCGAAGCTGGCCGCCACCCGCGCCTACGGCGCGACCGTGCATCAGACGGGTGAGACCGTCGACCAGTCCCTTTCGGCGGCAAGGGAATTCGCCGAACAAACCGGCGCGACGCCGATCCATCCGTTCGACCATCCCGATATCGTGGCCGGCCAGGCCACGGTCGGACTCGAATTGTTCGAGCAGATGCCCGAAGTGGAAACGGTGATCGTGCCGACCGGCGGTGGCGGACTGCTCGCGGGCGTGGCCGTGGCGCTCGAGCATATGGCTCCGCACGTGCGGGTGGTGGGCGTGCAGGCGGCGCGGGCCGCGGCCTGGCCCGCTTCGCTCGCGGCCGGGAGACCGGTCGCGTTGGAGGGCATGTCGACCATGGCCGACGGCATCGCGGTCGGGCGGCCCGGTGACGTGCCTTTCGCCCATGTGGCCGAGCGTGTTTCGCGGATCGTCACGGTGGACGAAGACGCCATCTCCGGGGCGATGCTGCTGTGTATGGAACGCGCCAAGCTGATCGTCGAACCCGCCGGGGCGGCAGCGGTCGCGGCGCTGATGGCCTATCCGCCGGCCGAACTGGGCATCACGGGCCCGGTCTGCGCGATCCTGTCCGGCGGCAATGTCGATCCGTTGCTGCTGACCCGATTGATCGGGCACGGCCTCGCCGCGGCGGGACGTTATCTCGTACTGCGCGTGACGGTTTCGGACCGTCCCGGCAGCCTCGGCCGGCTGCTGGCCGAGATCGGCGGGACCGGCGCGAGCGTCTTCGAGATCACCCACTCGCGCGCCGGATCCTGGCTCGCCGTCGACGAGGCCGAGGTCGCACTCACCCTGGAGACCCGCGGCACCACCCACCGCGACGAGGTTATCGACACCCTCACCGCCGCCGGATACGCTGTGCGCGTACAGGATTGAGATCCATTCGGATCAGCACTTGCTCCTGTAGAAGTACTTCGAGTTCGCGTCCATATCGGCCTGGGTGATGGAGACCATATCGGTCCGGATGTTCCGGGTGACCGGTTTGCCTTCGAGCGCGGCGGCGGCCTGGTCCACGCCGTCGACCCCGATCGTGGCCGGATCCTGGGCGATCAACGCCTGGATCGTGCCGTCGCGCAGGTCTTGCACCTGCTGTGGGCTGGCGTCGAAGCCCACGATCTTCACCTGGCCCAGCTTGCCCGCATTGCGCAGGCCGGTAGCCGCACCCTCGGCCGAACTCAGGTTGGTGGCGAAGATCCCGGCCAGATCCGGATGCGCGGCCAGCGTGGCGGTGACGATCGAGGCGGCCTGGGCGGCGTCGTTGTTGTTGTACTGCACGCCCAATGAGCTCATTCCGGGATGGTTCTTCAGTTCGTCGGCGAACCCCTGGGCGCGCTGATCGGTCGTGGAGGTGCCCGCCTTGGTGTTGATCACCAGCATGGAGCCCTTGTCTCCCACCAGTTTCGCGAGCGTCTGCGCGGCGAGTCGCCCACCCTTGACGTTGTCCGAGGAGATCGAGGAGACCGCCACCGAGGTGTCCTCCAGAGCGGTGTCCACCTCGACGATCTTGATTCCGGAGTTCTTCGCCTGTTCGATCGGAGCGGCCATCGCCGTGGCGTGCGTCGGGGCGATCAGGATCGCGCCGGGTTTCGTGGCTATGACGCCGGTGACGATCGGCGTCTGAAGCGAGGCGTCGAATTGGGTTGGGGCCTGGGTGTTCAGCGCATATCCCAGTTTCTTCGCCTCGGCCTGCGCGCCGCACTGCATCGAGATGTAGAACGGTTCGTTGGCCACGCCGGGGATGAGCACGAGCTTGTTCGCGTCGGCGCCGCCGGAATCGCCGACCTTACCGCCGCATCCGGCCAGCACCGCCGCGGCCGTCACCATCACACCCGCCAGTACGGCGGCCCGTCGCACGGTTCTCATCTCCGCCCTCACCTTCGTTCGTTCCGTGTTACTTGCGATCTCGCGCCTTGCGACGCAACTGGTCGAACCAGACGGCGGCCACCAGGACGATGCTCACGGCGATCGGCTGCCAGAACACCGGCACTCCGGCGATGACGAATCCCTTGCGCAGCACCGACGGGATGAACACGCCGATCACGGTGCCGACTATCGTTCCGGTCCCGCCGAACAGGCTGGTGCCGCCGATGACCACACCGGCGATGGCGTCCAGATTGTCGGTGCCGTGCCCGGCGATGGTTGTCGTGCCGAAGTAGGCGAGGTTCATGAATCCGGCCAGACCGGAGAGCAGTCCGGTCATCAGGTACACCAGGATCAGATGCCGGGTGACTCCGATGCCCGAACGGCGGGCGGCCTCGGCATTGGAGCCGATCGCGTAGGTGTAGCGGCCGAACCTGGTGGTGTGCAGCAACCACGCGCCGGACAGCGTGACCACGAGCGCGACCAGCACCAGATCCGGCACACCGCCGAGCAGGGTGCCGAAACCCAGTGAGTCGCGCAGATTCTCGGGCACTGTGCGGGTGTCCACGCCGCCGGTGATGAGCTGGGCGGCGCCGAGAGCCGCGCCGAAGGAACCGAGAGTGACGATGAGCGGCGGAATCTTGGCTCGCGCCACCAGAACTCCGTTGATCAGACCCCAGAGTGCGCCTCCCGCAAGGGAGACCACGAATCCGGCCGCGATGATTCCCCATCCGGCATGGCTCGCGTCCTGGCCGGGACTGAGCCATTCCATCGTCTTCGAACCGATGACTCCGGAGAAGATCAGCACCATGCCGACCGAGAGATCGATGCCCGCGGTGATGATCACGAAGGTCATCCCGATCGAGAGCACCAGCAGCACCGAGGTCTCGATCAGCAGGGTCTGCAAGGTGAACCGGGTGGGGAAGGCATCGGGCCGCGCGATGCTGAACGCCACGTACAGCACGATGAGCACCAGGCCGATCCATATCGTGCTGACACTCGAAATGCGCTGCCAGAGTCTGCGTTCGGGAGGATCGCTGGTTTCCGGCGCGGACTCGACGACGCCCGCTGCTCGCTCGCTCATGCCGCATCCTCGGTGTTCAACGCTCCGGTCATCGCGCCGACCAACTGGTCGAGAGTGGCCTCGGAGTCGAAGCGCGCCACGCGGCGGCCGAGCCGCAGCACCTCGATCCGGTCGGCGACCGAGAGCACCTCGGGCATGTTGTGACTGATCAGCACGACCGCGATACCCTGATCACGCACCCGCCCGATGACCTCGAGCACCCGCTCACGCTGCACGACGCCCAGCGCTGCGGTCGGCTCGTCCATGAACACCACCTTGCTGGCCCACATCACCGCCCGCGCCACCGCGACGGTCTGCCGCTGGCCTCCCGACAATGCGCCGATCGGCACATCGTCTCGGGGAAGACTCACACCCAGACGCCGAAAGTGTTCGGCGGCTTGTCTTTTCATGGCCTTGCGGTCGAGCATCCCGATCCGGCCGCGGATGCCGCGCCGGAACAGCTCTCGCCCGAGAAAAAGATTCGCCGCCGGATCCAGGTCCGGAGCGACGGCCAGATCCTGGTAGACGGTCTCCACGCCCAGCTTGCGCGCCTCGACCGGGGAGCCCATGCGCACCGGCTCGCCGTCGAGCAGGATGCGACCGCCGTCGGGTTGCTCCGCACCCGAAAGACATTTCACCAGCGTGGATTTCCCCGCCCCGTTGTCCCCGATCAGCGCGACGACCTCGCCCGCCCGCACCTGAAAGTTGGCCCCGCGCAACGCCTCCACGCCCGCATAGCGTTTGACCAGCCCGTCGGCCTCCAGCACCACGGAAGGCATGGCGATCACCTCGTCGACATCGACCCACCGGCCACCCGGCCCGTCCGCCCGATGTTAACGCTCACCACCCAGACCCACGCCCGAATCACGAAGATTGCGCCCGCACGAACGACCGAAACCTACCCGGCTTCCCGCAACGGCCGAAACTCGACACTCAACCGAACCCCCAACGCCTCGGCAATCCGTTCCAGCACAGGAATTGCCGGCATCGTGCCTCCGGCCTCCAGCCGAGCCACCGCCGGTTGCTTCAAACCGGCACGATCAGCGAGTTCAACCTGAGTCAGCCCCGTTTTCTCACGCAGGCCGCGTACCGCCGCGCCGTCATTCGCGGGTGAATTCGGGCTGGAGCAGATCCCGGACGCGGGTGGGCCGGCCCAGGAGGGCGACCTCGCGGAACTGGTAGAGGATCGCGCCGGTGGGGGCGTGGACCGTCATCCGCTCGCGCAGCGGCATATTCAGCAGCCGCACCCCTGCCGAGGTGGTCGTCCACCCCGGCAGGTCCTCGCCGACCAGGCGTTCCAGCGTGACCTGATGAACCGAATGGACCTCATCGGGGTTGGGACGCAGGCGCGCGGGTGCGGCGGCCAGGGCGACGAACGGGGTCATGACGAATCCGGAATCGGTGACGAAATCGTCCAGCACGCCCAGAACATCGGATTCGGCCAGGTCCAGGCCGATCTCCTCGCGGACCTCCCGCAGCCCGGCCGCCACCGCGCGCTCACCCGGCTCGATCTTGCCGCCGGGAAACGCCCACTGACCACTGTTCATCCCGCGATACGCGCGCCGGATCAGCAGGACGTGCGGCTTGTCGGGATCGTCCACGACGCAGATCACCACGGCCGCGGCGCGCCCTCCGGTGGCGACGATCCGGGTGAAACCGGCCAAATTGGCGCGAATCCGCTCGGCAACAGCAGAATTCGTCATATCCGGGCACTCCGGCCGGCACACGGCTCGACAATCACAGCTGCTCCCTTCGTCACAGCCACAGTACGTCGGCCGCCGGCTGCCCCGCCTTCGAGCCCGCCGCAAGCGATCTCCGGCATCGCGCTCCGGGGAGCACGCCCGCCCTCAGCCCACCAGGTGCGCGCCTCGGTGATCGAACCCGATGCGAAGAACCTTCGGCTCCGCCGGACGAACCAACGCACGAACCTCAACCCAGCCAGGTACGCGCCTCGGCGGCGGACCGGCGGACCTCGTCGAGTTGCTCGGCGACCCGGACTCCGGCGGTGCCGCCACGGGCGTTACGGGAGGCGATGGACCCCTCGACGGTGAGAACCTCGCGAACCTTCGGCGTCAGAGCCGGATCCACCGCGGCGAATTCGGCATCGGTGAGCTCGTCCAGGCCGACGCCGCGCGATTCGGCGGCCCGGACGCACGCACCGGCCGCCTCGTGCGCCACGCGGAACGGAACACCCTCGCGGACAAGCCATTCGGCGATATCAGTGGCGAGAGTGTAACCGGCGGGGGCCAATTCGGCCATCCGGTCCGTGTGGAAGGTCAACGTGGACACCAGACCGGCGATGGCGGGCAGCAGCAGTTCCAGCTGGGCCACCGAATCGAACAGAGGTTCCTTGTCCTCCTGCAGATCCCGGTTGTACGCCAGCGGTTGCGCCTTGAGCGTGGCGAGCAGGCCGGTGAGGTTGCCGATCAGCCGGCCGGCCTTACCCCTGGTCAGCTCGGACACGTCCGGATTCTTCTTCTGCGGCATGATCGACGATCCGGTGGACCAGGCATCGGCCAGGGTGATGTAGCCGAATTCCGGTGTGCTCCACAGGATGATCTCCTCGGCCATCCGGGACAGGTCCACCGCGGTCATGGCCAGGACGAAGGCTGCCTCGGCGGCGAAATCACGCGAGGAGGTGGCGTCGATCGAATTGGCCGCGGCCGCATCGAAATCCAGGTCGGCGGCGATCGCCTCGGGGTCCAGCCCGAGCGAAGAACCCGCCAGCGCGCCCGAACCGTACGGAGAGACCGCGGCGCGCTTGTCGAAATCGCGCAGCCGATCGATATCACGCAGCAGCGGGTGGGCGTGCGCGAGCAGATGGTGAGCCAGCAGTACCGGCTGGGCGGCCTGCAGGTGGGTCTTACCGGGCATCACCGCATCCGGATGTGCGGCGGCCTGCCCGACCAGCGCGTCGACCACGTCCAGCACGCAGGCCGCGACACGGCGAACCGCATCGCGCAGCCACATCCGGAACAGCGTGGCGACCTGGTCGTTGCGGGAACGTCCCGCGCGCAGGCGGCCGCCGAGTTCGGCGCCGACCCGGTCGATGAGCCCGCGTTCGAGTGCGCCGTGCACGTCCTCATCGGCCTCGGCGGGAGTGAACGCACCCGAATCGACGTCCGCGGCAAGGCGATCCAGGCCGGACAGCATGGCGGCCAGATCGTCGGCCGAGAGCAGACCGGCCTTGTGCAGCACGCGCGCATGGGCTTTCGAGGCGCGAATGTCGTACGGGGCAAGCACCCAGTCGAATTGGGTCGACTTGCTCAGCGCCGCCATCGCCGCGGCGGGGCCGGACGCGAACCGCCCACCCCACAGCGCCCCTTCGTTGGTGCTGCCGCCATCGGTCATCGGTCGTGGTCTCCTCACCCGCGCATCGCGGTCGTCTGTGCCGTGCCGCTCAGGCGCGCACGGCCGTCATCAGGATGTGGTTGTGCAAAACCTCGCGCGCCTCGTCGGGCACCTCGCGACCGCGCTCGGTCAGTACCGCGACCGGATCGGACGCGCTGACCGTCCAGCCGTGATCGGCGAACCAGTCGCGAGGGTCGGTGCGGTCGTCCGAGGAATACCAGAGGTTCTCCACGTCGAGCCGAATCCCGGCCTGCGCCATCATCTTCTCCCGCGCGGCGCGGATCTCGGGGCTCAGCGTCCGCTGCCCCTGCCCCATGTTCAGGGCGATCGTGCTGCCCGGGACACTGAGTTCGGCGATATTGTCGAACAGCCGGTCCTGCGCCGCACCGGGGAGGTAGCGCAGCAACCCCTCGGCCAGCCAGGCGGTGCGCAGCGCCGGATCGAAGCCGCTGTCGCGCAACGCATTCGGCCAGTCCTGACGCAGATCTATCGCCACCTCGCGACGATCAGCGCCGGGCTCCTCCCCGGCCAGCGCGGTTGCCTTGAACTCCAGCACCTTCGGCTGATCCAGCTCGAAAAGCACCGTGTCCGAAGGCCATTCGAGCCGATAGGCCCGCGCGTCCAGCCCTGCCGCCAGAATGACGACCTGCCGGATCCCGGCCGCACCCACCGCGGCGAAGTACTCGTCGATGTACACCGTGCGAGCGGTCATCATGGCGTTCAGCGGACCGTACAACCGGCTGCGTTCGGGATCGGTACCCACCTGGCCACGCAGGATCTTGTCCCACCCGGACCCGACCGCCTCCACCAGCTTGGCGGCATAGGGATCCCGGAACAGCGCGTCGGCACGCGCGGTCTCCCTGGCACGCATCGCCGCGACGCCCACGGCCGTCGCGCCCACACTCTCGGTGATATCCCAGCTGTCGTCGTCGGTACGCATCGGATGCTCCTGTCGGCCAATCCCTTTCGCGCGACAACCGCCTGTCGGCCGCGACGTCCGGCGGCGGCACCTGTCCGCGGCCGGTCACCGTCGCGACCCGCGATCTCCGCTTCGCACGATCGCCGGGTGACATCACCCGGCCGCTCGCAGGCTACTCCTGCTTCCCGCGGACGCGGCCGACGGCCGAGCAGCGTGGATCCGCTGCGTCACCACAGCGGATCCGCGCCCCGGCACACACCCGGCGATGAACCCGCCGGCCGGGTCGTTACTTCTTGAACAGATCCCGGCGCGCGGCGACCTTGGAGGACAGGCCGTGGATCTGCACGAAGCCCTTGGCCAGCGACTGGTCGAAGGAATCGCCCTCGTCGTAGGTGGCCAGGTTGAAGTCGTACAGCGACTCCTCGCTGCGGCGGCCGTTCACCACGACATTGCCGCCGTGCAGCACCATGCGGATATCGCCGGTGACGTGCTCCTGGGTGTCGCGCACGAACGCGTCCAGAGCGCGCTTGAGCGGGGAGTACCACAGGCCGTCGTAGGCCAGCTCGCCCCAGCGCTGCTCGACCTGCCGCTTGTACCGGCCCAGTTCGCGCTCGAGGGTGACGTTCTCCAGCGCCTGATGCGCGGTGATCAGCGCGATCGCGCCCGGAGCCTCGTAGATCTCGCGGCTCTTGATGCCGACCAACCGGTCCTCGACCATGTCCAACCGGCCCACACCCTGACGCCCCGCGCGCCGGTTCAGCTCCACGATCGACTCGAGCACGGTGACCTGGCGGCCGTCGATGGCCACCGGCACGCCCTTGTCGAAGCTGACGACCAGTTCGTCGGGCGCCTCGAAGTTGATCGTCGGATCGACGGTGTAGTCGTAGACGTCCTTGGTCGGGGCGTTCCACAGATCCTCGAGGAAGCCGGTCTCGACCGCACGACCCCAGACGTTCTGGTCGATGGAGAACGGCGACTTCTTGGTGACATTGATCGGGAGCTGGTTCTCCTCGGCGAAGGCGATGGCCTTCTCCCGGGTCCAGGCGTAGTCGCGGACCGGGGCGATGACGTTCAGATCGGGAGCCAGCGCGCCGATGCCGACCTCGAAGCGGACCTGGTCGTTGCCCTTACCGGTGCAGCCGTGCGCGACGGTGCCGGCGCCGTGGAACTTCGCGGCCTCCACCAGATGCTTGACGATCAGCGGGCGGCTGATCGCCGAGACCAGCGGGTACTGGCCCTGATAGAGGGCGTTGGCCTGCACGGTCGGCAGGCAGTAGTCGTCGGCGAACTCGTCACGCGCGTCGACCACGACCGCCTCCACGGCGCCGCAGTCCAGCGCACGCTGGCGCACGACGTTCATATCCTCGCCGCCCTGACCAAGGTCGATCGCGACCGCGACGACCTCGGCCCCGGTCTCCTTGCCGATCCAGCTGATGGCGACGGAGGTGTCCAGCCCGCCGGAGTAGGCGAGTACGACGCGATCGGCCATGTCTGTAACTCCTCGAGTAATTCGTGCGTATCAAAGTCTGTGCGCCCGCCTCGCCGGGCCGGCGGCGCTGCCCACCCCGCTCCCTCCGGCGGCCCGTACCACGCACAAATGATTATGCATGACGATGCAAGCCCATTCATAACCGGGCTGTGTATATTTGGCCTCCGCTCCGCTCCGGCGGGTTTCCGGCGCTGTAAGGCTCGTCGTTCAGCCCTCGAGACGCTGTGTCTTTGGCCTCCGCTTCGCTCCGGCTGTTTTCGGCGCTGTAAGGCTCGTCGTTCAGCCCTCGAGACTCGGCCTTCGGCCATGCGCTTCGAGGGCTGAACGACGAGCCCGCG
>CBJNFW010000061.1:0-33332 GCA_966435935.1 uncultured Nocardia sp.
GACCATCCGTGACGTCCGTCTTCGAACCCGACTGAATGACCGGACCATCCGTGACGTCCGTCTTCGAACCCGACTGAATGACCGGACCATCCGTGACATCGGTCTTCGAACCCGACTGGATGACCGGACCATCGGTGACATCGGTCTTCGAGCCGGACTGATTCACCGGCCCTTGCGAGGGCTGCTTCCTGCCGTCCACGCCGAGACCCGTGGACTCGTTGGAAGTCGAATCGGAACGCTGTTGTCCGCCAGCGGAATTCGGCTCCGGCCGGGTATTGCTCTGGGTAGAGCCGGCCGGGGTGGTCGGCTTCTGGTTGTTCGGCAGCGAATCTTCCGAGCCGAAGCCGCGGCTGTTGCCGTTGCCGATCGGGACCTGATTCTGCGAGACCGGATGTTCCTCGTCGAAGCTCCCGCCCCGGGTCGCGCCGTTCGTGCCGCCGCCCGGCGCGAATTCCGTACTGCCGCTGCGATATCCGGTGGAGAACGTCGGCTGGGTATCGTCGCCCCCGCCGCGGGATCCGCCGAAGAAGCTCGACCCGGAATCCTCTCCCGCGCCGCGGGTGAAGGAATTCTCGAAACCGCCCTTGGGCGAGAACGTTCCGATCTCGAAGCTCTTGGATCCGGGCGGCGCGACGATGCCGCGGTATCCGCCCAGGCCACCGCCGAGAGCGCCGCGCACCGCGCCGCCGGCCCACCCGGCCCCGTTACCGAACGTGTCGCCCCAGTCACCGGTGATGCCCGCGGCCACCAAACTCGTGACCGCGTTGCCGAATTCGCCGCCAGCCGCGCCGACGAGCATCCCGTGGCCGGTGCGCATCCACGGATTCGTCATATCCCCGAACAACTTCGCGGACTGCTTGCCGAAGAAGTTGCCGAAGGTCTTGCTCAGGCCGCCGACCCCGGCGCCACCGGCCATCGCGACGCCGAACTCCGTGGCGTTGAAGCTCTTTCGCTTGCCGTCCGCCATCTGTCCCAACTGCACGGCGGCATCGACGCCACCGGAGATGAGCGCGGACTCCAGGATTCGCGCGACCCACCCCTTGGCCAGATTCGCGAACTTCTCACCGAAGATCCGCAGCACGCGCGCGACGATCTGGTCCTCGATCATCCGGGCCAGGAATCGGACCACCAGCCGGGTGGCGCTGACCTCGGCGGCCTCCACCGCGGGTGCGGTCGGCGGGAACAGCCACGCCCAGGCGATCTCGATGGCAAGCATGATCAGCGAGATGATCACCATGAGTTTGGCGGCCTGGACCTGAGTGCCCATGTCGAACGCGGCGTCGCCGACCGAATCCATGTATTTGGCAAGGGTTTCCAGCGAGGAATCACCCTGCAGGATCTGGTCGAACATGCTCGCGATGTTCTCCCCGCCGGTTCCCTGCGGGTAGGCCGAGACCGCTACGCCCTTGGCGGACTGGACTTCCGGGATGACCGCGCGCAGGCCCTCGGCCGCGTCCTTCCAGATATGCGAGACCGCCCAGATCGCGTCTTCATCGCCATCGGGCCATTCGGTTCCCGCGACATACCCCAGCCATCGCAGCTCGGGGGGCAGATAGAGGCTCACGGCGCAACCCGCACCTACCGGTCGGTGTCACTGATCATCGAGCGCGGGCGGATATCCTCGACGTCACCGTAGACCATCGCGGGTTCCTCCTCGCGACGTCGCTCGGGAGCATCCGGCGGTGCGGTCGACGCGGGTGGGACCAACGGCATCAATTCGCCGAGATCCGGTGCGCCGTCGAGCAATTCGGACAGCTTCGGCAACCGCTCCTTGCGCTCGCGCAGCGGCTCCATGAGTTCGCGCGCCATCTTCTGCACCTTGGCCGAGGCCGCCTGGACCGACTGGGTCATCGCGGTGGCGATCTCCTCGTAGGTCAGATCCTTGATGTCGTCGGCGAATTTGGTCGCGATGAGGATGCCATCGGCGTTGACGGTGACCTCGATACGCTTGTCGCACGCGGTGACCGTGGCGGTGAGCCGTGACCGGTTGCGCTGGATCTCGGCGAGGCCGGACATCTGCTCGGCGAACGCCTCCATCATCATCGCGGCATCGGCCTGCAATCGCTCATTGCTCATCGGCAACCTCCACGGATCAATGCTACGGCCGAACCCCCTGAGCCGCACGTCGAGAGCCTCATCCCGGCGCACGCCCAGCAATATCCGGATCGTTGCACCCACTTCCGGTGTTAACGTTCATCATGGCCGGTTCACGGTCGGTTTCGCATCGCAATGCCGAAGTTGCCCAGCCGATCTCCGGTCACATGACGGGAGGGCGACCGGCGACCGGATCGCCCGGGAAACCTCCAGAGAACTCTGGACGAATCGGCAGTGGCGACGAGATGTCCTGAAGGTCAACGACTCTCGGCGTGACATAGCGCACACGACGAGCCGCCTCGCCGGCCCGGCACACCGGCGTGTCCGCAGCAGGCGATACCGCTGGTCGCGGGGCCGTTCGCCGGGCGACGGCCGCGGGCACGCCCGAACGGACGATGCAATACTGGCGCGGTGCGACGCAACCTTGTCATTGTCCGAGCCGGCGATACGTCGATGCACGAGAAGTGGCTGGCCGGGCCGGTGGAGCGGAACTGGGACCTGATCGTCAGCTACTTCGGCGACGACCCGGATCGCTACCGGGTGCCCGACGTGGTGCGAGTGGATGCCAAGGGCCCCAAATGGCCGCCGCTCGGGCAGCTCATCGACAATCTGGCCACCCTGGTCGGCCAGTACGACTACGTCTGGCTGCCGGACGACGACATCGACGCCGACACCGCCGCGGTCAACCTGATGTTCGACTACTGCGCGGAGTACCAGCTCTCACTGGCGCAGCCCGCGCTGACCCCGGACAGTTCCATCGTCCACCCGATCACCCGGCTCGATCCGCGATACACGTTGCGCTACACCAACTTCGCCGAGGTCATGGCCCCGTGCCTGAGCCGGGAGTTCCTGCGTCGCACCGTCGCGGAATTCGGTGAGACCCAATCGGGTTGGGGTATGGACTACGTGTGGACGACCATGCTCGGCGAGGGTGATATCGCCATCCTCGACGCGGTCCCGATGCGGCACAGCCGGGCTCAGGGCAGCGGTCCGCTCTACGCGGCGGTGCGCGAGGCCGGGGTGGAGGACCCGCGACAGGAGTACGAGGCCTACATGGCCCGCAAGGGCGTGGTCCGGCAGCAGCAGGTGATGTATCGCGGTATCCCGGCGGGCTTCCCGGAACCGCCCGGCCTGACCGCGCGCCGCCTGGTGTGGCAGGCCCCGTCCCCGGAGGCGCTGGACCCGAAGCGCTGTGTCGTACTGGTCCCGGTCGCGGACAAGATCGAACCCGACTGCGCCCGTGGCCTTTTCGAACTCGAGCGGCAGGGGTACACCGTCTGGCGGCTGTACGGCGCGTCGGCGATCGACCAGGCCCGCAGTCAGATGGCCACCGACGCGCTCGCGGCCGGGTTCGAGGAACTGATGTGGATCGATGCCGACATCGACTTCCCGGTCGACGCGGTGAACCGGTTGCGCGCACTGGATCTGCCCGTGGTCTGCGGGGTCTACGCGAAGAAGGGCAGGCGCGAGCTGGTGGTGCACTTCGAGCCCGGCACCGATCATCTGGTGTTCGGCCAGGGCGGCGGCGTGCTGGAGATCAAGTACGCCGCCACCGGATTCCTGCTCACCAAGCGCTGCGTATACGAGAAGATCGAAGCGGCGGAACAACTTCCGACCTGCAACCGGCAGTTCGGCACCCCTACCGTGCCGTACTTCCTGCCGATGGTCGTCGACGACGGCGAGAACCCCTGGTATCTGGGCGAGGACTTCGCCTTCTGCGAGCGGGCCCGGCGCAACGGTTTCTCGATCATGGCCGATACCCGGATTCGCCTGGGCCACATCGGCCGTAACTCCTACAGCTGGGAGGAGGCCGGCACCGACTCGCCTCGCTACGACACCTACACCTACCACCTGCGCCCGCCGAAGGAGCCCGACGCCGAGCAGGTGGCCGAGGCGGCGCCGGACGAGCGGGACGCCGCCGCGGCGCGGCCGGAAACCGGCGACGCACTACCGGCGTCCGGACCGAATTCGTGACCGAGTTTCCCGACGTCACCGGCCCCGCACGTGCCCGGGCGGAGTTCGGCGACCGATGTAATACTGTCGTTGTGCGACGTAACCTTGTCATCGTCCAAGCCACCGAAATATCGCAGCACGAGTCCTGGCTGACCGGTCCGGGCGATCGGAATTGGGATCTGATCGTCAGTTACACCGGCCCCAACGCGAAACGTTTCCGTACTCCGCACGCGGTGCGCATGGATTTCGAGGGCAGGAAATGGCCTCTGGTGCAGCACGTGGTGCGGACCTTGGGCGACAGGCTCGAGCAGTACGACCACATATGGATTCCGGACGACGACCTCCAGGCCGATACGGCATCGATCAATGCGATGTTCGATATCTGCGCCGAATACTCCTTGGCGCTGGCTCAACCATCGCTCACGGCCGACAGTTACGTCGATCACGAGATCAGCCGGGCGGTTCCGGATCACGTTCTGCGATATACGAATTATATCGGCGGTATGGCGCCGTGCTTCGGCCGGGAATTCCTGAATCGGTGCGTACCGGATTTCGGCGCGACGGTCTCGGAACTCGGATTGGCGGCACTGTGGCCGACCATGCTCGGCGAACGCGATATCGCCGTGATCGATCACGCGTCGGTGCGCAACGTCCGCTCGCGCGCGATCCCGCAGCCCGCCACGGACGAGGAGCTCGAGCTGTTCGACCGGCTCGCCGAGCTCGAGGGGACCGATGCGTACGACGACGCCCCCGACGTGGATTTCCGGATCGTGGAATACCGGCGCTTCCTCGATGCCAGGGGCCTGACGCCGGTCGAGCCGCGGGTGCGCGGCGAGGTCGCGGCCGATCCGGACGCGCCGGCCGCACCGCGGCCGCGGCTGGAACCGTTCTGGGTCGCCTCCGATGCTCGCGAACGCCTCGATCCGGCCCGGTGCGCGATTCTGGTACCGGTCGCCGACAGCATCGAACCCGATTGCGCGCGTGGGCTTTTCATGCTCGAGCAGCAGGGGTATCCAGTGTGGCGGGTGTACGGCGCCTCGGGTATCGATCAGGTCCGCAGTCAGATGGCCACCGACGCGCTCGCGGCCGGGTTCGAAGAGTTGATGTGGATCGACGCCGACATGTCCTTCCCGGTCGAGGCGGTGTACCAGCTGCGCTCGCTGGACCTGCCGATCTCCTGCGGCATCTACACCAAGAAGGGACAGCGCGAGCTGGTCGTCCACCTCGAGCCGGGCACCGAGCGGATGACCTTCGGCGAGGGCGGCGGCCTGGCCAAGATCAAGTACGGCGCCACCGGATTCATGCACACCCGGCGGCACCTGTACGACGAGATCCAGGAGCACGAGCAACTGCCCACGTGCAACAAGCATTTCGGCCGCCCGGTCGTGCCGTACTTCCTGCCGATGGCCGTTCCGGTGGGCGATAACTTCTGGTATCTGGGTGAGGATTTCGCGTTCTGCGAGCGTGCGCGCCGCTGCGGTTACGACATCATCGCCGATACCAAGATCCGGTTGGGGCACATCGGTCGGCGGACCTACGGCTGGGAGGACGCGGGCAGTTCGCAGGAACGGTTCGCCAGCTTCACCTTCAACTTCTGAGCTCCCGTTCCGATCCGGCGCGACCGCATCGGGTCGCACGGGGTCAGGGAGCAGACTTCGACGAGGGAGTGAACTTCGATGGACCCGTCGCGCTGTGTCGTGCTGGTGCCGATCGGCGGCTACCTGGAGCCCGAATGCGCCCGGGGGCTGGGACAACTCGAAGCGCGCGGCTACCACGTGCGTGCCGTGCCGCGATACGCCGCGATCGATCAGGGCCGCAGCCAGATGGCGACCGACGCGCTGATGGACGACTACGAAGCGATGATGTGGATCGATTCGGACATCGGCTTCGACGCGGACGCGGTGGATCTGTTGCGCGAGCACGATCTTCCGATCGTGTGCGGGATCTACCCGCGCAAGGGCCGGCGCGAGCTGGCCTGCAAACTGCTTCCCGACACCCCGCGCATCATCTTCGGCGAGGGCGGCGGCCTGCTGGAGATCCGTTACGCGCCAATGGGTTTCTGCTACACCCAGCGCACGGTCTACGAGCAGATGATCGTGCACGAGGAACTTCCGGTGTGCAACAAGCAGTTCGACCGCATCACGGTGCCGTACTTCATGCCGCTGGTCCTGCCCGACGGCGAGGAACACTGGTACATGAGCGCGGAATACTCGTTCTGTGAGCGCGCCCGCCGCAGCGGTTTCCGGGTCATGGCCGACAGCCGGATCCGGCTGGGCCACATCGGGCGGCACACCTATCAGTGGGAGGACGCGGGCACCGAGCAGCCGCGTTACGCCACATACGAGTTCAATCTGCACTGAACCGATCCCGAATACCCGGTAGACTCGAACCAGTTTCCGCACGAGGAGATTTCGCTGTCGTGAGTAACGAGAGAGCCAAGGCCGATCTCGCCGATCTGCTGGACACGGTCAACACCCACATCCGGTCGATCGCGGATGCGCAGCGCCAGCGCACCGAACTCGTCGCCACGGCCACCGCCCAGGAGGGCCGGGTCGAGGTGACCTGCAATGCCGACGGCGTGCCGATCGACATCGTCTTCGCCGACGATATCGACGATCTGGACTACGACGAGATCGCCACGGCGGTGCTGGAAGCCGCGCAGGACGCCGCGGCCTCGGTCGCCCGCCAGGCCGAGGAACTGATCGCGCCGGTGCGCAAGACCCGCTCCCGGCTGCCGAGCCTGTCCTCGATCGTCGCGGATCTGCCGGATCTGCAGGTGAAAGTGCCCGAACCGCAACGTGCGTCGTTCGATCCGCCCTCGGCGCGCAACAAGGAGCAACCGGACCGGGCCCAGCCCTGGTCGGTATCCGACGACGACTGATCGGCCCGGACCGACCGGCCCGTGAGAGCGAGGATCACATGAGCGAACCGGTAGAGCTGAATCCCGACGGACTGCGCAAGGCCGCGACGGAGTTCGACGAGGTCTCCGCCACCACCAAGTCGATTCTGGACAAACTGCAGTCCTCGACCGCCGCCAAGGGCGCGCCCTGGGGCGACGACAAGAACGGCAAGCGGTTCGCCGAGGGCGACAAGGGTTACATCACCAACCGCGACGGGATGTTCCATACGCTCTCGCAGCTGGTATCGGTGTTCACCGACAACGCGAACAATCTGCGGGACTCCGCGAAGACGTTCGAGGACAACGAGAAGACCTCGTCGCAGTAGCGGCTCACACGCCGTCGGGCAGGATGTCGCCCAGCTCCCGGGTGACGTGTTCGAGATAGCGGGCCACGTACTGACCGATCAGGTCGCCGGCCACCTTGCCGGGCATCGACCGCGTCATCGACAGGTGCCCGACGAATTCGGCGACGTCCTGCGCTTTGCGATCGGACCGGCGGAACTCACGCACCGCGGTCCGCTCGAACATGTCCACGAACTGCCGGGCGATGTGATCGCAATCGTCCCGCAACCGCTCGATCTCGTCGAGCACCCGGGTCGGCGGAACGCCCGCGCTCATCAGCTGCGCGGCGATCTCGACCAGGTGCGGATCCTTGACCCGGTACGTGGTGGCGTCCACCGGTTCGTACAGACCGGTGGCCACCACGCGCGCCAGACCGTTCGGGATCTCGCTGTAGCGTTCGGCGAGTTCGGTTGCGGCAACGGTGGTTTCGGTCGCGACGGCAGCCGGTTTGGGTGGCGCCGGCGCGGGCGCGCTCGAGGCGCTCACCCCGAGCACCGCGGCCAGATCGTCGCCGCGATCCCACGCCTCGAGCAGGTCGCGCACACCGTTGAGCTTGATGCCGCGGTCGAGCAACCGGCTGATGATCCGCACCCGGTTCAGATGTTCCTCGCTGTAGAAGCCGGTGCGGCCCTTCAACTGCGGGGGCGGCAGCAAACCGCGCTCGTTGTACACGCGCAGCGTGCGCACGGTCATCCCGGCCTCGCGCGCCAACTCGTCGATCGTGAACTCCGATTCCACAGCCATCCCTCCAGGAAACCATATGGAAACCCACGTCCACAGTGCCCCGTAACCACCGGGTTTCGGTGAGGGCCATGGGTTTCCATGACGTTACATCTGAACTTACCTCTTGCATGTGCCATTTATCAGCGGTACGTTACACCACACAGCGGTATGATCGGCATCACAAGGAAGGTCCCGCACATGACCACCGTTCAACCTCCTCCGGAGACGCAGGCGCAGACCCTGCACGCCGAGGACGAGGGCTACCATAAGGCCCTGCGCCCACGTCAGATGCAGATGATCGCCATCGGCGGCGCGATCGGCACGGGATTGTTCCTCGGCGCGAGTTCCCGGTTGCACACAGCGGGCGCGAGCCTGTTCCTCGCCTACGCCGTCTGCGGCGTGTTCGTGTTCTTCATACTTCGCGCCCTCGGCGAGCTGGTGCTGCACCGGCCGTCCTCGGGCTCGTTCGTCTCCTACGCCCGGGAGTTCTACGGCGAGAAGCTGGCCTTCGGCGTCGGCTGGATGTACTTCTTCCACTGGTGCATGACCGGCATCGCGGATATCACCGCGATCGCCACCTATATGCACTTCTGGGGCGCGTTCAAGGTCATCCCGCAGTGGCTGATCGCGCTGATCGCACTGGCCATCGTGCTGAGCATCAACATGATCTCGGTGAAGTGGTTCGGTGAGATGGAGTTCTGGGCCGCGTTGATCAAGGTCGTCGCGCTGGTCGGCTTCCTGATCCTGGGCACGGTCTTCCTGGCCGGGCGGTTCACCCTGGCGGGTCAGAGCACCGGCTGGAGCGTCATCAGCCAGCACGGCGGGCTGTTCCCGAACGGCACCTGGCCACTGGTGTTGTCCACCACGGGCGTCGTATTCGCCTATGCCGCCGTCGAATTGATCGGCACCGCGGCCGGCGAGTCGGAGAACCCCGAGAAGGTCATGCCCCGCGCGATCAACTCGGTCATCGCCCGCATCGCGCTGTTCTACGTCGGCTCGCTGGTGCTGCTGTCGCTGCTGATCCCGTGGAACCAGTTCGACCCGAAGGTCAGCCCGTTCGTGACGTTCTTCTCCAAGCTCGGCCTGCACGGCGGCGGCACGCTGATGAACCTGGTGGTCCTGACCGCCGCGTTCTCCAGCCTGAACGCCGGCCTGTATTCGACCGGTCGCATCCTGCGCTCCATGTCGATGAACGGCAGCGCACCGAAGATCGGCTCGCGGATGTCCAGCCGCGGCGTGCCCTACGTGGGCATTCTCGCGACCGGCTGCGTCGCTCTGCTGGGCGTCGGGCTGAACGCGGTCGTGCCGAAGCAGGCGTTCGAGATCGTGATGAACATGTCGGCACTGGGCACCATGTTCGCCTGGACCGCGATCATCCTGTGCCAGCTGCAGCTGTGGCGGTGGTCTCGGGACGGCAAGATCGAACGTCCGTCCTTCCGGCTGGTCGGCGCGCCGTACACCAGCTTCGCGACGCTGATCTTCCTCGCGGCGATCGTGGTGCTGATGGCGATCAGC
This sequence comes from uncultured Nocardia sp., assembly GCA_966435935.1. Classification (GTDB taxonomy): domain Bacteria; phylum Actinomycetota; class Actinomycetes; order Mycobacteriales; family Mycobacteriaceae; genus Nocardia. The sequence goes on from CBJNFW010000061.1 coordinate 9,527, forward strand.
GGCGACTCGACGCAATGGGGTGCGGTCCTGGCCATGGCCGTGGTCGTGGTTCCGCTGCTGATCGGCGGCTGGTTCCTGGCCCGCAAGCGGGTGCTCGAGCTGGCGGCAGCGCGGGTCGGCTACACCGGGCAGTTCCCGGTGCTCGCCGAGCGTCCGATGGAACACCGGGAGGACAAGTTCTCCAGTCCCAGCGGGAGCTCGGACGATGAGGCACAATCGCACTGATACCCGACGATTCCGGTAACCACCGGAACACCGCCGGGACCGGTCCCCGCCGCTCCGCAGTACGGATCACTCCGGCTGCGGAGCGGTGGGGTTTCCGGGTCACTGCGAGGTTCGAGGTTCTGAGAAGACGAATGGCCGAGAATTCCATCCCGTCCGGCCACCCGAGTCCACCCCCGTGGGCGACGCGCCAGCTGCGCGAGGCCGCCGATACGTCCTATCGGTGGGCGACCCGGCGCACGGTGGTCACCCAGCCCAGTTCCTGGGCGGGGCAGGAGGATTCGGTTCCGGCTGCGTCGGATACCGAGCAGCGCTCCCGTCCCGGGGTGCGGCGGGTCGGCGTCGGGCTGGTCACGCTGCCGCGGGTGAGTCCGGTCGATCCGACGGCCGCGGTGTTGCGCGATCCCCAAGTGCCCGAGGACAAACGCTTCTGCTGGAAATGCCAGCATCCGGTCGGGCGCTCCGAGCGCAGCGCTCCCGAACCCACGTCGGGCCTGCGGGCCCACGATGTCTCGGCCGGGACGTGCGAACACTGCGGCTCCCCGTTCAACTTCCGGCCGATGCTCGAACCCGGCGAACTGGTCGCCGATCAGTACGAGGTGCGGGGTTGCCTGGCCTACGGCGGGATGGGCTGGATCTTCCTGGCCCGCGACCGCAATGTCAGCGGGCGCTGGGTGGTGTTGAAGGGATTGCAGAATCCCCTGGACATCGAGGCGCACGTGGTGGCGCTGGCCGAACGCCAATTCCTGTCCGAGATGGCGCATCCGGCGATCGTCAAGATCTACAATTTCGTCAAACATCGTGGTGCGGACGGGATTCCGTGCGGCTACATCGTGATGGAGTACGTCGGCGGGCGCTCGCTCAAAACCGAGCTGGACGAGCGCGCCCCCGAATTCCTGCCGGTCGCCGAGGCCGTGGCCTACATGCTCGAAGTGCTTCCGGCACTGGACTATCTGCATTCGTTCGGGTTGGCCTACAACGATCTCAAGCCCGACAACATCATGGTCAGCGAGGACGAGGTCAAGCTGATCGACCTCGGCGCGGTGGCCGCTCGCCGATCCGGCGGCAGTCTGTACGGCACGCCCGGCTATCAGGCGCCCGAATTCACCCGCACCGGTCCGACCGTCGCCTCGGACATCTACACCGTCGGGCGCACCCTGGCCGCGCTGACCATGCGGATGCCCACCGACGCGCACGGCCACAAACTGCCCGGAATCCCTTCCGCCGAGGACGAACCGGTGCTGGCGCGTTATCCGGCGTTCGCACGGCTGGTGCACCGGGCCACCGACCCCGATCCCGCCCAGCGCTTTCCGTCCGCCTATGCGCTGTACCGGCAGTTGCTCGGCGTGCTGCGCGCGGTTCTGGCCGAGGACACAGGTCGGGAATATCCCCAGGTTTCCACCGTGTTCAGCGCGCCGCGCGGGGACTTCGGCATCGATACGCTGATCCGGCAGACCGACGCGATGGTCGACGGCGTGCCTCGCCCGCCGGACCTGGATGCCGCGAATGTCGCTGCGGCCCTTCCGGTTCCGCTGATCGACGCGGAGGATCCCAGCGCGGATCTGCTCTCGCCGCTGCTGCACGGCGAACCGCATCGGGCCCTGGACACCCTGCGCCAAGGCCGGGAGAACATGCGCATCGGCAAGATCGCCATGCCGGAGACCTTCGAACTGGAAGGTGCGCTGACCGAGATCCGCGCCTACCTGGATCTCGGCGAGGTGGAATACGCGCGATCCAAACTGGTGGGCCTGCGTTCGGGATACCGCGTCGACTGGCGCATCGAATGGTATGCCGCGGTCGCCGAACTCATCGACGCGGATTACGAAAAGGCCTATGCGCATTTCGATCTCGTCGCCGATATGGTGCCCGGCGAGGCCGCCCCGCTGCTGGCTCTGGCCGCGACCGCCGAACTGCTGATCGAATCCGACGCCGAGGATACGGATCGGTGGGAGCGCGCCGCGACCGAGCACTATCGCGCGGTGTGGCGCACCAATCACGGAATCGCCAGCGCGGCTTTCGGATTGGCTCGATGCCTGGCCGAGGCGAAGGATCACACCGCCGCCGTCGCCACCCTGCGGCAGATGCCGGAGACCTCGCGTCACCACGATGTGGCCCGGATGACCGCCTGCCTGCTGCTGGTGACCCGGCCGGCCGACGAACTGACCCGCCAGGACCTCGACGACGCCGCGGCGCAGCTGCGCGGTCTGCCCGACGAACCCCGCCTGCAGCAGATGCGGGTTCTGGTCCTGAGTGCGGCGCTGGACTGGCTGCGCCGCGGCGGATCCCCGCCGGACCCGGATTCGACGATCCTGGGCCTGCACTACTCCGACGAGGCGCTGCGCGAGGGAATCGAACTGGCGCTGCGTCATATCGCCCGCACCACACCGCGCCGCCTGCAGCGGTACGCGCTGATCGATCTGGCCAACCGGCTGCGGCCGCGATCGTGGTGGTAGCGGACGCTCAACGCGCGAATATCTGGCCGCGCCGGTTCGCATCGGCCAGGACATCGCGAATGAGCAGGCCCAGATCCGTCTCGTCCGGCGTGGCCGGATAGTACAGATCGCAGACCACGACTCCGCCGACCGCGACCGCGAACCGGGTCCGGCTCGAATCGATGCGCTGCCAGTGCGTGGCGACGTCCGGCGCGTCCAGGTCCACGCTTCGATCGTCCACGCGCAGCGACAGACCGGTTGCGCAGCGGTAGAACACGATTCGCGATCCCCCCAGTTCGCCGTACACCCCGGCGAGCCCGCCCATGGCGAGTTCGACCGGACGCAGGATGCCCGTTGCCGGGTCGAAGGCGGCGCTCTCGCCCCAGCCGGTGTGCGACCGGACATAGATCTCGCTGTCGTTGCCCGGCCCGGTACCGCTGCCCACGCGGGGCATGTAGTTCCTGCGCTGCTTCGGTGAATTCGCCGAGCCGCCCGGCCCGGCGCCCGGCAGTCCGGGGGCGCCGGGGAAGCCGGGCGTCATCGGGTACGTATTGCCGTTCGAATCACCCTGCGGGGCAGACGGATTCGCGCCGTTCGAACCGTTGTTCATACCGGATCGGCCGGGCTGCGGCGCACCAGGGAGCGAGCCGAATGTGTTCGGGCCGGGATATCCGGGCCCGCCCGGCTCCGCGGGGCCCGAGCCGCCGGAGTCCCGGGGTGATCGCGGAGTTCCCGGCGGGACAGCGCCTTCCGGAGTTCCGGGTGGCACGCCACCTTCCGGCGATCCGGGTGGCACGCCACCTGGCGATCCGGGTGGTTGCGACGCGCCGGTCGATCCCGGGATACCCGGGAGCGACGGAATATTCGGCAGCGACGGAACATCGGGCAGCGAGGGCAGGCCGGGCCATTGTGTGCCCGGGTCGGATACCTGTCCCGGACACCGCGGACACGGATTCGGATCGTCCGGGCAATGGCCGTGCGGGCAGTGTTCGTGCTGATCGCAACCCGGCTGCCCACCGCCCGGTTCGGACCCCCGCGGCGGTCTCGGTACGGGATTCGGCGACTGGGGTCCGGCCGGCCCGTGCGGCCCCGGCCCCTGCGGTCCGGGGCCGTGCGGGGCCGGGCCGCGCGGCTTCGGCGGCTTGGGCGGCTGTCCCGGGTCGGGCGGTACCGGCGTGAGGTCCGCACCCGGAATATGTTCGGGCGCACCGGGTTTTCCCGGCCAGCGGAAGTGATGCCGGATCGGAATGCGCGGCGTACGCGGCCCGTAATACGGCCACGGCTCGCCGCGCCGGCCCCCGAGCCCACGCGGGCCGCCCGCACCCGGCGTCCCGGACTTCGAACCCGAGGATTTGCGCGACGTCGGCGGCTTACCGCCCCCGGACTCCCGCTCCCCCTGGGGTTTCCGGCCCTTCGGCGGTACACCGGATTCCTCCGGCTCGGATGGCTGCGGCTTCGACCGCCCCGGCGCCGTCTCCGGCGCAGCGGGCTTCGGCGCCTTGTGCGGCTCCGAAGAGCCCTCGCCCTCGGGCTCATTCGTCTTCGCCGTGCGCTGCACCTCCGGCTTCTTCTGCGCCCGCGGCGTTTCGGTTACCTCGCCGGTCCCGTCCGAACCCACGGCCCCCGGCTTCTTCGGCGGCGACTCGGCGGATCCGGGAGTGCCACCCGACTCCGGGGACTGCCGGGACGGCCGCGCGGATGCGGCCCCACTCCGCTGCGGCTCGGTCGGCGCATCCGGGTCGCTGACCGTCGGCGATCCAGGCAGCTCCGCGGAATGCGGCGGCTCGGGCGTTCGCTCCGGCTGCCCGTTCGGCTCCGCCCCCCTCGGCGGATCAGCCGGTTTCAGCGCTCCGGCCACTTGTTCGGGTGCCGCGGGCTCCGGCCCTTCCGGCTCCCATACCCCACGCCGCAGCGGTTGCGTGGGCGCGGCCGAACCGGTCTCCCGCGACGGTTCGGACAGCGTCGTAGATTTCGGCGGCTCGGCCGTTCGTTCTGCGGGCTCCGAATCGCTGCCCGCCGCAGCCGGTTTCGACGCCGCGGTCGCTTGTTCGGGTGCCGCGTGCTCCGGCCCTTCCGGCTGCGGTAGCCCACGCTGAAGCGGTTGCGTCGGCGCGGCCGGATCGGTCTTCTCGGTGGTACCTTGTGTCGGGTGCTGTTGCGGGCGGGCCGATTCCGGTTCGCCGCTGGGCAGTTCACCGGGCCGCGCGGGGCTTCGGAGTTGTTCTCGGGTCGATGGTTCGAGGTCTCGTTCGACGCCCCTGCGCAGTCTGCTCAACGCCTGGTCTAGGTTGCCGGGGTCGGCGGTCTCGGCGGGTTCGTCCAGTCGGCGCGACCATTCCAGGCGTTCGTCTCCGGTTGTCGCATCGGCCAGTAGCTCGATCGTTCCGGCGCGGATCACCACGGCAAGCTCGGGGTCCGCCCGGACGAGCTGTCGCGCGGTGACGTCCGGGCCCAGCTCGAGCCAGGCGTGCAGTGCGACGTTCCGCAACGCCGCGACCGGATCGTCCGGCAGTTCGCCGTACCAGTCGCGCAGCCGGGTCACCTCGATGATGTGCTCGGCCCTGCGCACCCTCGGATGCTTCCAGGAGTCGTCCAGCGGCCGCATCTCCACCGCGTACGGAATCCGCGCGAACGGCACCTTCTTGTCGCGCGCGAACGGCGCACCGCCGCGCTCGGGCGCATCGGGCGGCAGGTCGCGCGGATGGATCAGCTCGCCGTCGCGGACCACGAAATGTTCGGTCAGCGCCGGGCGAATCCATTTGTACCCCAACAGGTCCGCATGCGCCTCGGCATCGTGCCAGGTGATCTTGTCCTCGGTGTCGAGGTAGTGCGCCTCGGCCCAGTAGTGTTCCAGCATCACCAGATCCGGCCGCGTCGGCGAGGTCTTGCCCACACCGTCGCCGCGACCGGTCAACCGGTTCCAGGCATCGACCACCTGCGGCATCGCGTCCATCCGCCGCGTACTCGACCGGTTCTCCGGGGTACTCGCGTCGAACACCGACATCGCATCGCGCATCATGTGGTTCTTGATGCGCAGCAGCCGTTGTCCCAGTTCGGCTTTCGTCAGCGGAGCGCCGTCGTCGCGGTGGGCCAGGCGCAGGCCGTCGGCATAGGTCACTCCGCCGTCCTCGGGGCGCAGCAGCGGATTGCCTGCCCGCGTCAGCGCGTCGAGAATCTCCCGGACGTCGGCGTTGTACTCGTGCGCGATATCGTCGTGCGCGGCCTGCCGGAGTGTCTGTCCCGCAGGGTCATCGGCCAGGTCCGGAACGGTCCGGTCGGGTGCGAACTCGTCGTAGCTCTGCTCGGCCCAGGCCCGCACCTTCGAATAGCGATCGACCATCCGGTCCCACTTCGCCGAGATGAAGTCCACCCGACCGGCCGGCGGAGCGAACTCGGCGACGTGGTACCGGGGATGCGGCGGCTGGACCTCCATATCGATCGGCGGATGGAATCCGCGGAACGTCCGGATGCTGCGCAGGCCCGGAACGAACCGCAGCACAGGATGGTTCTCGTCGAACGGACCGTTCGGCAGGCCGCGGGTGTGCTCCAGCACCCACCGCCCGATCTCGGGATGGTTGTAGAAACGATTGAGCACCCACGGATGTTTGCGCGCGAGATTGTAGAGCTGGAACCACCGCTTGCCGATCGTGTACAGCGCACCGTCGAGCGGCATTTCGTGATGCGCGTCCTCGTCCCAGCCGATCGGCGCTTCGGGCTTGGGTCCCGGCCCCTGCGTCGCCCACAGCATCGCCCGCCCCTCCTCGGACAGGCTCAGAATCTCCTCGTAACTCATCTCCGGCCAGTGACCGGTGAGCAGCCGCAACAGCCCCGGCTCCACCATGTTCTGGAACGGCTCCGCGGCCATGGCGCCACTGAAACCGTCCGGCATCTTCTCCTCGTAGGAACGCGCGGGCAGATGCGATTTGTCCTCACCGCCGAACGGGGCCCAGCCCTTCGGCGGCAGCTGCCAGCCGTCGACCTCCTTCTGCCCGTACTTGTCGAGCCCGGTCCCCAGCGGCAGTCGCGGCTTGTGCGCCCGGAAGCCGTACGCCTCGCCCTCGCGAACGTCGTGCCAGGTCGGCTCGCCGCCCGGAGTCTCCGAACGCCGTTCCCAGAGCACGATTTCCAGCGGGACGGCCGGTTCGCGAAGACGGCGGCCCACCTCGGCCGCCTCCCGGTCCCGGCTGGGCAGCGCGCGGCGATCACCGGTGCCCGGCGCCTTGATTCCCGTTGCCTCGTACAACATCTGACGCCAGCGCACCGCGCCCGAGATGGTCACCGGCCGCTCACCGTGCTGGATGATGCGCAGCGACTCCACCGGATTCCCGTCCTCGTCGAATTCGGTTCGCATGCCCTGACGTTCGACGCGCGGCGACGCCAGTTCGGTCACCTGATGGCCGTTGCCGCTGACCTCGGCCGCTACCTGCAGATAGTGGACCGATGTCTCCGGCCGCTCGAACAGCCGGGCAACGATGTGATGGCGGCTGAGCGCGTCGGCGAGAGCGCGATCGTGATCCACTCCCGCGACCAGGCCGTACTCCGAACGGCCCGCGGTCACGACGATCCGTGGCGGGCGGGCGCCCTCGCCGTTCTCGTCCGGGACGCGGCCGTGATCGATCCACACATTGTCGGTGACCCGCACCAGATTTCGCGGGTCCACGACGCCCTCGGCGGCGGCGCGCCAGCCGCCGCCCATGCCGACCCGGCGGTCGTTGATCCGGTCGATCTCGTTGTCGGCGCGGTCGACCGCCTCCCGCGCATCGGCGAGTTCACGCAGATCCTCCGGCGTGGCCGCGCCCGGATCGGCCTCGTGCCGCTCGCGCAGGCCGAAGTACCGCCGCCGCAGCGGTTTGGCGCGATCGATCGCCGCCTTGTACGCCTCGGCGAGCCGGCCGACCGAACGATGCGCCTCAGCGGATTCGGAGACATCGTGTTTCGCGCCGAGCTGTTCGAGCCGGTGGATCCGCAGATCGATTTCGCGCAGCTGATCGCCCAGCTCATAATACTTTTCGGCGGCCTCGGCGAGTTTGTCGATCGGATCCTGGCGCCGGGTCAGCTCCTCCTCGCTGACCTGCTCCCGGGTGGACATGCCCGGCGTATCCAGACCCGCGTCCTCCCGGATGTAGCCGACCCGCTCGGAACTCAATCGCGCGACGGTGCCCGCCCAGTCGTCCCGGGACACATCCTCCAGCGACACGCCATCGACGCGGGAGGCGCGGTATTCCAGTTTGGTGCGCCAGAATTCGTGTACCGCGGCAACTCCGACGCGCCGGTTCACCAGCTCGTCGAGTTCGACCTGATTCGGATCGGGTGCGAACTTCGCCACCGGATCGGCTGGCTCGCCGGGTGTTTCGACACCATCCGATCTGCCAGCGTCGGATTCATCTGTGCTCCGGCCCTTTTCGAGGCCGCGAGATGGGTCCGCCCGTCCGGAGTTCTCAGCACGGACCTCGCTCGCGATGCCTCCTCGCTCGCGGGCGCCGGATTGCGGTTCGCCGCCGGATTTCTCGGCGGTACCGGACTTTCGGGCGATCCCGGACTCCGCTGTCGTGGCAGGCGCACCGGTTCGCCTCGGCTCGATCGCGGCAGCACCCTCGATCGGCTCCCGGCCGCTGGGTTCGGTGAGATCGGCCAGCCACACCCGCCCCTCGTCGTCCACCCGAATCCGCCGGACGTCAAGCTCGCCGTTCGGTCCGAGCAGGCCCTCGCGCACCGCACGCGACAGCACGTGATCCGGATTCGCGGTCGGTACGACGAGATCCAGGCGAGCCGGATGCCCCGCGGCCGAGGCCCGCAGCCGCGCGACCTCCGCGGTCGCATGGTCCGCGTCGACCGGCAGACCGTCACGTCCGATCGGGGCGCCGCCGATGTGCCGCAAAACGTTCCGAGCCGCCATCATGGTCAGCTCGGCCGCCTTGCGATCGCGCATGACCACGCCCAGCTCGTGAATGCCCAACCGTTGCAACAAGGCGTTGCCGCGCGAGGACACCTCCGCCGCCCGTGCCTCGATCGCACGCCGCTGATCGAAGAACTCCTCCATCCGATCGGCCGGAATGGCCGTGCGGTCGAAGAACTCGTCGGCCCGCGCCCGATGCTCGGCGATCAACTCGCGCACGGCGTGGGCCAGTTCATGCGGGCTCATACCGGCCGGATCGATGTCCAGCCAACGCACATCGCGCAGGATGGCGCGGAAGTTGCGGTTCACCGCCTTGTCCATATCGCCGACCTGAACAGCCAACTTGCGCAGGGCTTTCCGGTCGGCCCGCGACGCGGGCACATATTCGGTCTCCGCGCCGGCGCGCCAATCGCCCGGACGCGGCGCGGGCGGGAGCTGTGGCCGTGGCGCGGGCACGTCGTCGGGGCGGTGTTCGGTGACGTGCACGGTACCGTCCGCACCGACTCGCACCTGGTAGTAGACGGCGTCGGCGCCCTGCTCGGCCAGGGCGCGGCGACGCCCGTCATCGATGTGGATGGTCGGATCACCGGTCTTGCCGACGCCGACCAGACGCTGGGTCCGGCCGTCCGCACCCCCGACCTCGCGGGTGTGCGAGACGCCGTACGTCAGCCGGACCTTGCGCAGGCCGGCGTAGACCTTGGGCCCCTTGCCCCGTGCGCCCGCCGCGAGGTCCATCACCTCACGCTCGGCCTCGGTCTGGGCCTGCGAATCGCGCAACCGCTCGTTCGCCTGCGCCACCCGGAACTCGTTCAACCGCTCGATCAGCTTGCGCGCACCCTCGATGGTCCGGTTCGTCTCGGCCTGCATCGCCTTGCCGACCTTGCGCACCAACACTTTTCGATCCAGCTCCGGATCGACGCCGAATTCGCGCGCCAACTCCCGCAGTCGCGGCATGCGCGTGCGGGTATTCGCCAACTCCTGCCGCACCGCGGCCTGTCGCCGGGCCGCGGCCCTGGAGTCCTGTTCGGCATGCTCGCGCAGCGCCTCGTCGATCTGGTGACGGGAAGGCTCCTCGACGCCGAGATCAGCAGCGCGAGAGCGGAATTCGGCGTCGGTGCGGGCATCGCCGTTGTCGCGCAGGTCGACCAGATCCGCCACCGCGCGACGCTGCCGGAGCTGGTCGGCCCGAATCCGCTGGCGCAGTTCGCCTTCGGTGAGGCCATCGGGATCGATTCCGAGTTCGTCCGCGAATTCGCGCAAACGGTCCTCGTTCATCCGCCACACCGCGGGGCGCCGCGCGTAGTCCTGCTCCGCCAGCATCGCGGCATCGGAAACCCTGTGCCGCAGCACTTCCCGGTGCATTCGGTCCAGGTCGAACCCGGCCGCTCGCGCGTCGCGCAGCGCGGCGTCCCAGGCCCGCTCGCGCCGGGCCACGGCCGCGATCAGATCGCGCAGCGCTTTCTTCAACGCCCGCGTGGTGGGCACGTGCTGCTGCTCGGATCCCGGACTGCTCCACCGGTCGTTGCGAGCCGGCTCCGGATCCGGCTCCGCGCCTTCCCATTTGGCCGGTGTTCTCGGCCCGTCGCCCGACCCTCCCGAATCGCCGTCGTGATCGCCACCCGTGGACGCCGACGGAGATTCCGTATCGCCGCCGTCACGGCCGGGCCCGCCGCCGGCATCGGGCCCGGACTGCGGCGTGTCCGGCACGCCGAGATCGTCCGGACCGGACGGATCCAGGCCCAGCGCCTGCATCTCGGCACGCAGCCGCTCCTGCTCCGAGACCGCCGCCCAGAAGTCGTTGGTGACCTTGACCACGGCCCGAGTGAGCGGCGCGTTGATCGCCAGCTGCTCGCGCAGCGCCTGATGCCGCTCGATATCACCGGCTGCCCGCGCCGCCTTGATCTCCGCGCGCAACCGGTCCTGGTCCGCACCGACCGTGCGAACGGCCGCACGCGCCAGGTCGTTACCGGTCGGACCGGGATCGATCCCGATCGTCGGGGCCAGCTGACGCAGAATCTCGTGCGCGGTGTCCTCGGCCTTCGCCGCCGCATCGAGCCGGCGTCGGTAGGCCTCGTGCGGCTCGGCCGGTACCGCGATGCGCGGCCGGCCGGCTTCCTCGGTCCGCGGCAGCACGGTGCCCCGCACCCGGATCTGCCCGTCCTCCTCGTGCACCGCGTCGACCCGGACGCGCAGCCCACGTCCGAGCAACAGTCTGGCCGTCTCCAGCCGCCCGCCCGGGGACAGGTCGGTCCCGCCGGCGAACAGCGCCGGTATGCCTTCGGGCACAGTGAGTTCGAGGTGGTAGTTCGACTCGGGGCGGGCCGATACTCTGCCCAGGAAGCCCTGCAGATATCCGGGCACCTCGTACACCGATCCCGGTGTGCCGTCGCCGAACAGCCCGTGTTCTCCCTCGAAGGTGACCAGTGCGGATTCGGGCAGCGCGGCCCGCCCGAGCACCTCGTCCAGGATCGGGGCCTCCTGCGGTGACAACCCGGAACCCCGGCCCGCCAGGAATTCGCCGAGAACCCGGCGTTCCTCGGCGGACAGCCCGTCAAGCACCGAATCCCAAACCTGATGAGCGAAGCGCAGCCGATCGGCGACCGGCGCCACCGAGTGCGGCATCGATGACCGAATATGCTGTACGGAAACGTTTTCCGGCGTCGATGTACCCGATTTCTCAGGGCCCGAGCCGGTTTCGATCGTCCGCTGGTCGGCCTCGCCGCGCCGGGCAGCGGCCTCGGCGGCGGCCAACTCCGCATCGCGCGACTTCGCCTGGTGCAGTTCATCGGCCAGCTCGCCGGCGCGGATATCGGCGCGGTGGAAGGCCGTCACGGCATTCTCGAGTCGCGACACCCGTTCGGAGTATTCGTCCTGCTGGGTTACCGGCAGCGTGCGCGACCGCAATTCCTCGAACAGGCGCCGGTGCTCCGCTGCCCGTTTCAGGTCGTCGTGCAGCACCTCCTCGACGTTCACCCGGACGCCGTCCACCCGGGCGATCACCTCGTCCCGGGCGATCTCCCGGGCCGAGACCGTCTGTCGCAATTCATCTGTCAGCCAGTCGATCTCAGCACGCCGGGCGGCCGGGTAGTGCACCGCGTCACCCGGCTGAACCTCGGCCCGAACCGCACGCACCCGCTCGGACAGTTCGGCGGCCCGGGCGTCGAGCCGGTGATAATCCTCGACAGCGTCGTGCAACGCTGATACGCGGTTCTGGTACGCATCGGTCTCGGGGCCGACGACCCGCCGATGGTTGCGCACCTCCGCGAGCCGATCCTGCAGGGCCGTCGGATGTTTCATCTCGTCCGACAGCAGCTCGTCGGTATCCACCGGCAGACCCCGCGCCCGGTCCAGCACCTGCCGCCGGGCATTCACCCGCTCGCGCTCGGCCTGCGCCCAGTCCAGCAGCGCCAGTTGGTGTGCGGCCTGCCGCTGCGCCCGAGCCGCCGCGGCCGGATCGGTGAAGGCGAAAAGCTGCTGCGCCACCTCGGCGCGCAACTGCTCGGTGAGCTCCTTCGGCGCGGCCGTGGAGCCGGCGTGGTTCAGCAGCGCGGCCCACCGCTCACGCTGTTCGAAAGTCTGCGCGGCGGCGAAATTCTCGACCGCACCGGCGCGAACCGCGAGTGCCAGCGCGGGGTCGTCGCTCAGCTCGTACACCGGTCCGTCGCCGAGCAGCACCTGGACCGCCAGCTCCCGCAGGGCGGCGACCGGCTCCTGCGGCAACTCCGGGAACCGTTCGCGCACACCGGTTTCGGCGAGTACCCGGGCGGCGCGCCGCGGCGCGGGCGGCAGCCAGTCGTGCTCCGGCGCCAACGGTTCCACCGCGTAGGGCAGCGCCGCGACCGGCAGCGTGCGATCGCTCAGCAGCGGAATCCGCTTGTCGGTGAACGGGAATGTGCGCCGCCGCAGCGGGCGGTTGGCGGGCAGTTCCTCGGGGTAGTACAGCCGGCCGCGCCGCCGCACCAACTGTCCGCTCAGTCGACGGCGGTTGGTATCCCAGTCGTGGCCCAGGCTCGCGGCGTGCTCGTCGGCCTCGTGCCAGGTGGCCTTGGGGTGCGTGCGCAGGTAGTCCGCCTCGGCGTGGGCATCCTCGAGCAGCAGCAGATCCTCCGGATACGGCCGGGTGCGGCCGTCGCGATCGCCGATTCCGGTCAGCCGCAACCACGCGTCGGCCACGTGCGGAAGCCGGTCGTACGGCTTCTCGATCAGCCTGCCCTCCGGGCTGGCCGGATCCTGCACGCGCATCTCGTTGATCATCAGATGTCGCTTGATCAGCAGTATTTCGGCGACGAGCTGTTCGTGCGTGAGCGGGGTGCCGTCCGCGTGCCGCGCGAAGCCCAGCACTTCGGCCAAGACCGCGCCGCCGTCGCCGCGACGCAACAGCGGGTCGCGCGGTGTGGTCAGCTGATCGACGATCCGCCGCACATCCGAATGCGCCTTGTCGTCGGCGAATTCGCCGATGACGCGATCCGCCCAGGCCTGCACCTGCGCCCAGTTCGCGACGTCGCGCTCCCAGAAACGCGCCCGCACCGGATCGAGTTCACTGGCCGGGCCGTGCTCGGCCTCGGTCCAATTCAGGTGCGGCGGTTGCAGATCCCGCCGCGGTGCCTTCCAGCCGCGGTAGCCCCGATAGCTGCGGACGATCGGGATCTTGCGCAGGAACGGATGATCCGGGTCGAACGGCCCGTCCGGCAGCCAGTACCGGTTGCGCCGCCGGCTGCCGAGTTCGGGATTCTTGTGGAAATGCTCGATGATCCACGGCAGCTTGCGCACGCCCTCGCCGATCTGGATCCACCGCTTGCCGATCGTGTAGAGCGCGTCGTGCAGGGGCAGATCGTGGTGATCCTCCTCGTTCCAGCCGGGCGGCGGCTCCATACCCGGACCCGGGCCCTGTAGCCAGAACGCCTCGGCGCGGCCATCCAGGTTCAGGCTCTCCAGCTCTTCGTAGCTCATCTCCGGCCAGTAACCGTAGATTTCGTGAATCAGCCACGGCTCCACCATGTTCTGGAACGGTTCGACCGCGACCGCACCACTGAACCCGTCGGGCATCTTCTCGTCGTAGGAACGTGCGCGCAGATGCGATTTGTCCTCGCCGCCGAACGGGGCCCAGCCCTTCGGCGGCAACCGCCAGCCGTCCAGCTCCTTCTGCCAGATCTTGTTCAGTTTGCTGCCGGGCTCGAGTTTGGGCTGGTACGCGCGATAACCGCGGGCCTCGCCCGCGCGGGTGCTGTGCCAGTTGCCCTCGGCGTCACGCCATTGCATCAGCGTCTCCGGCGGCAACGCGTGGCGGGCGAACTGCTCGAGTTCGGCAGCGTGCCGATCCTGCTCCGGGGTGCGCCACCTGGTCTCCGAGCCCGCCGGAATTCCGGTGACCTCGTGGACGATTCGCCGCCACGCGATCGGATCGGTCACCGGCAGAGCCCGCGGGCGCGGAGTGCGCGGGCCCATGGTGGCGCGCTGCAACTCGGGCGAACCGAGCCGGACGTTCGTGGTCCGAAGCTGTGCGTCCGCGGTCACCCGCAGATAGTCGACCGTGGTGTCCGGACGTTCCAGCAGCCGCGCCAGATAGTGGTGGCGCGCCAGCGCGTCGGCGAGTGCGGCATCGTGCGCGGTGGCATCGAGCCTGCCGTACTCGGCCCGGCCTGCGACGACGATGATCCGGCCGCCGTGAAATCCACCCCGGCCGTCGGGGACGCCGCGATCGAAGAACACATTGGCGTTGAGCTGCCGAAGCCGATTTTCCGGCTCGTCCGGTGCGACGGCCACCGCGCGCCAGTGCGCCTTCGCCGCATCGGCCCACGCGCCGGTCGCCGCGGCGTGCTGATCGTTGAGCCGATCGATATCGGTATCGGCGCGGTCGACCGCTTCCTGCGCCTCGGTGAGCTCGCGCAATCGTTGCGGGTCGTCGGCGGTGGGATCGCCGTCGCGGCGCGCTTGGACCAGCCGGGCCTCGAGTTCATCTCGCCAGCGGCGCAACGGTTTCGACGCATCCACGGCGGCCTTGTGCCGATCGGCGAGTTGCACCTGCAGATCGTCGAACGCCGCGGTGTGCGCCGGATCGTAGCTGGCGCCCCGGCGCACCAGCGCGTCGATATCCTCGTCGATCTGCTGGATCTCGTCGCTCAGTTCGTAGTAGTTGCGCGCGGCCTGGGCCAGCTTGTCGACCGGATCACGGCGACGGGCCAGTTCGGCGGGACCGACCTGCTCGGGCTCGCCGGGCGAAACATAGTCCAGCCCTTGGTATTCCGCGGTATAACCGGTCGTCTCGCCACTGAGCCGGCGTACCGTCTCGGCCCAGGCGCTCCGGGAGACGTCGGCATTGGGGAACTTCGCGGCCCGGCCCTCCAGCTTGTTCCGCCAACGCTCCTGTGCGGCGACCTTCGCCGTGCGCCGGCGCACGAGCTGATCGAGCCGGTGCTGTGCCTCCTCGGGTGCGAGTGCGGCAGACTCCTCGACCGGAGCGTCGGGGGTTCGCGAAGCGTCCGCTTCCGGCTGCTCGGAAATCGCCTTCGGCGTCGGCTCGGCGACCGGGGCCGGGGCGAGGGCGGCCGGGCCGCCTTCGGGTTCGCGCAGGTCGCGGGTCCACACCCGGCCCTTCTCGTCCACCCGCACCTGCTGGAAGACGAACTCGCCGTTACCCACCAGCGCGCGCCGGGTAGCCGGATCCAGAATGTGGTCCGGCTGGGCCGCGGGCGAGACCACCACCAGCCGGTTCGCACCGTCCGCCGAGGTGATCAGCCGGGCCACCTCCTGCCCGGGGTGCGCCGGACGACCGTCCCGGCCGATCGGCACCCCGCCGTGCGCGGCCAGCACACGCCGGGCGGCCAGCACAGCCGTATCGGCGGCCTTCAGATCCCGCGGGCGGACGTAGTTGTTGTCGTGATCGGCGAGCCGCAACAGCAGCTCATCGCCGATCTCCTGGGCCGCCTGCGCCTCGTCCTCCAGCCGGTTGCGCTCGGCGACCAGCGCCGAATGTTCGGCGGGCGAGACATCGTCGGCGCGGTCCCACGCCTCCTCGGCGCGGGTGCGGAATTCGGCGATCTTCGCTCGCGTGGCGGCCTCGAGTTCGCGCGGACCGAGCTGCCAGGGCGCATCGATGTCCAATGTCTCTGCCAGGTCCAGCAATTCGGTGTAGTTCGCGTCCGCCGCACGGGTCAGCCGCCGGATGTCGTACGCGAGCTGGCGCAGGTTCCGCCGGATCTTGCCCCGCTCGGGCACGAACCGCCGCTCGTCGCCGTGCGGGGTCCAGTCGCCCGGCCGAGTTCCGGGGCCGAGCCGCTCGACCGGCGCGGGTGGCGGGCGGTGCTCACCGACTCGCACGACGCCGTGCTCGTCGATCGAGACGCGAAAGTACGTCGCGTCCGGGAAACCCTGCGCGGCGCGTCGCCTGCGCTGCGCGGCGGGCAGATGTGTCTCGGGATCCGCGGCGGCACCGACGCCGACGTACCGGCCGCGAGCGCCCGCGGCTTCGGGAACGGTCAGGGTGTGGCCGTCGCCGTACCGGGCGTGACCGGCAGTGGTGCCGATGATCCGCGGACTGCGATCGGACGCGCCGGTCCGGTGGTAGAGGATCTCGTGCTCGGCCGCGGCCTGCGCCTCCGAGCGCCGCACCGACTCGTTGGCGACGGCCACCCGGAACCGATCGAGTTCCGCGAGCACCGGGGCCCCGCGCTCCCGTGCTGCCGCCGTGCGGCGGCCGATCTCCGCGCGCAACGCCCGTTCCACATCGGCATCGGCCCGGCCCGCCGGATCGATGCCGTATTCGCGCGCCAGTTCGTGCAGGCGTTCGGTGCCGATCGGCGTCCTCGCGGACGGGTCGCGGTGACTCGGGCCGCTGCGATTGTCGCGATGGGTGCCGGACAACTCCCGGACCGCCTGCCCGCCCCGCTCCTCGATCGCACCGATCCGATCGCGGACGGCCTGCTCGACCATATAGTCGGTGACGCGCACGCCCAGATCGCGCGCCCGCTGTTCGAGCTCCGCCAGTGGCGCACTGTGCGCCTCCCCGGCGAGTCGTCGCAATGCCGGGACCTCGGTCGCGGCCGCGGCTCGTTCCGCCTCGGCGACCAGAATGCGCCGGCGCAGCTCGGCGGCGTTCGACGAACCGGGTACCAGGCCCAGCGCCTCGGCTCGCAACCGCAGCTCGGCCAGGCTCTGCCCGCGCGAATCCGGTTGGCGCAGATCGTGTTCGTGATCCTTTTCGGCCCGGTCCGCCTTCGCGGCGAGCTGCCCGCTCAGCACCTCGCGGCGCACCTGGCCGGGGTCGATACCCAGTTCCCGGACCCGGGACAGTGCCTGTTCCCAGGTCCGGGCGCGGGCGTCAGCGGCGCGGATCAGCGCACGCAGCGCTCGGCGCGTGCGCGCGGTGAGCGGCCGATGTTCCTGCGGCGCACCGTGTTCGGTCCATCCCGGTGGACGCAGCGAATCCGGATCGGGTGTGGCCTCCAGTGCGGCGAGTTCGGCGTCGAGGCGCGCGATCTCGTCCACGAGGTCCTGGTGATCGCGCGACAAACGTTCCAGCGCGGCGATTTCCGCGGCCCGGCGCGCGTGCTCACCCGGCAATGCCGCCCGGGAACGCAATTCGTCGAGGGTGTGGTCGAGATGCTCCGGCCGCAGCGCTGCCCATCCGCCGCTCGGATCGACGAGCAGGTGCGCCGCCAGCAGGTTGCGTTGCTTGCGCAACTCCGCCAGTCGCGCAACGGCTTCGGTGTGCTCGACCAGCTTCCGGCCGTGCAGCGCGAGCCGTTCCGGTGTGAGATATGCGGTCCGCTCCGCAAGGCTCGGCTGCCGGTGGCCCGCCTGCGACGGCCCAGGTTCCGGCGCACCCGCAGCGGGCGCTCCCGGACGCAGCGACGATGCGGCATCGCCCGCCCCCGGGTCCGAACTGTCCGAATGCCGGTACGGATGATCCGGATCCACATATGCCGCGACGAGCCGATTCAGCACGGCCACCCGGAAATCCGCGAAATCACCCCGCCGATGAGCGTCGAGCTGTTCCAGGATGATGTCGCTGCGCACCTCCCCGAAGCTCTGGTCCCGGCCCGCGGCATCGGTGGGCGGTTCGGCGCCGATGCCGACCCCGGGCAGCACCTGGTCGGTCATCGCGGGCACGTTCCAGCCGAACGCGTCCGGGCGAGCGTCCTGGAATGTCTTCAGCCACTCCACAACTCGCTGCGCGGAGTCGAGATCGCGGACGTAGATCACGATACGGTCGTCACGCAGCCGGTGCGGACCGGCCACCTTCATGGAGTGGATTCCCGGGAAACGGCCCGGTTCGTCGAGGATCTCGTGCACGATGCCCGCGGCCAGATCCGGAGCCCCCGCGTTACTCGCGTTCACGTAGACGCGGTACCCGACGTCCTCGGGGGCCAGTGGCTCGACGTGGCGGAAGAAGTGCGCGAAGCTGACGTCCTCGGGCGCCCAGACGTCCGCGTTGTCCGGTACCAGGACGCCGACGTCCTGGAGCACCGCGAGCTGCCCACCCGGAGCGCGCTCGCCGAGAATCCGAACCAGCCCGTCCAGGTAGGCGTGCGGATCCTCGACCGCCCCCATGACCCGGCCCGAATACAGCCGGTAGACGTCGTTGTACGACTGCATCGAATCGCGGCGGTCCCAGACGCGTCGCAGGAATTCGTCCAGGCTCTCCCGCGACAACGACGGCGGAACGAGGTCGTTGCGGCGGTAGGACAATTCCCGTACCGCCAGCAGCACCTCGAACGGCGTACCCGGACGCAACCTGCGGTGCAGCTCGGCCAAGGTTCGCGGCCGGTCGAACACTTCCGGGAGCCGGTCCATCACCCGCCGCACCTCGGCTGCGGGATCGAGCGGCTGGTGCCGCGATTGCGCCGACGCACTCGCCAGCCGGTTCCGGGCCACCTCGAGCGCAGCCGCGAGGCGGTCGGCTTCCCTTCCGGCAGTGTGGAATTCGCGCGCCGCATCCGCCAGGGCCCGAACGTCGCGGAGCCATCCCGCAGCGAGATCCGAACGCTTGGTGCGGCTCCGCAGATATTCGATGGTCTCGTCCAGAGTCCGCACATATGCCGGATCTCGCGGATCGGCCGGCTCGCCCAGTGCACGACGCGGGCGGAGTTCGGCATCGGACAGCCGGATACCGGTGGGTGTATCCGGGGGTTCCCGGCCCGGCCCGGCGCGATCGACACGTTCGCGGGCCGCGGCCAGATTCTCCTCGGCGACAGCGAGTCGCGTGATCGCGCGCGAGTGGTCCTGCGTCAGCTGATCGACCACTGCCCGCCGCGCGAGCATGCCGTCCGGCCGCACGTCGATATCGCCGCGAATGGCCTCGGCGAGTTCGTGTCCGGCCCGCGTGGCCGCGGCGTCGGCCTCCCACTGCCGTCGCGCCGCGGCATCCAGCTCGTCGACGGCACGCTGCCACGGTCCGGCCAGGTCGGCGCGCTTGGCCCGGCCTCGCAGGTACTCGACCGTTTCCTCCAATGTCCTGACGTAACCGGGGTGATCCGGGTCGGCCGGCTCGCCCGGCAGCCTGCGCGGGCGCAGTTCCTCGGGCGCGATACCGACCGTGCCCTCCCGAGCCGGGCCCTGCGGTCCGAGACCGAGCCGGTTCACCCGCTGCCGTGCGGCCTCCACGGCGGCGTGTGCGGCGAGCCGGGCGCGCTCGTCCTCGTCCCGGGCCGCCACCAGACGCTCGACCTCGGCAGCGGCGCTCGCCGCACCGATCCGCGACTGCGCGGCGGACGACCGCATCACGTACCGCACGATCCACCGCAGCGGGTGCGTCGGACGGCCCTTCCCGTCGAACAGGATCGCGCGGGTTTCGCGCAGTTCGACCGGCACCGTCGGCGGATAGTCCTGCACCGCGCCGGTGGACGGATCCCGGACGACGATCCTGCCGTTCTCGTTCACCAGCACGTAGGCGTGCGCACCGGGCCGATTCGCACGAGAGTCGGCGTATTCGTCCACCACCAGCGCGACCGCGCCGTTCCCCTTTCTGCGCAGCCGGTCGGCGATCGCGTCGTGCCCGCCGGGGAATCTGCGCAGCCGCCCGCCCGCGGCCACCTGGAGTTCCTTGGCGGTCACCCCCTCGGGGCCCACCTCCCGATCGAAAGGCCGGATGAACCTGCTGCCGGTCAGCTCGCGAATCAGCTGCAACGCCAGCGGCGCACACCTACCTCGGTTCGTATTCCGTTGTGCTGCTGGCGCTTTCGCCTCCGACGCGGTTTCCTCCGAGCGCCGCGAAGTGGGCTTCGAGGCGGAACCGTCGGAGTTCGGCACTCGCCTCGCCCCGGCTCCCGGCGCAACGCCCGAATGCTCGGACGCCACCACGACTACCGGATCGATATTCGAATCGGTTCTCGTCGAATCCTTTTCAGCGTTCTGGCGGTCCGGCTCCGAATCCGCCGCCTTTTCGCCGGAACGACTCGGTGAATGACCCGGTACGACAGGCGAACCCGACTCTGCCGAAGTTCGCTGCCCCCGTCCGGCGACGGGCGGACTTTCGATGGGCCCAGCAGGTCCCTTCGAATGCCCCCGCACCGCAACGTGTTCGCCCGGTGATTCCGACTTCGACGCCGCATCCGCCTCCGCCGAACGTTCGGCCACCGAACCGGCAAACTGCCCCACCCGCACATCACCGGCCGAGTCCCCGGCCCGGGCAACCGGAGTCCCGCGCTCCGCTCGTCCTCCGGGCTCCGCGCTCCGCCCGGTGCCCGAGCCTGCGACACGCCCTGATCGATCCCCGGGCTCCGAAAGACGCTCCGGCTCCGAAAGACGCTCCGGCTCCGCACCCCGCTCTGGCCGGGCACCGGCATCCGTGGGACGGCTCCCCCGGGTCTCGGGGTCCGTCGTGGGCTCCGCCGGAACCCCGGGCTCGGCAGCACGTGCCCGATCCTCAGCGTTCTCGGCCGGCCCCGTCCGGGTACCCGGGCCGGCGGTATGCGGGAACCGTGTTCCGGATCCGGCAGGATCCTCCGTGACAAGCTGCTGTCCCCGCGATGGATCGGCGACCGCAGTGTCCGGCGTATCCATCTGCGGCACGGCGGTTTCCGGATCGCCGAATCGCTCCCCGTCGACGCGCTCATCCGGGTCCTCGCCCGGAACGATCCCGCGCACAGGCGATCCCTGCCGAGTCGTTTCCGCATAGGGCTCCGAGATACTGTCTGCGCCAGCGGTATTCGTAGTGTCATCGCCACGGATCCGATGCCCGGACACGTCGGCCTCAGCGCTGTCGGCGGCCGGCGGCGGAGTTCGCTCGGCCACCGGCGAACGCGCATCGTCAGCCGCGGGCGACCGATCACCACTGGGCGCGGACCGTTCACTGGCCACCGCAGGGGAGCGCTCGGCGGCCAGATCAGGCGAATGCCTCTCCGCCGCAGGCGAATTCTCGCCGCGCACCACGGACGAATCCGCACCGGACTCGGCGGACGAGCGATCCCCGGGCACTGCGGGCGAAGGCTCGTTCGCCGCCGCAGCCGAACGCCCACCGGGTACAGCGGGCGGATGCTCGGTCGCCGCCGCGGGCGAACGCTCACCGCTCGCGGCAGCCGGGTTCTCCTCAGCGGCCACCGGCGAATGCGCGCCGGAATCCGCGGCCGAACGCTCGTTCGTGGCGGGCGGGCCATCCCCGGTCCCCGCGGGCGGACGCTCGGCGGGCTCGGCTCCCGCTCCCTCGCGCGTCGGCACGGGCGCGCTGCCGTCGCCGGGCGGGGCGCGGGTCAGGCCCAGGCGCGTGGCGGCGGCGTCCTGCAGCGGCTCGACCATGTCCCGGAGCCGCTGTTCCGCGGCGACGCGCAGATCGTTCGTCGGCGCGACCACGCCGTCCGCGTCGCGCGATCCGATCGACTGCGAGTACCGGACGACCGCGTGCTGGACGTCCGGATTCGCGCTCAGCGCGTAGAGATCGTCCTCGGGCGAGGTGTAATACTGGACGGTGCCGCGCTGCCCGGCCCGCGCGGCGCGGTTCTCGGCCTGGATGTCGATATCGTGCGAGGTGCCGGAGTGGCCGGTGACGATGACGTGCAGGCCGCCCCTGGCGTTCATGTCCTTCCCGATCGGGATGTCCACACCGCGCGCGCCCTGCATGTTGATGATGAGGATCTTGCCCTCTTTGCCCGCCTCGTCGAAGATCTCCTGCAACCGCGCCTCGGCGTGCACGCCTTGCTCGGCGACCCAGGTGGCATCGACCGCGACGTGTTCGACCGAGGTGCCGTCGGTGAGTTCCGTTACCCGAGCGGACAATTCGCCGACGATGTCGTTGCGGTGCGCGAGAATGAGCTGCGGCCGGCCCGACTCGTGATTGGCGACGATGTCCTCGGCGATCCGGTCCAGCTTCGTCGTCTCATCGGGCGAGACGTCGTCCGCGCCGTGAATCAGTTTGGACGCCTCGTGCCGCGGAATCTCCGTGACGCCGATCCCGTAATCGTGTTGCAGCGGTCCGGAAACGCCCTCCGCCGTGCCCGAGGCGCCGGTCTTGGCCTCGTAGTGGTCGTTGATCAGCTCCTTCGCGCTCAGCTCGTTCGTGCTGCCCGGATCGTCGCGGATCCGCAGTCCGTGCTCGGCCTCGATGGCCTGCGCGAGACCGCCGTTCCAGCGGCTCTCGGTCGAGGTCTCCGGATCGAACATCACCTTGTGGGTGGTCTGATCGATGATCAGCACGCGACCGTCGGCGATGATGAAATGCACCTTGTTCCGGTACTCCCACTTGGCCGCCGCGGCCATGTTCAACCGGCGCAGCTCCTGTTCGGACAGCTCGCGCCCCAGTGACTGCTCGAGTTTGGCCCGGCCCTGCTCGGTCAGCACCGCGGGCCCGCCCTTCTGGTCGGCCTGCCGGCCGAAATCGGCCTCGGTCAGCACACGGTGGCCCGAATCATCCTCGGCCAGACCGCTTTCGAGCATGTCGCGCGCCCCGACGACCTCTTCCACCACATGCGGCGGGGCGCTCTCCCCGGCGCCCTCGGAAAGGATGTAGGTGGTGTTCGCGTGCACGAGCGCCTCGTCGATCTCATCGATGGCGACGCGCCTTCCGGGCGGGATATTGCCGCGCAGATGGCCGAATCCGACATCCTCCATGGTGCCGATGTAGATCGTGGGCCGGCCCTCGGCGGGCTCGGCGTAGGCATGGTCCGCATCCATCCGCACGATGTCGAAACCCATGTTGCCCAACGTCTTCAGGTACCGGTCGACCTCGCGGTTGGCCAGATTGTCGCGCGTGGTGAGCACCTGGACCGCCCCGTGCTCCACCGCATCGATGGTGGCGCCGGCCAGGAACACGAACGACTTGCCCTCGCCGGCGTCCATGTTGATCGCGCCGTCCCGGATCGCGATGGTCGCCATGACCTGTGTTTCGCGCAGCACGATCTTGCCGTCCGGTGATGCCTGCCGGATCGCCTCGATCACCGCAGCGAGTTTGTCCGCCTCCGAACCCGTTTCCAGCTCGTGGCGCAACGCGTCCGGCGCGGCGTCCTTCAATTGCAGGTGTTCCGGGAGATCGGGCCCGGTTCTGGCGTGGTAGTACTCCAGCGCCGTCTTCCCGGCCGCCCGATACGCCTTCGTCAGCTCCTCGCCACGGACACCCTCGGCGTGGGCGGTCTGCGCGGCCGCCACCAGCTCGTCGGTTGCCTGGTGCAGCACTTCCGCGTGATCGGCCAGCGCGGCATGGTAGTCGTCCCGGGCGGCGTCCAGTTCGTTGTCCGGACGAGCGGTCGAGTCGTCCTGCGATCCCCGGTCGGGGTGCGCCGCGTCGTACGCCTCCTGCGCCCGCCGCAGAGCCTGGTGTGCCTCCTCGACGCGGCGTTGCGATTCCTCCACGCGCTCGCGCTGCCGGTGCTGTTCGGCCGCGGCGCGGCCCTCGGCCTCGGCGATCTGCCGCTCGGACCGCCCGGCGGGTGCAGCGGGCTTGTCGCCGTCGTGACTCGACGTCGAATCATCCTGTGTCCGTGTCGAATCGCGCTCCCCTGGCCTCCGGGCGGCATCGCGCCCCTCGTCCGCACGTGCCCGAACCGACGGCTTGTGATCACCTGCCTCGGCATCCCCCGCAGCCGCCCGACCCCCGCGCGGCCGCTCCTCCTGCCCGGCACCATCCGCGGTGCGCGCAGGCTCGGATCCCCCGCCCGGCCGACCTGCCTCACCAGCACCATCCGCATTGCGCGCACGCTCAGACCCGGCAGGCGGCTGCCCTGTCTCAGCACCATCCGGGTTGCGCGCATGTTCCGATCCCGTGCGCGGCCGCCCCGCCTCACCGACACCATCCGCATTGCGCGCACCTTCCGAACCCGCACGCGGCAGC